>NZ_JBHZEJ010000001.1:0-6463 GCF_042756365.1 Streptomyces sp. NPDC059092
CGCGCACGTGTGCGCGGATCGAAGAGCCTCACTCATGTCCGGTGCGGCGCCGTCGTCAGCGCTTGTCACCGAGGAGCTTCCAGGCGGCGGGCAGCGCGCCCATCGCCAGCGCCGCCTTGAGCGCGTCGCCGAGCAGGAAGGGCACCAGGCCCGCCGCTACGGCGGCGCTCAGCGACATCCCGGTGGAGAGCGCGAGGTACGGGACGCCGACCGCGTAGATCACGGCGGAGCCCACCACCATCGTCGCGGCCGTGCGGAGTACGGAGCGGTCACCGCCGCGGCGGGCCAGCGCGCCCACCACCGTGGCGGCGAGCAGCATGCCCAGGACGTAGCCGAAGGAGGCGCCGCCGGGGCCCGAGGAGCCCGCCGAGAACCAGGGCATCCCGGCCATCCCCACCAGGGTGTAGACGGCGAGGGAGAGGAAGCCGCGGCGGGCACCGAGCGCGGTGCCGACGAGCAGCGCGGCGAAGGTCTGGCCGGTGACGGGGACAGGGGAGCCGGGGACGGGCACGGCTATCTGGGCCGCGAGGCCGGTCAGCGCGGCGCCGCCGAGGACCAGGGCGATGTCCCGGGTGCGGCTGGCGGGGAGGAGGTCGGCGAGAACCACTCCGGTACGGGGGGCTGCGGCAGCAGTGCTCATGGGGACTCCGCGTTCGGGTACGGGCGCCGCGGTGGGCGCCTGGGGACAGCCCGACCGTAACCCACGGGTCCCCGGCGGATCACCGTCAGCCATCCACAAAGCGGAGGTCAGCGCGTTGTCGAAGGTGTCACACACCGAAGGTGTCACAGGGGGGCACCCACGCCGGTCGGTGGTGTCGCCGACCCGACCCGACCTCTTGCTGCTAGCGTGCAGTTGCACAGGATGTGCAATAAGACAGCCGGAGGGGCCCGCCATGGCCGTGTACACGCTTCCTGAACTGCCGTACGACTACGCGGCACTCGAACCGGTCATCAATCCGCAGATCGTCGAGCTGCACCACGACAAGCACCACGCGGCCTACGTCAAGGGCGCCAACGACACCCTCGAACAGCTTGAGGAGGCGCGCGACAAGGAGACATGGGGTGCGGTCAACGGGCTGGAGAAGAACCTCGCGTTCCATCTCTCCGGCCACATCCTGCACTCCATCTACTGGCACAACATGGCGGGCGACGGTGGCGGCGAGCCGCTCGCCGCCGACGGGGCCGGCGAGCTGGCGGACGCCCTCACCGCGTCCTTCGGCTCCTTCTCGGGCTTCAAGGCGCAGCTCAGCAAGGCCGCCGCCACCACCCAGGGATCGGGCTGGGGCGTGCTGGCGTACGAGCCGGTGAGCGCGCGGCTGATCGTGGAGCAGGTCTACGACCACCAGGGCAACGTCGGCCAGGGCTCCGTGCCGATCCTGGTCTTCGACGCCTGGGAGCACGCCTTCTACCTCCAGTACAAGAACCAGAAGGTCGACTTCATCGAGGCCATGTGGAAGCTCGTGAACTGGCAGGACGTCGCCAAGCGCTACGCGTCCGCCAAGGAGCGCGCCCACAGCCTCCTGCTCGTGCCGTGACACGACACCGGGACCGGCACCGGCGCCCTGTCACGGCACCTCACACGTCCTGCTCGTGATCGTCTTCTCACCCTTCACGTGCGGACGGAATGACGGAGGGCCCCCGCGAGGCCGGACTCGCGGGGGCCCTACCGGACCTTCAGGCTCTTCTGCCTGGTCCGCCTCTTCCGTGAACTCGGCTACTCGAAGCTGGGGGCCGCCGTGCGCGTGCGCTTGATCTCGTAGAAGCCCGGGATCGACGCGACCATCAGGGTGCCGTCCCAGAGCTTCGCGGCCTCCTCGCCCTTGGGCGCCGGCGTGACCACCGGGCCGAAGAAGGCGATCTGCTCGCCGTCGGAGCCGGGGACCGCGATGACCGGGGTGCCGACCTCCTGGCCGACCTTGTCGATGCCCTCCTTGTGGGAGGCGCGCAGCTCGGTGTCGTACGCGTCGGAGTCGGCGTACTGGATCAGGTCGGCGGGCAGCCCCGCGTCCGCCAGCGCGGCGGCGATGGACTCGCGGTTCACGCCCTCGCCCTGGTTGTGGATGCGCGTGCCGAGCGCGGTGTACAGCTTCCCGACGACCTCGTCGCCGTGGAGCTGCTGCGCGGCGACGGCCACCCGTACCGACCACCAGGACTTGCCGCCGGGGAGCATGTTCTCCCGGTACTCCTCGGGGAGCTGGTCCAGCTTGTCCTCGTTGAGGACCCCCAGGCTCATCACATGCCAGCGGACCTCGATGTCGCGGACCTTCTCCACTTCGAGGACCCAGCGGGAGGTCATCCAGGCCCAGGGGCACAGCGGATCGAACCAGAAGTCAACAGGCGTCTTCTCGGACATTTCTCTCCTCATGGCGGGTGGACACACCTCGGTGATTCCAACGCGGTGATCGGCCGGAGGCATTCCCGCGTCCCCGGCTTCCCGCGTTCCGCCGTTTCCGCTGTCAGTGGTACGTGCGAGGATCGTTGCTGTTTCGGACGAGCGAGACCCGCGACGAAGCGAGCCACAGAGGAGTGACCGTGCCCGGTGAGAACCTGTCCCGCGACGAGGCCCGTGAGCGGGCCGACCTGCTGTCCGTAGACGGGTACGAGGTGGCCCTCGACCTGCGGTCGGCGGTCGGCGAGGCGGACGGGGACGCGCCGCGGACCTTCCGCTCCGTGACCACGATCCGGTTCCGCTGCGCCGAGCCCGGCGCCGCGACCTTCGCCGATCTGATCGCGCCGGGCGTGACCGCGGTGACGCTCAACGGCCTCGACCTGGACCCGGCGGCCGTCTTCGACGGTTCGCGGATCGCCCTGGAGGACCTGCTCGCGGAGAACGAGCTGACGGTGGACGCGCAGTGCGCGTACAGCCGTACGGGCGAGGGCATGCACCGCTTCGTCGACCCGGAGGACGGCGAGGTCTATCTCTACACGCAGTACGAGCCCGCCGACGCCCGTCGAGTTTTCGCCAACTTCGAGCAGCCCGACCTGAAGGCTCCGTACCGCTTCGAGGTGACGGCGCCGGAGGGTTGGACCGTTCGGAGCAACGGCGAGGGGACACCGGCGGACGGCACGTGGCGGTTCGCGGAGACGAAGCCGATCTCGACGTACATCACGGCCGTCCTGGCCGGTCCTTACCACGAGGTGACCGACTCCTACCGGCGCACGTTCGAGGACGGCACGGTGCTGGAGATCCCGCTGACCGCGCTCTGCCGCAAGGGACTGGCCCGGTACTTCGACGCGGAGGACGTCTTCCTCGTCACCAAGCAGGGGCTGGACTTCTTCCACGACCACTTCGACTACCCGTACCCCTTCGGGAAGTACGACCAGGCGTTCGTGCCCGAGTACAACCTCGGCGCGATGGAGAACCCGGGTCTGGTGACCTTCCGCGAGGAGTACATCTTCCGCGGCCGGGTGACCTCCGCGTCGTACGAACGCCGGGCCAATGTGATCCTGCACGAGATGGCGCACATGTGGTTCGGCGACCTCGTCACGATGACGTGGTGGGACGACCTGTGGCTGAAGGAGTCCTTCGCCGACTTCATGGGGTCCTTCTCGCTCGTGGAGGCGACCCGCTTCACCAACGGCTGGATCACCTTCGCCAACAACCGCAAGTCCTGGGCCTACCGCGCCGACCAGCTCCCCTCCACGCACCCCGTCACGGCCGACATCCGTGACCTGGAGGACGCGAAGCTGAACTTCGACGGGATCACGTACGCCAAGGGCGCGTCCGTGCTGAAGCAGCTCGTCGCGTACGTGGGCCGGGACGCGTTCCTGGAGGGCGCCAGGCGTTATTTCAAGCGGCACGCGTACGGCAACACGCGGCTGCGCGATCTGCTCGCCGTCCTGGAGGAGACGTCCGGGCGTGAGCTGGCGGGCTGGTCGCGGTCCTGGCTGGAGACGGCCGGGGTCAACTCCCTGACCCCGCAGCTCACCTGTGACGCCGAGGGCCGGATCACGGAGCTGGCCGTGGTGCAGGACGCCGCCCCCTCCCACCCCGAACTCCGGCCGCACCGGGTGGCCGTCGGGCTGTACCGGCGGTCGCCCTCCGGCGACCTCGTGCGGTACGCGCGCGCCGAGACGGACGTGGACGGGCCGCGTACGGTCGTCAAGGACCTCGCCGGCGCCGAGCGGCCCGAGCTGGTCCTCGTCAACGACGACGACCTGACGTACTGCAAGATCCGCTTCGACGCGGGGTCGCTGGACACCCTGCGCGACCACCTCGGCGACCTCACGGACCCGCTCGCGCGCGCCCTGTGCTGGTCGGCGCTGTGGAACCTCACACGGGACGCCCTCATGCCCGCCCGGGACTTCATCGGGCTGGTCTTCCGGCACGCGGGCCGCGAGTCGGACATCGGGGTGCTCCAGATGCTGCACGCGTGGGCGCGGTCGGCGCTCACCCACTACGCGGCGCCCGCCTGGCGCCCGGAGGGCGCGCTGCTGCTGGCGCAGGGCGCGCTGCGCGAGCTGCGGACGGCGGAGCCGGGCAGCCAGCACCAGCTCACCTGGGCGCGCTTCTTCGCCGCGGTCGCCGAGACGGAGGCGGATCTCCAGCTTCTGCGCGGTCTGCTGGAGGGCACGGCGAAGATCGACGGGCTCAGCGTCGACCAGGAGCTGCGCTGGGCCTTCCTGGAGCCGCTGGCGGCGCACGGCCAGGCCGACGAGGCGGCCATCGACGCCGAACTGGCGCGGGACGACACGGCGTCGGGCAAGCGCCACCAGGTGCGCTGTCTGGCGGCCCGGCCCTCCGCCGCCGTCAAGGCGCAGGCGTGGGCGCAGGTCGTCGAGTCCGACGCGCTGTCGAACGCGCTGGTGGAGGCGGTGATCGCGGGCTTCGCCCGGCCCGGTCAGCGGGAGCTGCTGGCGCCGTACGCCGCGAAGTACTTCGAGGCGATCGAGCGGGTGTGGACGGAGCGTTCGATCCAGATCGGCATGTACGTGGTGAAGGGGCTGTTCCCGGGGCTCCAGGACGACCGTACGACGCTGGAGGCGACGGAGTCCTGGCTCGCCGCGCACCGGAACACGGCGCCGGCGCTGCGCCGGCTGGTCATGGAGTCGGCGGACGACTTGGCGCGATCGCTGCGCGGACAGGAGTGCGACGCGGCGGCCGCGGGCTGAGCGACGGGGGCCGCCACGGCCCGTGACACCTGCGGAATCACAAACTCCGGGGGTGGAAAGGCGGTCTGTCTGATCGGCAGTCGAACACCCTTACTTTAGTACGAGGTTGTCCGGATTTGCCGACAGATTCGTCACGGCGGTTAGTCCCCCCGCCTCGCGGGGGGAGACACCCGGCATGAACAACAACACCCCGGTCTCCCCCCGCCCCTTCCCTCTCGGCCGGCTCTCCGCCGATGTGCGGAGCCGCGTCCTCTCGTCGGCGCAGCTCCGCGAGTACGGCGTACCGGCCGGGCGGGTGTCCGCGCGGTGCCGGGCCGGCGGCCCCTGGCAGCAACTGCTGCCGGGGGTCTTCCTGTTGCACTCCGGACCGCCGACCGCGGAGGAGCGGCTGCACGCGGTGCTGCTGTACGCGGGCAGGCCGACCGCCACGGGCAGCGGGGAGGTGCCCGTACAGCCCGGCCCTGACAGCCCGGCCCCGGCGCCCGCCTCGGTCACGTACAGCACGGTGATGGTCACGGGGCTCGCGGCGCTGTCGCTGTACGGGTTCTCGTCCGCTCCCCCGCTGCTCACGCTGGAGCGGATCGACGTACTCGTCCCGCGCACCCGGCGGCTGCGCTCCGCGGGGTGCGCCCGGCTGATCCGCGCCCATGTGCTGCCGTTGCCCGAGCTGATCGACGGCCGTCCCGTGGCGCCCGTGGCGCGCGCGGTGGCCGACGCGGTCGCGCATCTCTCGGACGCGCCCTCCGTGGTGGAGGTGCTGACGGAGGCGGTGCGGAGCGGGCACTGCGACCCGGCCACGGTCGTCAGGGAGTTGAGCCAGTCCGGGCTGCTCTCCCGGCAGCACGTGGTGGACGCCGTGGACACGCTGCTCGCGGAGGGGCGGACCCTGGCCGAGGGGCGGCTGTACGAACTGGTGCGCTCCTACGGGCTGCCGGAGCCGGTGTGGAACGTCGACCTGCGGCTGCCCGGCGGTCCGCACCTCGGCGGGGTGGACGCCTACTGGCCCGAGCGGGCGGTCGCCATCGAGCTGGACACGCGGGCGCCGCGGCCGGGCGGGCGCCGGGACGCCGGGCCCGACCTCTCGGACGACGAGCAGTGGACGGCGACGGTCCGCAAGCGCGAGCACCTGGAGCTGCTGGGCATCACCGTCGTCCATCTCACGCCGAGGAAGCTGCGGGAGTCGCTGGAGCAGCAGGCGACCGTGGTGCGTACGGCGCTGATGGCGGCGGACGACCGGGATCCGGCGGCGCGGGTGGTCGTCCTGCCGAGATGAGTGGAGCCGGGGCGGGGCCGCGCGGGGCCGCCCCCACCGGGCCTCAGCCGCGGACCACGGCCACGTCGGCCTGGCCCG
>NZ_JBHZEJ010000001.1:6473-286841 GCF_042756365.1 Streptomyces sp. NPDC059092
GTGGTGTCCGCTGCCGGCCCGGGGGGGGTGTCGGGCCTTTGGGGGGGGGGGGGGGGGGGCGGGGGGGGGGGGGGGGGGCCCCCGCCCGTTTTGTGGGCCGGGGGGGGGGGGCCGCGCGCCCCCCCCCCGACAGGGCCTCAGCCGCGGAACTCGGCCTCGTCGGCCTGGCCCGCGTCGCCCGCCCGCCCGGTCGCCGTCGAGGCCGAGGGCGAGCGCGGGCCCGCCGTCCTCCGTGGTCACCGCGCTGTACCGCGAGCCGTGGACACCGCCGCCGCGGCCCCGGACCTCCTTGCCGCGGGAGAGCGGCTGCCGCATCAGGCCGAGGCCGTACCCCGGCCCCGACGCGTCGGGCTTCCCGTCCGCCGGCCACACGGTGTCCGTCATCTCGGCGGGCCGGCGTGCGGGCAGCGGCCGCGGCGGGGCTCAGCCCACCGTGGTGGAGTCGACCGTCAGGGGGAGTCGGCCTGTTTCAGCCGTTCTCCGGTCGGGCGTTTTCCACCGGGTCGGGCTCCTGACCGCTGACCCGGCCCAGGACCGGGCGCTCGCGCCACAGCCGTACCCCCACGTCGACGAGTTCGACGCGGTCGAGTTCCGCGAGCGCGTCCACGGCGTGCCAGGCGGCCAGATCGGTGGAACCGCCCTCCTCGGGGCGCAGTTCGCCTCCGGTGATGCGGCCCTCGTAGATGATGCGCAGCCCCTGGAAGTCGGCGAACGCGCCCAGCTTGCGGGGGTAGCGGCGGCGGATCGAGTCCACGCCCAGGAGAGCGGTCATCTCGCTGGTGTGGCCGGTCTCCTCCTCGACCTCGCGGACGGCGGTGTCGACGGGGTCCTCGCCGTGGTCCATGCCGCCGCCGGGCAGCGTCCAGCGTTTGGCGCCGTCCTTCGCCACCCAGCGCGCGAGAAGGATCTGTCCGTCGTGGACGCACACGGCGTAAGCGGCCACTCGTAGCTCCTGGTTCATCCCGTGAGCCTAGAACCTGCCGAGAAGCTGTGGCCCGTTCACCTCTTGCCGGCCGCCCGGTCGCCTCCTCCTCGCCTCCCCGTGCCCCTGCGCGCGTCCCCTGATGGCGCGTATGACGCGGTGGCGGATCTCCGCCATGACTCAAACGCGCCCCTGACAGCTCTCCTCAAAACCCCCACTTGTACGAAAAACTGAGCGGTCATCCGGTACCGCAATCCGGACTTCCTCATTCATCGATCAAGGATGCTGATGACCTCCGAATCCGACAGCTCCATATCCGGGCCGAGACGCATGGCCCGGGTCACGGCGGCGGCCGGCCTGGTGGCCGCGCTGATGGCCACCGGCGCGGGGCCCGCGTTCTCCGCGACGGGCGCCGACGACCCGGCCGCCCCCGCGCCCGTGAAGTCGTCCGCCGGCTCCGACAAGCTGGGGGCCGCCGACGCCGATCTGCTCGCCAAGGCGAAGGCCGAGGGCGAGAAGAGCGTCACCGTGATGATCGCCACGGCCCCCGGCGCGACCCGCCAGGTCGCCGGCCAACTGGACGCCGTCGAGGGCGCCGTGGTCGGCAAGACGTACGACAAGCTCGGCTACGTCCGCGCGACGCTGCCCACCGCCGAGGCGGACGCGGCGATCAAGGCGGCCCAGAAGCTCTCGTCGGTCCACGGCATCGACCTCCAGCAGGAGATCGAGCTGGACGACCCGAAGCCCGCGGCGGACACCGCGCAGGGCGCCACGTCGTCGCGGTCGTCGAAGGCATCGAAGACTCCGGCCGTGAAGAAGTACCCGGCGCCGGACAGGAAGACGCCCGCGAAGAACCCGTACAACCCGTCCTTCGAGACCGGCGCGGTCGACTTCGTCAAGAAGCACCCCAAGGCCGACGGACGCGGCGTCACCATCGGCATCCTGGACACCGGGATCGACCTGGGCCACCCGGCGCTCCAGAAGACCACCACCGGTGAGCGCAAGGTCGTCGACTGGGTGACCGCGACGGACCCGGTCTCCGACGGCGACGGCACCTGGCTGCGGATGAACGGCGCGGTCACCGGCCCGTCGTTCACGGCGGCCGGCCGTACGTGGAAGGCGCCGGCGGGCTCGTACAAGTTCACCACCTTCGCCGAACGGGCTACGCTCGGCGGCGAGATGGCCGGTGACCTCAACCGCGACGGCGACACCACCGACGTGTGGGGCGTGCTGTACGACCCGGCGACCGGCACCGTACGCGTCGACCTGGACAACGACGGCGACTTCACCGACGACGCCGCGATGAAGCCGTACAAGAACGGTTTCCAGATCGGCTACTTCGGCAAGGACAACCCGGCGACCCCGGTGGTCGAGCGCATCCCGTTCACCGTCGAGATCCGCAAGGACGTCGTCCACAACTCGGCGGGCGCGACCTCCGACTACGTCAGCATCGGCGTCATCGAGGGCTCGCACGGCAGCCACGTCGCGGGCATCACCGCGGCCAACGGGCTCTTCGGCGGCAAGATGAACGGCGCGGCGCCCGGCGCCAAGCTGGTCTCCTCGCGCGCCTGCACCTGGAGCGGCGGCTGCACCAGCGTCGCGCTCACCGAGGGCATGATCGACCTCGTCGTCAACCGCGGCGTGGACATCGTCAACATGTCGATCGGCGGTCTGCCGCCGCTCAACGACGGCAACAACGCCCGCGCCGAGCTGTACAACCGGCTCATCGACACCTACGGCGTCCAGCTCGTCATCTCGGCGGGCAACGACGGCCCCGGCACCAACACCATCAGTGACCCGGCCCTGGCCGACAAGGTCATCTCGGTCGCCGCGTCGATCTCCAAGGACACCTGGGCCGCCAACTACGGCTCCGGGGTGTCGAAGAAGTACGCGCTGCTGCCCTTCTCCGCCCGGGGCCCGCGCGAGGACGGCGGCTTCACGCCGACCCTCACCGCGCCCGGCGCCGCCATCAACGCCACCCAGACCTGGGCGCCCGGCGGCCCGGTCGCCGAGGCCGGGTACGCGCTGCCGCCCGGCTACTCGATGCTCCAGGGCACCTCGATGGCCTCCCCGCAGGCCGCGGGCGCGAGCGCGCTGCTGATCTCGGCCGCGAAGCAGAAGAAGATCGAGCTGTCCCCGGCGAAGCTGCGGACGGCGCTGACCAGCACGGCGTCGAAGATCTCCGGTCTCCAGGCGCACGAGCAGGGCGCCGGTCTGATCGATGTCGTGGACGCGTGGAAGTCGATCGAGCGTGCCTCCGGCAAGCACGCGGTCGCCGCGCACGAGTACGGTGTGAAGGCGCCGGTCGACACCGCGCTCGACCAGTTCCTGAAGACCCCGGGCTTCGGCACCGGCGTGTACGACCGCGAGGGCGGGCTGAAGGCCGGCAAGAGCCGGACGTACGACGTCACCATCACCCGGACCACGGGTGGCAAGGGCGCGCTGGAGCACCGGCTTAAGTGGAAGTACGACGACGGTACGTTCCGGCTGCTCGGCAGTGACCGGATCAAGCTGCCGCTGAACCAGCCGGTGACCGTCACCGTGCAGGCCAGGCCCGGTTCCGCCGGGGTGCACAGCGCGATCCTGGAGGTCGACGACCGCCGCACGGAGGGCGTGGACAAGCAGATCCTCGCCACCGTCGTCGTCGCGAAGGAGCTGACGGGCGCCTCGAAGCCCGCGTACACCGTCACCGCGAAGGACTCGGTGCAGCGCAACAGCTCCACCTCGTACTTCGTCACCGTGCCGGAGGGCGCGGGGACGCTGGAGGTGGCGCTCGGCGGGCTCGCCAAGGACAGCCAGACCCGCTTCATCTCGCTGCACCCGTACGGCGTGGCGATGGAGAACAGCTCGACGGTCTACTGCTACCCGAACTACCCGAACCCGGCCAACACCTGCCGCCCCGACGTGCGCTCGTACGCGGACCCGGCGCCCGGTGTCTGGGAGATCGAGGTCGAGTCGCGCCGTACGTCGCCGCTGCTGGACAACCCGTACACCCTGGACGTGACGCTGTTGGGCGCCTCCTTCGACCCGGCGGTCACCTCGATCCCCGCCGCGAAGATCGGCACCGCCACGCCGGTCTCCTGGAAGGTCACCAACGGCTTCGCCGCGATCGACGGCACGCTCGGCGGCGGCTCGCTGGGCTCGGCGAAGGTCACCCGCCCGACGATCTCGGACGGTGACCAGCAGACGACCACCGTCACCCTCGGCGCGGGCGTCGAGCGGCTCGACGTGGCCATCGGCGGCACCTCGGACAACGGCGCCGACCTGGACCTCCTGGTCTACAAGGACGGTGCGCAGGTCGGCGCGTCCACGTCGGCGGGCTCGGAGGAGTCCGTCAGCCTGGCCGACCCGGCCGCCGGTACGTACACGGTCGTGGTGGACGCCTACTCGGTCCCGGCCGGGTCCACGGCGTACGACTACCGTGACGTGTACTACTCGGCGTCCCTGGGCTCGGTCACGGCCGACGCCTCGAAGCCGGTGAAGCTCGCCACCGGCGCGTCGGCGCAGGTCTCGGCGAACGTCCTGGTGAACAGCGCGGCCCCGGCGGGCCGGCAGTTCTTCGGCGAGGTCAAGCTGCTCAACGCGCGCGGTACGGCCGCGGGCACCGGCAGCGTGATCATCGAGAGCGTCACACCGTAACCCCGCGTCACAGTCGGTGAGGGGCGGGCGTCCGAACGGGCGCCCGCCCTTCGGCTTGTCCGGCGCCTCACCCCGGTTCCTGTCCCGCTCCTCGGACAATGGATTGGACAAACCGGCCGGGGACATACGCATCATGAGAGAACGCGTTCCCGGGACAGTCGCGAGTGAAGGAGCCCCAGTGAAGGTCGGAATCGTCGGAGCCACCGGTCAGGTCGGCACGGTCATGCGCAGCATCCTGGCCGAACGGAACTTCCCGGTCACCGAGCTGCGGCTGTTCGCGTCCGCCCGGTCCGCGGGCTCCACCATCGAGTGGGGGTCCGCCCCGATCACGGTCGAGGACGCGTCCACCGCCGACTACTCCGGGCTCGACATCGTGCTCTTCTCCGCCGGTGGTGCCACTTCCAAGGCGCTCGCCGAGAAGGTCGCGGGACAGGGCGCCGTCGTGATCGACAACTCCTCCGCCTGGCGCCGCGACCCCGAGGTCCCGCTCGTCGTCTCCGAGGTCAACCCGCACGCGATCGCGGACCGCCCCAAGGGCATCATCGCCAACCCGAACTGCACCACGATGGCCGCCATGCCCGTGCTGCGCCCGCTGCACGACGAGTCGGGGCTGACCGCGCTGGTCGCCACGACGTACCAGGCCGTGTCCGGCTCGGGGCTCGCCGGGGTGGCCGAGCTGCACGGCCAGGCGCAGAAGGTCGTCGCCGAGGCGGACAAGCTGACGCACGACGGCGGGGCCGTGGACTTCCCCGAGCCCGCCGTCTACCAGCGCCCCATCGCCTTCAACGTGGTGCCGCTCGCGGGTGGCATCGTGGACGACGGCTCCTTCGAGACCGACGAGGAGCAGAAGCTCCGCAACGAGTCCCGCAAGATCCTGGAGATCCCGGAGCTGAAGGTCTCCGGGACCTGCGTCCGGGTACCGGTCTTCTCCGGCCACTCCCTCCAGATCAACGCCCGCTTCGCCCGCCCGCTGAGCGTGGCGCGCGCCTACGAGCTGCTGAAGGACGCGCCGGGCGTGGAGCTGTCCGAGATCCCGACGCCGCTCCAGGCGGCGGGCAAGGACGTGTCGTACGTCGGCCGCATCCGTCACGACGAGACGGCGGAGAACGGCCTGGCGCTCTTCCTCTCCGGCGACAACCTGCGCAAGGGCGCCGCGCTGAACGCGGTCCAGATCGCGGAGCTGGTGGCGGCCGAGCTGACGGCGTAGGACGGCTCACGGCGGGCGTACGGCGGCTTACGGCGGTTACGGAGCGGCCCTGGGCGGCGGCTCCGGCTCAGGGCGGCTCACGAGGACGCTTACGGCGGCGGGGCGGGTGCCTCGTACCTCCCGGTCTCAGTGGCCGGTGGTACGAGGCACCCGCCCCGCCGTCATCCCCGCCCCCAGGACGACGGCGAGCGCGGCCAGCACGCCGCCGAGGCCGAACGCCCCGGCGACCTCGTGGCGGTCCACCGCCCGGCCGCCGAGGAGCGCGCCGAGCGCGATGGCCGCGTTGAACACCCCGGTGAAGAGCGCGGAGCCCGCCTCCCGGTGGTCCGGGACCACCGTCATCAGCCAGCTCTGGGCGCTGACGGGCACCCCGCCGTACGCCACGCCCCACACCAGCAGCAGCGCCACGGCGGCGGCCGCCGAACCGCCCGCGGGGACGGTCAGCAGGACCGTCGTGGCCAGCAGCGCCGCGAGGCCCAGCAGCGCCCGGCGTGGGGCGCGGGCGGCGACCGCGCCCGCCAGGAAGGTGCCCGCGAGAGCGGCGGCCCCGTACCCCAGCAGCAGCCCGCTGACCGGTCCGGGGCCAATACCCTCCACGCGCTCCAAGGCGGGCCGCACGTAGGTGTACGCGGCGAAGTGCCCGGTGACCAGCAGCCCGGCCGTCACCAGGACGGCGCGCACGCCCGGGACCCGGAACAGCCCGGCGACCTCGCGGAGCCGTACCGCCTCCCGCGCGGGCAGCGGCGGCAGCACGGCGAGCAGCGCGGCTGCCCCGACGGCGAGCACCGCCATCGCGCCGAACGCCCAGCGCCACCCGGCGAAGCCCCCCATCAGCGTCCCGGCGGGCACCCCGAGCACGGACGCCACCGCCGTCCCGCTGAAGATCACGGCGGTGGCCCGCCCCGCCCCTGCGCCGCCGACGAGCCGCCCGGCGAGCCCGGCCGCGATCGCCCAGACACCCCCGACGCAGACCCCGACCAGGGCGCGCGCCAGCAGCAGCACCCCGAAGGCGGGCGCGAGCGCGGAGAGCACGTTGGCGGCTGCGAGCAGGAGCAGCAGCGTACGGAGCAGGGTCCGCCGGTCGGCGCGGCGCGCGGCGACCGCCAGCAGGGGCGCGGCGAGCGCCGCGACGAGTCCGGGCAGGGTGACGGCGAGCCCGGCCGTACCGTCGGAGGCCCCCAGCCCCCGTCCGAGGGGGGTGAGCAGGCCGACGGGCAGCATCTCGGTGGTGACGACACAGCAGGTGGCGGCGGCTACGGCGAGGACGGACGGGGAGAACGCGCTCTTCTCCGGTGGCGGTCCGGCGGCCTGTTCCCTCCGATGCATAGGACAAGCGTTCGCCCGGAGAGGCCCCGGATCAACACCCGCGCACGCCCGGCCTCCCGGGAAAGGCCGGGCAGCCCTGTGCCACCGCATCTCCCGTACCGGCCGTGGAAGGATGACTCCACACGTCACATACCGAGGAGATGAACCGGGTGCCTGGCACAAATCTGACCCGCGAAGAGGCGCAGCAGCGCGCGCGCCTCCTCACCGTTGACTCGTACGGGATCGACCTCGATCTCAGCGGCGCGCAGGAGGGCGGCACCTTCCGGTCCGTGACCACCGTGCGGTTCCGCAGCGCGGAGGCCGGGGCGGAGACCTTCATCGACCTGGTGGCGCCCGCCGTGCACGAGGTCGTGCTGAACGGCACCGCGCTGGACACCGCCGACGTCTTCGCCGACTCGCGGATCACGCTCAAGGAGCTGCACGAGGGGCCGAACGAGCTGACGGTCGTCGCGGAGTGCGCGTACACCAACACGGGCGAGGGGCTGCACCGCTTCGTCGACCCGGTCGACGAGCAGGCGTACCTCTACACGCAGTTCGAGGTGCCGGACGCGCGCCGCGTCTTCGCGTCGTTCGAGCAGCCCGACCTGAAGGCGACCTTCCAGTTCACCGTGAAGGCGCCCGAGGGCTGGACCGTCGTCTCCAACTCACCGGCTCCCGAGCCCGAGGACCACCTCTGGGTCTTCGAGCCGACGCCGCGCATCTCGACGTACATCACCGCGCTGATCGCCGGTCCGTACCACTCGGTGCACAGCTCGTACGAGAAGGACGGGCAGTCCGTGCCGCTGGGCATCTACTGCCGGCCCTCGCTCGCCGAGTACCTGGACTCGGACGCGATCTTCGAGGTCACGCGGCAGGGCTTCGGCTGGTTCCAGGAGAAGTTCGACTACGCGTACCCCTTCGCCAAGTACGACCAGCTCTTCGTCCCGGAGTTCAACGCGGGCGCGATGGAGAACGCGGGCGCGGTGACCATCCGCGACCAGTACGTCTTCCGCTCGAAGGTCACGGACGCCGCGTACGAGACGCGGGCCGAGACGATCCTGCACGAGCTGGCGCACATGTGGTTCGGCGATCTGGTCACCATGGAGTGGTGGAACGACCTGTGGCTGAACGAGTCGTTCGCCACGTACACGTCGATCGCCTGCCTGGCGTACGCGCCGGACTCGCGGTGGCCGCAGTCCTGGACGACGTTCGCCAACTCCATGAAGACCTGGGCGTACCGGCAGGACCAGCTTCCCTCCACGCACCCGATCATGGCGGAGATCCGCGATCTGGACGACGTGCTCGTCAACTTCGACGGCATCACGTACGCCAAGGGCGCCTCCGTGCTGAAGCAGCTCGTCGCGTACGTCGGGCAGGACGAGTTCTTCAAGGGCGTGCAGGCGTACTTCAAGGCGCACGCCTTCGGCAACACGCGCCTCCCGGACCTGCTGGGCGCGCTGGAGGAGACCTCCGGGCGTGATCTGAAGACCTGGTCGAAGGCGTGGCTGGAGACGGCCGGCATCAACATCCTGCGTCCGGAGATCGAGCTGGACGAGGCGGGGAACGTCACCTCGCTGGCGGTACGGCAGGAGGCCCCGGCGCTCCCGGCCGGCGCCAAGGGGGAGCCGACCCTGCGCCCGCACCGGATCGCGGTCGGCTGCTACGACCTGGACGAGAACGGCAAGCTCGTCCGCACGAGCCGGATCGAGCTGGACGTCGACGGCGAGCGTACGGAGGTGCCCTTCCCGGCGGGCACCCCGCGCCCGGCCGTGATCCTCCTCAACGACGACGACCTGTCGTACGCGAAGGTCCGGCTCGACGAGGAGTCGCTGCGCGTGGTCACCGAGCACCTCGGGGACTTCACGCAGTCGCTGCCGCGCGCGCTGTGCTGGGCGTCGGCGTGGGACATGACGCGCGACGGCGAACTGGCGACCCGCGACTACCTGGCGCTGGTGCTCTCCGGCATCGCGAAGGAGTCGGACATCGGCGTCGTCCAGTCGCTGCACCGTCAGGTGAAGCTGGCGCTGGACCTGTACGCGGCGCCCGCGTGGCGCGAGGCGGGGCTGACCCGGTGGACGGAGGCCACGCTGGCGCACCTCAGGTCGGCGGAGCCGGGCAGCGACCACCAGCTCGCCTGGGCACGGGCGTTCGCGGCGACCGCCCGTACACCGCAGCAGCTCGACCTGTTGCAGGGCCTTCTGGACGGTACGGAGTCGGTCGAGGGCCTGGCCGTCGACACGGAGCTGCGCTGGGCGTTCGTCCAGCGGCTGGCGGCGGTCGGGCTCCACGACGAGGAGGAGATCGCGGCGGAGTACGAGCGCGACCGCACCGCGGCGGGCGAACGCCACGCCGCCGCAGCCCGCTCGGCCCGTCCGCTGGCCGAGGCCAAGGCGGAGGCGTGGGCGTCCGTCGTGGAGAGCGACAAGCTGCCCAACTCCCTCCAGGAGGCGGTGATCGGCGGCTTCGTCCAGACCGACCAGCGCGAGCTGCTGGCGCCGTACGCGGAGAAGTACTTCGCGGCGGTCGCGGACGTCTGGGAGTCACGCTCCCACGAGATGGCCCAGCAGGTCGCGATCGGCCTCTACCCGGCGATCCAGGTCACGCGGGAGACCCTGGACGCGACGGACGCCTGGCTCGCCTCGGCGGGCCCGAACGCGGCGCTGCGCCGGCTGATCTCGGAGTCCCGCGCGGGCGTGGAACGCGCGCTGCGGGCCCAGGCGGCGGACGAGGCGGGGGCCGCGTAGCCGGCTGACGCCGGGGGCCTGTGGTCCGGGCCCGGTGACTGCCCACGGGTGGTCACCGGGCGCCCCTGAGCTGCGGGTTGGCGAGATTCGACGCGTCTTGACGGAACCGGATCGCTGAGACAGAACCCGGACATCCGCGGGATCGTTTCAGGATCGACCCGGCCCTAATGTCGTCGGTGTCAGCAGGAAACACCGCAACCGACAGCCGCTGGAGATCAAGATGCGCTCGCGTCTCGCCGCCCGTTCCACCCGCCTCGTCCTCGCCGCGGCCGCCGTGACGGCCCTCGCCGCCACGACCACCGCGTGCGGCCCCGAGGAGGACGGCGCCGCCGCCGCGACCTCCTCCGCCACGGAGTCCGCCACCGCCGGCAGCGCCGGTGAGAGCTCCACCACGGGCGGCTCCGGTTCGGACTCCGGCTCGGACTCGGCCACGGCCTCGAATGCCGGCTCCGGCTCGAAGGACTCCGGTTCCAAGGACTCCGGCTCCACCGGCTCTGCGGCGGGCTCCGGCGACAGCGGCAAGGACGGCTACGGGCAGTCCTGCGGCACCAACGACCTGAACTTCAAGGTCACCTCGGAGACCCAGGCCGGCGGTTACTACCTCGTCACGGTCTCCGCCAAGTCCGGTATCACCTGCTACCTCGACCCCAACACCCCCAGCGTGTCCTTCGGCTCGAAGCGGGAAGGGGTCGCCTCCCCGGTCGGACAGGGCGGCGAAGACGCGATCAAGCTCACCGGCTCCACCGTCGCCTACGCCGGTATCAACCCCAAGACCACCAACGGCGACTCCGGTGTGGAGTTCGAGGAAGTCATCGTCGCCACCTCCGAGGAGGACGAGAACCCCGTCTCGCTGAAGCTCCCGGAGCCGGCCGTGGTCGAGAAGCCGATCGTCACCAACTGGGACGACGAGATCGCCGGCGCCGTGCCGCAGATCGTCTGACCCGACCGGACCGGACCAGACCGCACCGCACCGCACCGATCGACCGCCGCTCCCACTTCACGATGCCACCGACGCCCCGGGCGCGGCCGGCGGCGTGGACGTGAGGGGCGGATCGGTGTTTTCCAGCCGGTCTCAGCGCCTACCCAGTTCAACTTCCGCGCGCGGCATGCGAGATGATCCCGCCGTGAAAAAGCTGCGTACCACTGACCCCACCAAGCTCGGCCACCACACGATTCTCGGGCGCATCGGCGCCGGGGGCATGGGGCAGGTCTACCTCGGACGTTCGCCGGGGGGCCGACTGCTCGCGCTGAAGGTGGTCAGGGACGACTTCGCCGAGTCCGCCGACATACTGGCCCGGTTCCGCCGGGAGGTGGAGACCGTGGGGCGGGTGCGCAGCGCGTACACGGCGGCGCTGGTGGACTGTGAGGTCGACGCGCGCCCCTACTGGCTGGCGACGGAGTACGTGCCGGGCCCGACGCTCGGAGCGGCCGTACGGTCGCAGCAGCCGGGCGTGCTGCCGGGCCGGTTCTGTCTGCTGCTGTTCGCCGCTCTCGCCGAGGCGCTGGCGGACGTGCACGCGCGCGGGGTGAGCCATCGTGACCTGAAGCCGCAGAACATCATCCTGTCGGCCGACGGGCCCCGGCTGATCGACTTCGGCATCGCCCGTACGGCGGACCAGACCGCGCTGACCCAGCTCGGGCAGACGGTGGGCAGCCTCGGTTACACCGCGCCCGAGGTGCTCGCCGACAACCAGGTCGGCCCGGCGGCGGACGTGTTCGCCCTCGGGGCCACCCTGGCTTACGTGGCGACCGGGCGCGGCCCCTTCGGGGAGAACGCGGCCGGGGTGGTGTACCGCACCCTCCACGGGGAGATCGACGTCGACGGTGTCGATCCGGTGGTCGCGGAGCTGATCACCGCCTGCGTGAATGTGGCGCCCGAGCGGCGGCCCGATCCCGCGGAGATCATCCGGCGGTGCGACGTGCGGTCCGCGCTGACCGACGATCCCGTCTACCGGCGGCTCGTCACCGACGCGCAGAGCGCCACCCCGACGGTCGTGGACGGCGCGCCGGGCCAGGCGGACACGCCTCCGTCCGCGGGCGCACCGCCGCGCTCCCCGCACGAGGAGCTGACGATCGCCGCCGCCCCCCGGACGCTCCTCGCCCCGGCGCGGCCCGTTCCCGCGCCTCCGGCCGCCGGGGGCGCCGGACGGCGGACGGCCCTGGTGTCGGCGAGTGTCGCCGCGCTCGTGGCGATCGTCGGGGCGGTGCTGCTCGTGGTCCAGCCCGGCTGGGGCGAGAACGACTCCACCGACCTGGCAGGACCGGCGCCGTCCAGTGCGATCCAGTCCCCCGTGGAGCTGACACCCGAGAAACCCGCGGATCCGGTGGGCGCGGTGACCGGGATGGAGTCCAAGTGTGTCCATGTCGCCAACTCCGACACGGAGAACGGCGCCGTACTGCAACTGTGGACGTGCAACGACACCGACGCCCAGCAGTGGAAGGTGCTCGGCGGGGGCGCGCTCCAGGCGCTGGGCAAGTGCATGGACGTGGAATGGAGCGGTACGGAGAACAACACGCCCATACGGCTGTGGGAGTGCAACGGGAGCCCGGCGCAGCAGTGGGAGAGCCAGGCCGACGGGACGCTCAAGAACGTGGGTTCCGGCCGGTGTCTGGACCTCACCGACGGGGTCACGTCGAACGGCACGCCGCTCATCCTCTTCGACTGCCACGCCGCCGAGAATCAGACCTGGCGGCTGCCCCGGTAGCCCCCGACCGGGGGCCCGGGACGCGCGAAGGCGCCGCCCGGGCACCTGGTCGGGGTGCGGGCGGCGCCTTCGGAGGCGGAAGCGTCAGGCGTGCTGCTTGCGGGACTTGTCGAGCACCATCACCAGGCCGGCGATGACGCCGAAGATCACCAGCGGCGCGACCACGAACAGGCCGAGGGTCTCGACCACGCTCAGGCCCGGGCCGGGGTCGTCGCCGTCATCGCGGGTGAGCGCGAGGGCCGGGGACGTCATGAGCAGCATCATCAGCGTCGTACCGGCTGCCAGGGCGCCGGCGCGCAGAGTGTTCTTCTTGTCCACGGTGCAAACGTAGCGAACGCCCCCCGGCCCCGCGCGGGCGGGGTGCCGTACCGCACCGTGCGGCTTCCGCGGGGGAGACGTACGCGGGGGTCAGGCGTGCCGGAGCACCTCTGCCAGCCGGTGCAGGCGCGGCGACGCGGCCAGGTCCTCCAGCGCCATCGGGCGGCCCCGCGCGTCCGCGACGGGCAGCCGCCAGTTGGGGTACTGGTCCCAGGTGCCCGGCAGGTTCTGCGGGCGGCGGTCACCCACCGCGTCCGGCAGCCAGACCCCGACCATCCGTGCCGGGGTGCGCAGCAGGAAGCGGTAGACGGCGCGGATGGTCTCCTCCTCGTCGCCGTCGCCGCCGGGCAGCAGGCCGAGCCGGGTGAGGCAGCCGAGCCATTCCGCGACCTCCGCGTGCTCGTCCGACTGCTCCTGCTCCAGCGGGCGGGTGAGCAGGCCGAGGCGGTGGCGCAGTTCCACGTGCTCGCCGGTGAGCCGCGCCGCCGTGGACGGCAGGTCGTGGGTGGTGGCGGTGGCCACGCACCCCTCGCGCCAGCTCTCGGGCGGCAGCGGGCGCCCCGTACCGTCCCAGTCGCGTTCGAACCAGAGGACCGACGTGCCGAGCACACCACGCCGCTCCAGCGCCTCGCGTACGCCGGGTTCGACCGTGCCCAGGTCCTCCCCTATGACGACGGCGCCCGAACGGTGCGCCTCCAGGGCGAGGACCGCGAGCATCGCCTCCGCGTCGTAGCGCACGTACGTGCCGTGCGTGGGCGGCTGTCCCTCCGGCACCCACCAGAGCCGGAACAGCCCCATGACGTGGTCGATCCGCAGCGCCCCCGCGTGCCTCAGCAGGCCCTGGAGCAGTCCGCGGTACGGGGCGTAGCCGGACGCGGCCAGGACGTCCGGGCGCCAGGGGGGAAGCCCCCAGTCCTGGCCGAGCGCGTTGAAGGCGTCCGGCGGGGCGCCGACGGAGATGCCGTCCGCGAAGGCGTCCTGCTGCGCCCAGGCGTCGGCGCCGTCCGGGTGGACCCCGACGGCGAGGTCGTGGACGATCCCGACGGCCATGCCGGCCTCGCGGGCGGCCCGTGAGGCGTCGGCGAGCTGTCCGTCGGTGAGCCAGGCGAGGCGGCAGTGGAAGTCGATGCGGTCGAGGAGCCGGGCCCGCGCGGCGGAGGTCTCGGCGGAACGCGGGTCGCGCAGCCCCTCCGGCCAGTCGCGCCACCGGGAGCCGTGCACCTCGGTGAGGGCGCACCAGGTGGCGTGGTCCTCCAGGGCGCGGCCCTGGGCGGCCAGGAAGTCGCAGTAGTCGGCGTGGCGGCCGGGGCCGAGCGGGACGCGGTCCAGGATCTCCAGGGCCGCGCGCTTCAGCTCCCACACGGCGTCGCGGTCGATCAGCTCGCCGTACTCGCCGGTCCGGCCGGTCTCGGTGTCGGGCCTCTTGCCCAGGACGGCCTCGCGCAGCGCCGCGGCCTTCTCCACCAGCGCGTCCAGCCGCTCGCGGTCCGGGCCGTGTACGTACGCGTACTCCGGCACGGCCTCGATCCGCAGGTGGATCGGGTCGGGGAAGCGGCGCGAGGAGGGGCGGTACGGGGAGGGGTCGGTCGGCGCGCCGGGCACGGCGGCGTGCAGCGGGTTGATCTGGACGAAGCCGGCGCCGAGGGAGCGGCCCGACCAGGTGGCCAGTTCGGCGAGGTCGCCGAGGTCGCCCATGCCCCAGGAGCGTGCGGAGAGGAGCGAGTAGAGCTGCACCAGGAAGCCGTGTGTACGGGCGGGGGCCTGCGGGACGCGTTCGGGCGCGACGACGAGCACGGCGTGTTCCGTACGGCCGTCGGGGGCCTCGGCGGAGAGCCGGTGGACGCCGAGCGGCAGCCGGGCCCACGCGGAGGGTGTGGTGGGCACGCGGGCGGCGACGGGTACGGGGGCCACTCCGGGCAGCTCGACCGTCTCGCCCCGCGCGCTCTGCCAGTGCTCGACCTCCACGCGGAGCGTCGAGCCCGCCGGGAGCGCCGTCAGGGCGGCCGGCAGCGGCCGGTCCACGCCCTCTTCGGCTCGGGCTCCTTCCGCGCCGGTACCGGCTCCGGCTCCGTCGGGCGGGCTCCAGAGCACCAGCGTCGGCGGCAGCAGTCGGCTCTCGGCGGCGGACTCGGCGTGGCTCAGGGCGGCGCTCACCGCCGCGGGCGTGGACGCGTCGACGCCCAGCGCGGCGAGCACGGAGACGACGGTGTCGTCGGGTACCGGGGCGTCGCTGCCCGGTGAGGGCGCGTACCCGGTGGCGACACCGTGCAGCTCGGCGAGCCTGGCCAAGCCCATACGGACTCCTGTTCAGAAGGTCATACCCCTGGGGACTCGTTACCGCCGGCGGTGCCGGGCGCGGTCGGTTCGCTGGTCAGGGGGGCGGTGTCGGCGAGGGGCGGTTCGCTGGTGAGGGGGGCGGCGTCGGCGAGCGGGGGCTCGCTGGTGAGGGGGCCCGCGAAGACGGCGGCGAGGGGAGGCTCGCTGGTCAGAGGCGCGGGCTCGGTCTGTTTGGAGAGGGCGGAGAGCAGGAGCTGTGCGGATGCGGCCATGACGGCGCCTCCTGAGGATGGGGAGCAGGACACACCAGCCCTACCCAGCGGACGAGCTCGCAGACGTCCACCCCCCGTAAACGTGTGTTGAGTCACGTTCTGTTCCCCGAACTCAGCGGCCGGACCGGCCGTACTCCCTGCCGAGGTCGATCATGACCGCGCGCCACGTTGGTCATGATTACCACAACGGGCAAATGCGACACAGGGGCCGCGCGCATTGACACCCTCATAGGCGGGTGGTGGGCTCGTTGCCGCCCGGGGGCCGGAGTGCGACGCGGGTGGCCGGGCGGACTCCTACAGGACGGTGACGGAACGGCGTTGGCGGACTTACGGCAGGACCTCGACAGGGCCAGGCAGCGGTACCGGCGGTACCGGGGAGCAGCAGGAGGGAAGTCGGGCATGCGGCTCGGGCACAGGAGGGGAACCGCGACCGCCATGGCCGTCGCCGTGATCGGCGGTCTCCTCTCCGCCGCGCCGGGTGCGCAGGCCGCCCCCAGGGACCCGGCATCACCCGCGACTGTTTCACCCGAACGAGTGAAACAGGAGGCGCTTCCCGCCGTCTGGCCCCGGCCGCAGTCGCTCCGGGCCGCAGGCCGGCCCGTCGTCCTCGGGGACGAGGCCACGATCGTCGCGGGCGCGGGATCCGACCCGTACGCGGTACGGGAGCTGGCCGCGCTGCTGCGCTCCGCCGGGGTCCGCACCGTACACCGCGCGCCGGCGTCCGGTACCGCACCGGGAAGGGGTCCGGTCGTCCTCGCGGGCGGCGCGGGCGCACGCGACGCGCTCGACGCCCTGCGCGCCCCCGCGCAGGCCGACATGGCGTCCGGCGGCTACCGGCTCGCGGCGGGCACCGTGGAGGGCCGTGGCACCGTCGCCCTGGACGGCCTCGGCGACGACGGCCTCTTCCACGCCGTCCAGACCCTGCGCCAGTTGCTCTCCCCCCGGGCCACGGGGGACGGCGGCGAGCGGCCCGCCATGCCCGGAGTGGTCGTACGCGACTGGCCGGGCACGGCCGTACGCGGTACGGCGGAGGGGTTCTACGGGCGTCCCTGGAGCCACGCGCGGCGGCTCGCCCAGCTCGACTTCATGGGGCGCACCAAGCAGAACCGGTACCTGTACGCGCCCGGCGACGACCCGTTCCGGCAGGCGCGCTGGCGCGATCCGTACCCCACCGCGGAACGTGCCCGGTTCCGCGCGCTGGCCGAGCGCGCCCAGCGCAACCATGTGACCCTCGCCTGGGCCGTCTCCCCCGGCCAGTCCATGTGCGTGACGTCGAAGAAGGACCTCACCGCACTGAACCGCAAGATCGACGCGATGTGGGAGCTGGGGGCACGCGCCTTCCAGCTCCAGTTCCAGGACGTCAGCTACAGCGAGTGGAACTGCCGCGCCGACGCGGAGGCGTTCGGCTCGGGCCCCGCCGCGGCGGCCAGGGCGCAGGCACGCGTGGCGAACGCGGTGGCCGCCCGGCTCGCGGAGCGGCACCCGGGCACCGAACGGCTCACGGTGATGCCGACCGAGTACTACCAGGACGGCGCCACGGCCTACCGCACGGCGCTCGCCGGGGCACTCGCCCCTCCCGTACAGGTGGTGTGGACGGGCGTCGGGGTCGTGCCGCGTGCGATCACCGGCCGCGAGCTGACAACCGCGCGGGCCGCCTTCAAGCACCCGATGGTCACCCTGGACAACTATCCGGTCAACGACTACGAGCAGGGCCGGCTCTTCCTCGGCCCGTACACCGGCCGGGAACCGGCGGTCGCCACCGGCTCGGCCGCGCTGCTCGCCAACGCGATGGAACAGGCGTCCGCCTCCCGTATCCCGCTGTTCACGGCGGCCGACTACGCGTGGAACCCGCGCGGCTACCGGCCCCAGGAGTCCTGGCGCGCCGCCGTGGCGGACCTCGCGGACGGCGACGCCCGGGCCCGTGACGCCCTGAGCGTGCTGGCGGGCAACAGCGCCTCGTCCGTCCTCAGTCCGTCGGAGTCCGCGTACCTGCAACCGCTGCTGGCCGCGTTCTGGCGCTCCCGTACGACCATGGACCCCAAGGCCCGCAAGGCGGCGGCGACCCCGCTGCGGGCCGCGTTCACCTCGATGCGCGAGGCCCGGGGGCGGCTCTCCGGCACGGCCGGGGGGCAGCTGGAGGACGAGGTACGGCCCTGGCTCGACCAGCTCGCACGGTACGGCGCGGCGGGCGAACTGGCCGTGGACATGCTGACCGCCCAGGACCGGGGCGACGGGGCCGGCGCCTGGCGGGCCTCGCTGAAGCTGGCACCCCTGCGGACGGCGGCGAAGGCGGCCGGGGCGACCGTCGGCAGGAACGTACTGGGCGCCTTCCTGGACCGGGCGGTCAAGGAATCCTCGGCCTGGACGGGCGCGGGCCGCGTGAAGGGCCAGGCGGTCACCGAGGACACCGCCGGGGACGGCCGGCGCACGTACACCGTCAGCGTGGGGCGGCCCCGGCCCGTCGAGACGCTGCACACGATGACAGCGCCGGGCACCGGACCGGGCGCGACCGTCGAGGCGCATGTGCCGGGCCGGGGCTGGCGGGCGCTGGGCCCCCTGTCACCGAGCGGCTGGACGGAGAACGGCGGCAAGACGCTGAAGGCGCTGAAGGGGACCTCCGTGGACGCCGTACGCATCGTGTGGCCGGGCGGCCCCACCACGGGGAAACCGCCGTCCGCGATCGCGTTCGCCCCCTGGTTCGCGGACGAACCGCAGGCCGGTCTGACCCTGGCGCGGGGCGAGACGGACGCGCAGATCGGCGGGGGCCCCGAACGGGTGGAGGCCCGGCTGACGGCCCTGCGACCCGGCCCGGTGAAGAGCGCGCTCACGGCGAGAGCGCCGTCCGGCATCCGGGTGAAGGCGCCTAAGGAGACGACGGTGCCGCGCGGCTCACGTACAACCGTTCCGGTGGAGGTCAGCGTCCCGAAGGGCACCCCGGCGGGCAGCTACGAGGTACCGCTCTCCTTCGCGGGCGAGGAACGCACCCTGACGGTCCGCGCCTCCCCGGCCACCGGCGGCCCGGACCTCGCCCGCACGGCCACCGCGTCGTCCTCCGGCGACGAGACGCCCGACTTCCCCGCACCAGGGGCCGTGGACGGCGATCCGACGACACGCTGGTCCTCCCCGGCACAGGACGACGCCTGGCTCCAACTGCGACTGGCCCGGCCGGCCCGGATCGGCCGACTGGTCCTGCACTGGCAGGAGGCGTACGCCAGCCGGTACAGCGTCCAGGTCTCCCAGGACGGCCGCACATGGCGCACGGCGGCCACGGTGCGGGACGGCAGGGGCGGCCGGGAAACGGTCGGCCTGGACGCGAAGGACACCCGCTACCTCCGCATCCAGGGCGAGACCCGGGGTACGCGCTTCGGGTACTCACTCTTCGCCGTGGAGGCATACGAAGTGCGCCCTTGAACCAGCCACCCTTTCTTGAGGCCTCGGTTCGCCTCAGGGCGCTCTGTGCCACTGTCGACGGTCGACCGTGCTCGGTTTGTTCGTTCCCCACAAACCTGCGGGCGCTCTCCCTTTCGACAGCGGCGCGCCCTTCGGCTCACTCACCGGCCAGGGGCGCGTCGACGCCGACTTGAAGCGCCCCAAGCGCCCCGGAGGCGAACCGAGCCCTTCAGACAAGAAACGAATCGATCCGGGCGACCGCGTCCTCCGCTCCGTACGGTTGCAGGTACGGCATCCAGCGCGGGTCGCGGTGGCCGGTGCCGATGATGCGCCAGGCGAGGCCTGAGGGCGGGGCGGGCTGGTGGTTGAGGCGCCAGCCGAGTTCTCGCAGGTGGCGGTCTGCTTTGACGTGGTTGCAGCGGCGGCAGGCGGCCACCACGTTGTCCCACACGTGCTGTCCGCCGCGGCTGCGCGGAATGACGTGGTCGACGCTGGTCGCGACGCCACCGCAGTACATGCAGCGTCCGCCGTCGCGGGCGAAGAGCGCACGGCGGGTCAGCGGGACGGGACCCCGGTAAGGGACCCGCACGAAGCGCTTGAGCCGTACGACGCTGGGCGCTGGGATGACGCGGGTCTCGCTGTGCATATAGGCGCCGGATTCCTCCAGGCAGAGGGCCTTGTTCTCCAGAACGAGGACGAGCGCGCGGCGGAGCGGTACGACGCCGAGCGGCTCGTACGACGCGTTGAGGACCAGGACATGCGGCACGGATGCCTCCTTGTACGCCGGCGGCACGTGGCTCGCGCCGGGACGATCTGCTCTCAGTCTCCCCTCATGCCTGGTCGAAACGCCACCACGTCCAGGTAACGGGCTCGGAGTGTTTTCCGCCACCAAGGGCGGCACCGGTCGGCCCCGGCTCTCACAAGGGCTGTACAGGCGCACGACAGGGCCCACGTGAGGAGTGTCTCTCCGCCGTGCGGAGCGCCGGACGGGCCGCGTTGCCCCGTTAGTGTGGTTGGTCCCGCCGTACACCAGTCGCATCCGCCGCGCATCCGTCCGGCCGTATCTGGAGGTTTTCCGCCGTGTCCTGGTCCGCCCCGCTGGCAGCCGGTTCCTCGTCCGACCCCGTCACTCTCGACGAGGCGGCGGACCGGGCGACCGACGCGGCGAGCTGGATCGAGGAGAACTGGGCCACGTGGCTGAGCATCGGGCTGCGCATGACGCTGATCCTGGTGATCGCGCTGGTGCTGCGCCATGTGATCCGGCGGGCGCTGACCAAGCTCATAGACCGGATGAACCGCAGTGTGCAGACCGTCGAGGGCAGCGCCCTGGGCGGGCTGCTGGTCAACGCCGAGCGGCGCAGGCAGCGCTCGGAGGCCATCGGGTCGGTGCTGCGGTCGGTGACCTCGTTCCTGATCCTGGGTACGGCGGCGCTGATGATGCTCGGCGCGCTGAGCATCAATCTGGCTCCGCTGCTGGCGTCCGCCGGGGTCGCGGGCGTGGCGCTCGGATTCGGCGCGCGGAATCTGGTGACGGACTTCCTGTCCGGCGTCTTCATGATCCTGGAGGACCAGTACGGGGTCGGGGACACGATCGACGCCGGGGTGGCCTCCGGCGAGGTGATCGAGGTCGGGTTGCGCGTCACGAAGCTGCGCGGCGACAACGGCGAGATCTGGTACGTACGCAACGGCGAGGTCAAGCGGATCGGCAACCTCAGCCAGGGCTGGGCGACGGCCGCCGTCGATGCGGTGGTCAGGCCGTCGGAGGATCTGGAGCGGGTCCGTACGGTGATCAACCAGGTGGCCGAGAAGCTCGCCAAGGACGATCCGTGGAACGAGCGGCTGTGGGGCCCGGTGGAGGTGCTGGGTCTGGACTCGGTACTGCTGGACTCGGTGACGGTGCGGGTCTCCGCGAAGACCATGCCCGGCCAGGCCGTCGGGGTGGAGCGCGAGCTGCGCTGGCGGATCAAGCAGGCCTTCGACGAGGCCGGCATCCGGATCGTCGGCGGGATCCCGGCCGCGGTGGAGGAGGAGTCGGCGCCGGACCCGACGGCGGGCGTGGCGGCTCCTTCGGCCCTGGCGAGCCCGACGTCCCCGCAGTCCCTGGCGGCGTCGCCGCTCGTGCCACCGGCGAACCTGGCCAAGTAGCTCCCGGGCGCCGAGGGGTGGAGGGGGAAGAAGTCGGGTAGCTCGGCCGTGGGTCATCCGAACGCGTACGAACCGCCGTGAAGGGGAACCGATCTCCGGGTTCCGGCGTATTCATGGTGGGGAGAGCGGGCGGCTGCGCCGGGCGCGTCAGGTATCAAGATCCAGTCAGCTCTTGCGCAGTTGTCGGTACCTGCGGCCATACTGCTGGCCGAGAGCTGTCCCCCGGTACGCAGGGGGCGGGCCGCCGTCGTCCATGACCGAGGGGGAGGTCACGTGACATACCCGCCGAATGTGCGCACAGCGCCATCGTCGGTTCCACAGCACGCGCCGGCGCGGCCGCCCGCGCCGCCGGGTGCGCCGCAGCCTCCCTCGCGGCGTGCGGCGTGGTGGGAGACGACGGACCGGCTGCGTGCCGCGGCGACGACGGAGCCCGGGCGGCTGAGGATCATCGGCGCGGCTCTGGCGCTGCTGGTGGTGGCGTTCGGGGCGGTGACGGCGTGGGAGATCACGGACCGGCACTCCGCCGCGGGTGACGTGGTGAGCCGCAGTCAGCCGCTGAGCGCGGACGCGGCGAACATCTACCGTTCGCTGGCCGACGCCGACACGGCCGCGGCGAGCGGTTTCCTGGCGGGCGCCCAGGAGCCGGCAGCGGTGCAGCAGCGGTACCGGGAGGACATCGCCACGGCGTCCGGGCTGCTGATCAAGGCGGCGACGCACACGGACAGCGACAGCGAGTCCGGCCTGCAGATAAGGACGCTCAACGAAGGACTGCCGCGCTACACCGGGCTGGTGGAGCGGGCCCGCGCCAACAACCGGCAGGGGCTGCCCCTGGGCGGCGCCTATCTGCGGTACGCCAACGAGCAGATGACCAAGGAACTGCTGCCCGCCGCCGAGAAGCTGTACGCGGCGGAGACGGACCGGCTCGCGCGGGACAACGACGCGGCGCGGCTCTGGCCGTTCGTCTCACTGGCGATCGGGGTCATGGCGCTCGGCGTGCTCGTGTGGGCGCAGCGGCGCAACTACCGGCGGACGAACCGGGTCTTCAACCGCGGCCTGCTCGTGGCCACCGCCGGGGCCACGGTCCTGCTGCTGTGGCTGGCCGCCGGTCAGGCCGTCGCGCGTACGGAGCTGGACAACGCGCAGAAGCAGGGCCAGGAGTCGCTGAAGGTCCTCAACGACGCGAGGATCAACTCCCTCAAGGCGCGCGCGAACGAGAACCTGACCCTGGTCGCCCGGGGCGCGGTCCTGACGGCCGACGGCAAGCACGACAAGTACGAGACGGACTACGCGACGGGCATGGACAGGCTCAGTACCGCTCTCGGTGAGGCCAGGAAGCTCGCCGACAACAGCGCGGGCGGCAGACCGGTGGACGAGGCGATCTCGGCGGTCACCCAGTGGCGCGAACGTCACAAGTCGGTCAGTGAGACGGACCGTTCGGGTGATTACGGGACAGCGGTGAAAAAGGTCATCGGAGCCGACGGTTCGACGGGGCAGTCCTTCGACCGGGTCGACAAGGCGCTGGGTGCGGCGGTCACGCAGGAGCAGAAGGAGTTCAAGGATTCCGCCTCGGACGGCCGGGGCGCGCTGACGGGGCTGGCGACCGGCGCCGGAGTGCTGGCCCTGGTGGCGGCGGTGGGCGCGATCCTGGGCGTGGGCCGCAGGCTTTCGGAGTACCGGTGAGAGGGGGAGGGATGACTTCCGGAGAGAGGCTCCGCCGGTTGCGGGGGACGCGTGGTCCCCGGCCGTTCGACGGGCTGCGCGGCTGGGGTGGCGTCTCGGCGATGGCGGGCGCCTGTGTGCTGACCGCGTCGCTCACCCTGCTTCCGCTGTCCCACTCCGTCGGGGAGCGCCAGGAGGACGCCCCGCAGCGGACGGCCACGGCCGTTCCGGCGACGACGGCCGCGGAGTGCCAGGATCCGGAGCGCAGCGTTCCGCCCTCGGGCGACGACGGCCCGTCCATCCAGAAGATCAAGGCGCGCGAGAACAAGAAGCTGATCATCGGGGTGGACCAGAACAGCTACCAGTGGGGCTATCTCAACCCGGACACCAAGGAGCCGCAGGGCTTCGACATCGATCTCGCCCGAGCCATAGCCAAGGACATCCTCGGCAGCGAGAAGGACGTCATCTTCCGTGCCATCCCCACCAACCAGCGGGTCGCCGCGCTGGACAACGGCACCGTCGACCTGGTCGTCAGGACGATGACGATCACCTGCGACCGGATCAAGCAGGTCGCGTTCTCCACGGCCTACTTCCAGACGGGGCAGCAGGTGCTCGCGCCCAAGGGCTCGACGATCACCGGGTTCGACAAGTCCCTGGCCGGCAAGCGGGTCTGCACGGCCGACGGGTCGACGGCGTACAAGGCGCTGGAACAGAAGTCCTACGGCGCGATATTCAAGGACGCCCACGACGGGACGGCCCTGGACAAGGACCGGCTGACGGTGCCCAACCAGCTCGACTGCCTGGTCAGGCTCCAGCTCGGCGAGGTCGACGCGGTGGTGACGGACAACGCCCTGGCGGCCGGTCAGGCCGCCCAGGACCCGGCGGTCGAGCTGGTCGGGGAGCCGCTCGCCCCGGAGTACTACGGCGTGGCGGCGAAGCTCGGCAACGAAGATCTCGTGGCCCGGGTGAACAACGTGCTGGACGGGTATCGCGCCGGTGGGGCGAACAGCCGCTGGATGCTCGCGTACGACAAGTGGCTCAAGGCGGCGCTGCCGGGCATCACCGCGCCGCCGAAGGCCACGTACAAGGACGGCTGACGGGAGCCGACGGTGTCGGACACCACCGGACGGCACCGGAGAGCGGTCGGCACCGTATCGGCGACGGTGTCAGGAACGGCGTCGGACAGCGCCGGCGGGGCACGCGGCACGGCGGCGTACAGCGGAGCGGAGAGGTGATCGATGGGCGGCACGGGCTCCTTTCCCGACGCGACGGGAAGGCCACCGGGACCGGCGATGGACCGGGACGAGGTGGACCGTGCCCTGGCGCGCCTCGAAGCGGAGCACGAGGCGATCGAGACCTCGCTCCTCGCCCTCCAGGACCACGCGGGACGCCGCCTCCTCGAAGGGGCCGAGCTGACCGGGGTCACCAAGGACCGCTGGGCCACCGCCGAAAGCGCGATCACGCTGCTCTGGTCGTACTTCGAGAGCTACTCCGCCGCGCTGGCCGGCGCCCGTGAGGCGCGTGCCCGGCGGCGCTGGCCGAGCCGCGACGACCTGGTGGAGCTGACGGAGACGCTGCGCGGCCGGGGTGTCACCGTCGCCGGCCCCGCCCAGCCACTGCCGGACCTCACCGGCCCCGCCAGGCTCTCAGAACACTTCACGCTCGCCGAACTGGTGACGCGGATGAACGGGCTGTACGCGAGTTCGCTGGACATGGTCGTGGCCGCGGACTCCGTCTGGTCGGCGCTGCCCGCCCGGATCGACCTGCTCTCGGCCGAGTTGCAGCGCACCCGCTCGCTGGCGTACTCCGTCGGCGTACGGCCCGGGGAGCACCCGGCGGGCGACGACCTGGAGTCGATCACCCACGAGCTGTCCACGCTGCGCGCCCAGGTGATCTCCGATCCGCTGGGCTTCTGGCGTCCCGCGCCCGGCAGTTCGGCCCCGGGCGGCGGCCGGCCCGACACCGAGCGCTACGACCGGGCGGCCCGCGCGCTGGAGGACGTACGGAGCGAGATCGAGGCGGTCCTGCGGGTGCGTCAGGACTCGGAGGAGCGGCTGATGCGGCTGCGCGACCTGCTGTCGCGTGCCGACCGTACGCTCACCGAGGCGCGCGCGGCCCGGGGTGAGGTGCTGGCGAAGATCGCCGCGTCCGAGGTGCCCGCGGTGAGCGGCCCGCCGACCGTACTCCACGAACGGCTGTCGGCCGCCGCCGAGTACCGCAGGCACGCCCAGTGGCACCGGCTCTCACCGCTGCTGGAGTCGCTGGAGCGCGACGCCGAGGACGAACTGCTGCGGGCCCGCGCGTCCCTGACCGCGGTCACGGCGCCGCTCGCGATCCGCGCCGAGCTGCGCGGCCGGCTGGACGCGTACAAGGCGAAGGTCGCCCGGCACGGCCTGGCCGAGGACCCGCTCCTGATGGAGCGGTACGACGCGGCGCGCCGGATGCTGTGGAGCGCGCCCTGCGATCTGCGCGTCGCCGAGCAGGCAGTGCTGCGCTACCAGCGGGCCGCGGCGGACGTCCTCGTCCCCGGGCCGCCGGGCCCGGCCGACCGCAGAGGTGGGGCGTGAGCGCGGACGGCTCCATCACGGACAGCGGAACGACAGCGGGCGAACGGGGGAACGGATGAGCGGGAACACGGCGTTGAGCGGGAACACGGCGTGCCAGCGCGCCGGCTGCGAGGGCTCGTACGAGGACATGGGCGGCGGTGAGCTGTACTGCGGCACCTGCGGTCTGGCCCCCGTCGTCCCGCCCGACGGGGCGCTCTCCTCGCCGCCCACCGGCATCACGGGCGGCCGGGGCGGCGGCGGTAACGGGGGCTCCGGCGGCGGCTCGGGGAAGGGGTCGGGCAGCGGGGAGTCCTCGGGCTCGTCGACGTCGCGCTCCTCCCGGGCGTCCTCGCGCTCCTCGACCTCCAGACGGTCCGTCTCCGGACGGCTCTCGCGTTCGCTGTCCGGCCGGGTGTCGTCCCGGTCGGTCTCGGTGCGCAGCTCCGGTTCGTCCCCCAGCTCCTCGGGGCGCAACCGTCTGGGCGCGGGCCTGGTATCCGTACCGGACGTACCGCGCCCCGATCCGCGTTCCGCCGTCATGGAGCGCCCGGAGGTGCCGGAGCGCAAGCGGTACTGCTCGCGCTCGGACTGCGGGGCGGCGGTGGGCCGGGCGCGCGGCGAGCGCCCCGGGCGTACGGAGGGGTTCTGCACGAAGTGCGGGCACCCGTACTCGTTCGTGCCCAAGCTCCACGAGGGCAATGTGGTGCACGGGCAGTACGAGGTGGTGGGGTGCCTGGCGCACGGCGGTCTCGGCTGGGTCTATCTGGCCATCGACCGTGCCGTGTCGGACCGTTGGGTGGTCCTCAAGGGTCTGCTGGACACGGGCGACCAGGACGCCATGGAGGCGGCGATCTCCGAGCGCCGCTTCCTCGCCGAGATCGAGCACTCCAACATCGTCCGCATCTACAACTTCGTGGAACACCTGGACCAGCGCACGGGCTCCATGGACGGCTACATAGTCATGGAGTACGTGGGCGGCAAGTCGCTCAAGGAGATCGCCAACGAGCGGCGTACGGGCGCCGGCAAGCGGGATCCGCTGCCGGTCGAGCAGGCGTGCGCGTACGGCATCGAGGCGCTGGAGGCGCTGGGCCACCTCCACAGCAGGAACCTGCTGTACTGCGACTTCAAGGTCGACAACGCGATCCAGACCGAGGACCAGCTCAAGCTGATCGACATGGGCGCGGTCCGCAGGATGGACGACGACGAGTCGGCGATCTACGGCACGGTGGGCTACCAGGCCCCCGAGGTGGCCGAGGTCGGTCCGTCGGTCGCCTCCGACCTGTACACGGTGGCCCGCACCCTGGCGGTGCTGACGTTCGACTTCCAGGGCTACACCAACGTGTTCGTGGACTCGCTCCCCGACCCGGACAACATCGACGTCTTCCATACGTACGAGTCGTTCTACCGGCTGCTGGTGCGGGCGACGGACCCCGATCCGGCGCAGCGGTTCTCCTCGGCCCAGGAGATGGCGGAGCAGCTCACGGGCGTGCTGCGGGAGGTCGTCGCGCTCCAGACGGGGCGTCCGCGCCCCGCGCTGTCCACGCTGTTCGGCCCCGAACTGCGGGTCACGGACACGGAACTGTTCGCGGAGCTGACGGAGGACGTCTCGCGGCTGGGGGTACGGGCGGAGCCGAAGGCCGGCCTGTTCGCCCGGCGCGCCAGGGCGGTGGGCGGGACGGGCGCCGGCCCCGCGGTGGAGGCGACCGCCGCGCTCCCGGCGCTGCCCGCGCTGCCCGCGCTGCCCGCTCCGGGCGCCAGACCCGGCGCCGCCGGGTACGGCGGCCTCGATCCGGCGGTCCTGCCGGAAGCTCCGTCGGCGCGCCCCCCTTCGTCCGAGCTGCCGTCGCCGTCCGGCCTGCCGTCGCCGCGGACCGAAGCCTCGCCCGGCGCGGTGACCGCCTTCGGCGCGCCCGTGAACGGGACGGCGGGGGCGCCCCGGCTGGCGCCGCTCGACGCGGCGGCGACCGCGCTGGCCCTGCCCGTACCGCGCGTCGACCCGAACGATCCGAACGCGGGGTTCCTCGCCGGTCTGATGGCCTCCGCCCCCGCCGAGCTGATCGCGGCGCTGGCCTCGGCGCCCACCGACTCCGTGGAGCGCGGGCTGCGCGAGCTGCGTGCCCGGCTGGAGATGGGCGAGCAGGCCACCGCGACCGAGACGCTGAACGTGCTGGAGGAGCGCCGCCCCGACGACTGGCGGGTCGTCTGGTACCGGGGGATCGCCTCGCTGGCGACCGGTGACCACGAGGTCGCGGCGCTCTCCTTCGACGCGATCTACGACGCGTTCCCCGGTGAGCCCGCGCCGAAGCTGGCGCTCGGCGTGTGCGCTGAGGTGCTCGGTCAACTGGACAACGCCGCCGAGTACTACCGTCTGGTGTGGACGACGGACCCGAGCTATGTCAGCTCGGCGTTCGGGCTGGCCCGGGTGCGGCTCGCCGCCGGGGACCGGGCCGGCGCCGTGCGGACCCTGGAGTCGGTGCCCGAGGCGTCGATCCACTACACGGCGGCGCGGGTGGCCGCCGTACGGGCGCGGCTGCGGCAGCGCGGTGTCCCGGCGCCCGCCTCCCCGGGCGGGGGCCGGACGCGGGAGCAGGCGCGGGAGCAGGGCTTCGGCACGGGGCCGGCGCTGATCGACGATCTGACGGCCGCCGCGCAGCAGGTCTCCGCGCTCCAGCAGTTCGCTCTGGACGCGGTACGGCGGGAGCAGTTGTCGACGGAGGTACTGGGCAGTGCTCTGGACTGGGTACTCTCCGGTGGTCCGGGGGCCCGCCCCGTCCAGAGCATGCTGCTCGGCAGCGAACTGGACGAGCGTGGTCTGCGTCTTGGACTGGAACGCTCGTACCGGGTACTCGCCCGGCTCGCTCAGCGCGGCGAGGAGAGGATCGAACTGGTGGAACGGGCCAACCGTTTCCGCCCCCGGACGTGGGTGTGATTGATGTCCCAGATGCACCGGTCGGCCGACTTGCCGACCTGCCCGAGCTGCGAGGAGCCGGTGGAATCCGGCGACCTGTTCTGCGGCGGGTGCGGCTACGACCTGTCGGCCGTGAAGCAGCGCCCGGACGATCACCCCACGCTGGTCATGCAGGGCGCGGGGCAGACCGAGCCGCGTCCTCCGGTCGCTCCCGCGACTCCCCCGGCTCCCCCGCACCCCGCCACTCCCGGCGCCCCTGGCACCCCGGGCTCTCCGGGTGCTCCGGCGGCCGGCGTGGAGTGGCCACCGGCCACCGGAGTGGACAGTTCGGGCACGCCCGTACCGGCTCATCTGCCGGAGGAGGTGCCGGGGCTGGACTCCACGGGGTCGCGGCTGCCCGAGCATCCTGGCGACTTCGAACTCCCCGCGCCCGCCCGGGTGTCCGCCGTACCGCCCGCCCCGGTGGCCCCGGCGCGCCCGACGGCCCCACCGGCTCCGTCGGCCGATCCGCGTACGTCCGCCGCCGGCGCGGCGGCGCCGCCGGCCGGAGCGAAGATCTGTGTGGCCTGCCGCGCGGGCCGCGTCGACACGGACGGCTACTGCGAGAACTGCGGCCACGCGCAGCCGCGTGAGCGCGACCACATGGAGCAGGAGTTGTGCTCGGTGGCCGCGGTCAGCGACCGCGGGCTGCGCCATCACCGTAACGAGGACGCGTTCGCCGTGTCGTCGGCCGCCCTGCCGGACGGTTCGCCCGCCGTGGTGGCGGTCGTCTGTGACGGCGTGTCGTCGGCGACCCGCCCGGACGAGGCGTCGGCCGCCGCGTCGGCGTCGGCCAACGAGTCGCTGCTGGGCGCCCTGGAGCACGGTACGCATCCGCAGCAGGCGATGCACGACGCGATCCTGGCCGCCGGGGACGCCGTCAACGTGCTGGCCGGATCGGCCGCCCCGGAGCACGAGCACCACCACCAGAACGCCCCGGCCTGCACGATCGTCGGCGCGGTCATGGCGAACGGGCTGCTGGTCATCGGCTGGATCGGCGACAGCAGGGCCTACTGGGTCCCCGACGACCGCGGCGGCCCGCCCGCCCGGCTCACCGAGGACGACTCGTGGGCCGCGCAGATGGTCGCCGCGGGCCTGATGAGCGAGGCGGAGGCGTACGCGGACGAGCGCGCCCACGCGATCACCGGCTGGCTCGGCGCCGACGCGTACGAACTGGAGCCGCACACCGCGTCGTTCAAACCGGACCGCCCCGGTGTGGTGGTGGTCTGCACGGACGGGCTCTGGAACTACGCGGAGAGCGCCGACGAGATGGCCAGGGCGCTGCCCGCCGACGCGGCGCGGCGCCCGCTGCACGCGGCCCAGGTCCTGGTCGGGCACGCGCTCGACGGCGGGGGCCACGACAACGTAACGGTGGCCGTGCTGCCGTTCGCCGTACCGGCGCAAGGGGCAGGATCCGCCTGAGTGCGGCGTGGGGACGCCGCGCCGCCGCGCCGTCGCCGGACACCCGCCGCACCCCTGCCGTACGCGCCCGCACGCCCTGTCCCGTCCCGTTTCCCCTCCTCTCGCCTCCCTCCTTCTCCTCATCTCTCCCCTCGACCTGTCACACCGATCTATCTCACCGACTTCTCCCACGGGTCTCCGTCGTGCGGAGCGTCAAGGAGCCGATACAGATGGCGAACTTCTCCAAGTCGAACGTGCCGCAGTTCTCCGTCGACGTGTACCAGAACGCCTACCTGCCCGAGGGCGGGCGCGAGGTCAACGCCATCGTGACGGTCACGTCGACGGGCGGCGGGACCACCGGCGGCGTGCCGCTCGCGGGAGCCTCGCCGACGCCCGCCACCCTCCCTGGGTACAGCCCGAACGCGGCCGTGGTGATCATGGTCGACTGCTCGGGTTCGATGGACTACCCGCCCACGAAGATGCGGAACGCGCGCGACGCCACGGCCGCCGCGGTCGACACGCTGCGCGACGGTGTCGCCTTCGCGATCGTCGCCGGTACGCATGTGGCGAAGGAGGTCTACCCGGGCGACGGCCGGCTGGCCGTCGCCGACGCGCGCACCCGGGCGGCGGCCAAGGAGGCGCTGCGCAGGCTCGGCGCGGGCGGCGGTACGGCGATCGGCACCTGGCTGCGCCTCGCCGACCGGCTGCTCGCCTCGGCCGACGTACCGATCCGGCACGGCATCCTGCTCACCGACGGCCGCAACGAGCACGAGGCGCCGGAGGACCTGCGGGCCGCGCTCGAAAGCTGTGCGGGCCGTTTCACCTGTGACGCGCGGGGTGTCGGTACGGACTGGGAGGTGAAGGAGGTCACCGCGGTCGCCTCCGCGCTGCTCGGGACGGCCGACATCGTGGCGGATCCGTCGGGGCTGGCCGCGGACTTCACGCGGATGATGGAGAACGCGATGGGCAAGGAGGTCGCGGATGTCGCCCTGCGGCTCTGGACCCCTGTCGGGGTGGAGATCGTCTTCGTCAAGCAGGTGGCGCCGACGGTCGAGGAACTGACCGGCCGGCGTACGGAGTCGGGGCCACGGGCAGGGGACTATCCGACCGGGTCCTGGGGTGACGAGTCCCGCGACTACCACGTGTGCGTACGGGTCCCGGAGGCGGGCGTCGGCCAGGAGATGCTGGCCGCGCGGGTCTCGCTGATCCTGCCCGCGCCGGGTGGCGGTGGACCGGAGGTGCTGTCCCAAGGACTGGTACGGGCGGTGTGGACGGACGACATGGCGGCCTCCACCTCGATCAACCCACAGGTCGCCCACTACACGGGCCAGGCCGAACTGGCCCAGGTCATCCAACAGGGCCTGGACGCCCGCAAGTCGGGCGATTTCGACGGCGCGACCGCCAAGCTGGGGCGGGCCGTTCAGCTCGCCGCGTCCTCCGGAAACGCCGATACGGCGAAATTGCTTTCGAAGGTGGTGGACGTGGTCGATGCGGCGACCGGTACTGTGCGACTGAAGGCGAAAGTCGCGGATGCGGACGAGATGACCCTCGAAACGCGCTCCACCAAGACCGTTCGCGTCAAGAAGTAACCGTCGACATCGTCGACATCGGCCCGGTGGCCGGACACGAGAGTGGCCTGCGGGCCCGATGAGAGCGCGGCCCGCGGGCCGGACGAGAGGAGGAAGCGCCGACATGCCGACCTGCCCGAACGGACACCAGTCGGGTTCCGAGGACTGGTGCGAGGTCTGCGGCCACCGCATGGCCGGCCCCGGCGCCCCGGCGGGCGCCGTGCCGCCGCCTCCCCCGCCGCCCCCCGCGCCCGGCTACGGCTATCCGCCGGGCGACGCCTATCCGCCGGCCGGCCCCGACGCCACCGCGCACGCGGAGCTGTGCCCGCAGTGCCGCACGCCTCGGGAGCCGATGGCTCCGTTCTGCGAGGAGTGCCGCTGGAACTTCCTGACGAACACGGCGACGTCGTACACCCCGCTGGCCCCGCACCACGGCCCGAGCGGCGGTCCCGGTGGTCAGGGCGGGCCGGTGCCCGGGCTGAATCTGCCGCCCGGTTTCCAGGCGCAGCAGCCGCCCAGGCAGCCCGAGCCGTTCGAATACCAGACTTCCCGCCCGTCGCAGCTCAACCGGCCCGCGGAGCCCCTGTCGCCCGACCAGTCGGCCCCTGCCGGTACGGCGTCCGCGCCGTCGCGGCCGGTGCCGGACTACGCGCGTCCTGACTACCAGCAGGACTACCAGCAGCAGGGCCCGCCGCCCCCGTCGCCGTACCAGCAGGGGCCGACGCCCTCGCCGTACCAGCAGGAGGGGCCGCCGTCGGCGCCGCGTCTGCCGGTCTCGCCGGTCTTCCAGCACTCCTCCGCTCCCCCGGCGCCGCCGCAGCCGCGGCAGAGCGGCGAGGACGACTGGATGCTGCCGCCGCCCTCGTCCTCGGCGCCTCAGTCGCGGGCGCCGCAGGGCCCGCAGGAGTCCCAGCGGCACGAAGCGGCCCAGCAGTACCAGCGTCCGGCGACCTGGACGGCGGTCGTCGGTCCCGACCGCGACTACTTCATGGCGATGATGCAGCGCAGCGGCCCCGAGGCCACCGGGCTGAATCTGCCGGCGTACTCCCCCGAGCAGCGTCTGTCGCTGACCGGTGACCAGATCGCGATCGGCCGCCGTCGGCACTCCACCGGCGAGTCCCCGGACATCGACCTGTCCGTGCCGCCGGAGGATCCGGGGGTCTCGCACCAGCACGCGGTCCTGGTCCACCAGCCGGACGGAAGCTGGGCGGTCGTCGACCAGAACTCGACCAACGGCACGACGCTGAACGGCGCCGAGGACCCGATACAGCCGTTCGTCCCTGTCCCGCTCAAGGACGGTGACCGGGTGCACGTCGGCGCCTGGACGACGATCACGATCCGCCGCGACTGACCCGCCCGGGGCCGTCGTCCTGGCCGAGCGGCCAGACGTACGGTCCCGCCGGGTCGTCCAGCCAGGCCCACTGGCCGCCCTCGGTGACCGTGACGCCGTACCGCTCCCGCGCCGGGCGCCCCTCGCGTTCCCAGAGCGAGAGCGCCTCGCGCGGGTCGAGGCGGCCCGCGGTCAGGGTCAGCAGGAAGCGGAACAGCTCGTTCTCGCTCGCGCGCCGCGGCAGCCCGCCGAGGGGACGGGACGGGACGGGCCGGCCGGCCGGGACGCCCCGCAGCGGTACGAAGTACGCGGCGGTGTGCAGGAAGCGCCCCTCCCCGTACCGGCCGTGCGGCCCTTCGGTGACCCCGAGCGTGATCAGCCCGGTGGCGAGCGGGGCCAGGATCCGCGCCCCGGGGCGTGACTGCGCGGTCCAGGCCCGCGGCACCGACGGCAAGGTGCAGGTCGCGATGATCCGGTCGAACGGCGCGCGCCCGGGGCAGCCGCGCGCCCCGTCGCCGGTGACGACGGCGGGCCGGTACCCGGCCGCGGCGAGATGGGTACGGGCCGACTCGGTGATCTCCGGTTCCAGATCGATGGTGGTCACGTGCGTGTCACCGAGCCGGTGGGCGAGCAGGGCGGCGTTGTAGCCGCTGCCCGCGCCGATCTCCAGGACGCGGTGCCCGTCCCGCACGTCCAGCTCCACCAGCATGCGGGCCATCAGGGAGGGCTGGCTGCTGGACGAGATCAGCTCGCCGTCGCGCACGCGGGTGGCGAGCGGGGCATCCGCGTACGCGCCCCTCAGCCAGCGCGCGCGCCGTACGGGGTCGGGGTCGCCGCCCCAGAGCCGGTCCCAGCCGCCGGGGCGGCTGGTGAAGTAGTACGGGACGAAGAGATGGCGCGGCACCTCCTCGAACGCGGCCCGCCAGGCGGGATCGTCCAGCGCCCCGGTCAGCGCGATCTCCCGGACCAGCCCGGCGCGCGCCTCGGCGGCGGTCGCGTCGTCGGGACCGTACGGGTCGGCCGGGTGTGCGCCCATCCCTCCACTGTCCTGTCTCGGGGGCCGGGAAGCGAACGGACCCGCCCGCGGGGCGCCGGGTGGACCGGTCCTAGGTCGCGGCGTCTGAGACGATGGACGGGTGAACGATATTCCGCACGGCACGCTTCAGGAGCAGACCTTCTACGAGCAGGTCGGCGGCGAGGAGACCTTCCGGCGCCTGGTCCACCGCTTCTACCAGGGGGTCGCCGAGGACCCGCTGCTGCGGCCGATGTACCCGGAGGAGGATCTGGGCCCGGCCGAGGAGCGCTTCACGCTCTTCCTCATGCAGTACTGGGGCGGCCCGCGCACCTACAGCGACCAGCGCGGCCACCCCCGGCTGCGGATGCGGCACGCCCCGTTCGCGGTGGACAGCGCGGCGCACGACGCCTGGCTGCGGCACATGCGGGCGGCGCTCGACGAGCTGGGGCTGTCCGAGGCGCACGAACGGCAGCTCTGGGACTACCTGACGTACGCCGCCGCGTCGATGGTGAACACCGCCGGCTGACGGCCCCGGTCCCGTACGCGGGCCGCCGCACGGGAAGCGTCCGTACGCGGGCCGTCCCGTACGCGGGCCGCTCAGGCCGGGGTGACCGTCAGTCCGCCGAGCCCGGCCCGCCGTACCGCGATGGAGCCGAACGCCGTACGGAGCCGGAGCCAGCTCCCTGACTCCAGCAGCGCCAGCGGCTCCTCGGGGGCGGCTCCGGCGGGCACCAGCGCGCGCACCGGGCGCAGGAAGCCCAGCGACTGCGCGGCGTGCACGGCCCGCAGCGGCAGAGGGGTGTCGCCGAGGGTGCGGGACCAGATCTCCCGGCCGATCCGGTCGCGCGCGGCGCGCGTCCGGTCGCCGGGCGCCAACCGCTCGTCCCTGGCGCGGAACTCCGCGACCGCCCCGGCCAGCGCGTGCCGTACGGCCTCTCCGCCGGGGAGCCCGGGCACCTGGCGCCAGCCGCCGCGCGGCGGCAGCACCCCGGCCCACGGCGGCCCGGTGACGGCGGCCGGGACGACCGCCGTGCGCGCGATGTCCTCGACGGAGTCGGGGACTGCGGGAGCGGCCGGTGAGTCGATGGAGTCGAGGAGTTCCCCCGCGGAGACCGTGACGTCCAGCGGGGCCGCCGCCCGTGGGGTGTACGGGGCGCCGAGCCGGGCCGTGCGGATGGCCAGCACCTCGAAGGACGCGGGGCGGCCGAAGACCGCGAGCGCGCCCCCGCCCGCACCCCCGCCGCCGGCCTGGAGCCGGACGGCGGCGGCGCGGTCGTAGTGGATCAGCCGCGCGAGGAAGGCGCCGAGATCGGCGGCCTCCCGCGCGTCGGCGAATTCCAGGGTTCTGACGGACAGGGTCATGCCGCGAGCGCGTCCTCGTCGTCCAGGTACTGCAGGAGGTGCGACTTCTCCTCGGCGGAGATCCGCCGGGGTCTGGCCGCTTCCAGGTCGTACGGCACGACGACGGTCGAGGCCCGTACGTACACCTGGTCACCGTCCTTGATCTCGTACGCGATCGTCAGCGACGCCGCGTTGATCTTCGTCACCCAGGACTCGATGGTCACCGGCTGGTGCCGGTGGACCAGGGGTCGCTTGTAGTCGATCTCGTGCCGGGCGACCACGGACCCGCCGGAGAAGGACGGCGAGCCGTCCCCCGGCGCCAGCCGGAACATGAAGTCGATGCGGGCCTCTTCGAGATAGCTGATGAAGACCGCGTTGTTGACGTGCCCGAAGGCGTCCATGTCCGACCAGCGCAGGGGACAACTGTAGATATGACGGGCCATCTCAGCCCCGCGTGAGCTTCTTGTAGGTGGCACGGTGCGGGCGGGCGGCGTCGGCGCCGAGCCGCTCGACCTTGTTCTTCTCGTACGACTCGTAGTTGCCCTCGAACCAGAACCACCTGGAGTCGCCCTCGTACGCCAGGATGTGCGTGGCGACGCGGTCCAGGAACCACCGGTCGTGGGAGACGACCACGGCCGCGCCCGGGAACTCCAGCAGCGCGTTCTCCAGCGAGGACAGGGTCTCGACGTCGAGGTCGTTCGTCGGCTCGTCGAGGAGGAGCAGGTTGCCGCCCTGCTTGAGGGTGAGCGCCAGGTTCAGGCGGTTGCGCTCACCGCCGGAGAGCACCCCGGCGGGCTTCTGCTGGTCCGGGCCCTTGAAGCCGAAGGCGGAGACGTAGGCGCGCGAAGGCATCTCGACATGGCCGACGTTGATGTAGTCCAGCTCGTCCGAGACGACCGCCCACAGCGACTTCTTCGGGTCGATGTTGCCGCGGCCCTGGTCGACGTAGCTGATCTTGACGGTGTCGCCGACCTTGATGGTGCCGGAGTCCGGCTCCTCGAAGCCCTGGATCATCTTGAACAGCGTGGTCTTGCCGGCGCCGTTCGGACCGATGACCCCGACGATGCCGTTGCGCGGGAGCGTGAAGGACAGGTCGTCGATGAGAACCTTGTCGCCGAACGCCTTGGAGAGGTTCTCGACCTCGACGACGACGCTGCCGAGCCGCGGGCCCGGCGGGATCTGGATCTCCTCGAAGTCCAGCTTCCGCATCTTGTCGGCCTCGGCGGCCATCTCCTCGTACCGCGCGAGACGGGCCTTGGACTTGGCCTGGCGCCCCTTCGCGTTGGAGCGGACCCACTCCAGCTCGTCCTTGAGCCGCTTGGCGCGCTTGGCGTCCTTCTGGCCCTCGACCTTGAGCCGGGTCTGCTTGGTCTCCAGGTACTTGGAGTAGTTGCCCTCGTAGCCGTGGAGACGGCCGCGGTCGACCTCGCAGATCCATCCGGCGACGTTGTCGAGGAAGTACCGGTCGTGAGTGACGGCGACGATGGTGCCGGGGTACTTGGCGAGGTGCTGCTCCAGCCACTGCACCGACTCGGCGTCCAGATGGTTGGTGGGCTCGTCGAGGAGGAGCAGGTCGGGGGCTTCGAGCAGCAGCTTGCAGAGCGCGACGCGGCGGCGCTCACCACCGGACAGGTTGGTGACGGGCCAGTCGCCGGGCGGGCAGCCGAGTGCGTCCATGGCCTGTTCGAGCTGGGTGTCCAGGTCCCACGCGTTGGCGTGGTCGAGGTCCTCCTGGAGCTTGCCCATCTCCTCCATGAGAGCGTCCGAGTAGTCGGTCGCCATCAACTCGGCCACTTCGTTGAAGCGGTGGAGCTTGCCCATGATCTCGGCGGCGCCGTCCTGGACGTTCTGCAGGACGGTCTTGGACTCGTCGAGCTCCGGCTCCTGGAGAAGCATGCCGACGGTGTAGCCCGGGGACAGGAACGCCTCACCGTTGGACGGCTGCTCCAGACCGGCCATGATCTTCAGGATGGTGGACTTTCCCGCGCCGTTGGGTCCCACCACACCGATCTTCGCGCCCGGCAAGAAGCTCTGCGTCACGTCATCGAGGATGACCTTGTCGCCGTGCGCCTTACGCGTCTTGCGCATCGTGTAGATGTACTCAGCCAAGAGAAACCGTCCGGCAATCGAGAAGGGCCAATGTGCGGCTCCGCCGCGTGAGGGCAGATACACCCCATCTTGCCGTACGTCCATCCCCCGATGGAAACCAGTACCGCCCCCCGGACAGCTCCCCGGCGGATTCTCGGCCGGTTCGCGGCGGACTTCTCCGCGCTGTACGGGCGTGGCCCCCGGGACGTCCGTGCGTCCTGGGGGCCACCACCTGCGGCGGGTCACTCCGTGCCCGCGGCCGCTCACTCTCCGGTGGAGGCGCCGTTCTTCCTGCGGAGGAGGTGGACGGCCCCGCCGCCGACGACGACGAGGGCGATGGCGACGCCCGCGATGACCGGGGTGGCGGCGGAGGAGCCGGTCTCGGCGAGGTCGCCCGTGGCGGTGGTGGCGCCGGTGACGCCGGCCGTTCCCATGGTGTCCGCCGAGGAGCCGCCGGCCGAGGCCGGGAGGGGCTGCCCGGAGGCGCTCTGCGTGACGATCTCGGAGTTGCCGGTGGTCACGCAGTCCAGGACGCCGTCGAAGGTCTTCGAGAACCCGCCGGATCCGGTGACGGTGATGCCGTACGTCTCGTCCTCGCCGACCGGGACGACGACCGTGGTGGACCCGCCGGGTGTGACGGTGTGCTCCTCGCCGGCGATCTCGAAGACGAACGGCTCGTCACCCTCGTTGCCGGCGGTGATGTCGACCCCGCTCTTGGCGCAGTTCTTGCGCGCGGTGACCGCGGGTATCGGGCCCTTCTCGGCCCAGTTGGCGGTCGCCGTCGCGGAGACCGTGGATTCGCTGGATCCGGCGAGGATCTGGGTCTGGCTCCTGGTGACCCCGGCGAAGGCGCGGCCGACGGGCACGGAGGTGGCGGCCTGGACGCCGAGGGAGGCGGTGCCGTCGGCGGTGTCCTCGGGCACGTCGAAGTACAGCTCGGTACCGTCGGCCGCAGTGGTGACCGGCGTGCCGGCCTCGTCGGTGATCCGGACGCCGCTGGCGGCGGCGTCGGCGGGCGGCGTCACCGTGACCCCGGCGGCGTCCGTGCGTACGGTCACGGGGCCGAGCCGTTCACCGGCCCGGCCGGAGATCACGCCGGGCTCCAGGGTGAGCGACGCCTTGGGCTCGGCGCTCTCCTGGGCACTCTTCTCCAGCCAGTCGGCGAGCTTCTCCGCCGCGGGGTCGCTCGCGTCGACGTCGGCGCCGTCCGAGTAGCGCCAGATCGCGACCTGGGTGCCGGCGGCGGCGGTCTTCTCGGTCAGCGGTCCGGTGCCCGCGGTCTCGGCCAGCGCCGCGAGGTCGTCGATCTGGGGGTACGAGTGCTCCAGGATCCAGCGGATCCTGCCCGCGTCCTTGTTGGCGCCGAGCGAGGTCTCGTCCCAGGGGGTCTCCTGGTACTTCGCCTGCTCCTGCGTGGGGTTGTGTATGTCGATGCAGTACGTCTTGAGCTTGCCGCCGCCGTCGACGGTCATCTCGAACAGCCCGGCGGGCAACCGCTGGTCCTTGCCGCCCGTGTGGAGCACGGCCTCGCCATAGGTCTTCAGGCCGTCGAGGGTCGCGGCGGCGCCCCCCTGGTGCGGGGAGCCGTCGTCGGCCACGGCGGTACCGGCACCGGTCAGCGAGGTCAGCGCGACCAGACCCGAAGCGAGGACCGCGGCGGCGAGGCGGGCCGCGCCCCGCCGCCGCACGGATGACCCAGATATCGCAGAAAACACAGAATTCCCCTTCGGGCGAGGTTCTTTCGCGTGGAAACGCGTGGGGGGTTGCCTCGCCTGCAGACTCAAGTGCCCAGTGAGTACTCGCGAATCCTATGGAGGACGAGAACCACGGAAGGTCGCCCGGCCACCGGGACAGCCGTTCCGCATCGGAATCGTTATCCAGTGGCCGATACACACATGGAAGGTGACCGAGAGTATCGGCAGATCTCCACAAACACCCCTCAGGAAGCGGGAGTCGAGGCGGCGACCGTGTCGGCCGGCGCTCCCGGCGGCGGCCCGTGCCGCGCCGGCTCCCCCTCCCACGGCGCCTCCGGGGCCGCCTCCTGCCGCTCCGCAGCGCCGCCGTGACCCACGGTCAGGGCGGGGGCCGTCCTGACCGCCCGCCGGAACGCGGAGGTCCCGCGCGTCAGGTCGTGCCCCACCGCCACCGCGTCGACCTCCACCGACGTCCGCCACTGTCCCTCCCGCTCGTCCTCCCGCACCCTCAGCCGGCCGTGCACCACGAGCGGTTCGCCCACCGAGACGGAGGCCGCCAGATTGGCTCCCAGCGCCCGGCGCGCCCACACCGTGTAGAAGCTCGTGGGCCCGTCCGTCCAGCCGCCGCGCGCGCGGTCCCAGCGGCGCGCGGTCGCCGCGAGTCGGAACCGCGCCGCCCCGCCCGTCTCCGACTCCCTGAATTCCACCCGCGTGGCGACATTCCCCACCAGCGTTACCACCGTGTCGTTCATAATCTGCCTCCCGTCCGGCCGCATTCGACTGATCCCATGCTGGACCGGGCGGAAAGAATGTGCTGACGCCTGTGGATTACCTGTCAGTTGTGGAAAACTCCGTCACCCGATCCGGTGAGGTTCGGTTCACCGAGGAGTCCGCCCAGGAGTCCGCTCACGCACCCGTGCGGGAGACCGTGACGTACTGCTCCCGCACCTCCCGGTAGCGCATCAGCTCGGCCGCGATCGGGTCGAGCACCCTCGCCCGTCCGCACCCCGCCGCCGCCTCGCGCAGCCGCCGCTCCGCGTCCTGCCCGTACCGCCGCGCGGGCCCCCGCGCCGCCGCCCCGCACGCCCACTCGACGAACGGGCCGCCGACGATCCCGGCGAGCATCACCAGCACGGGCGGCAGCAGCCCCGGTTCCAGCGCGCCGACGATCTGGCCCACCAGCCAGAGCGCGCCGAAGATCTGGAGCAGCGTCATGGACGCCTGGGCCAGTACGGCCGCGGGCCACCAGGCCGGGCGCGGCGGTCGGCCCGGCGGCGGGCCCGCCGTCACGGCCAGCTCGTCCAACTCCTCGGGCAGCCCCTGCGCGCCCCGTACGGCGGCCTCGCGCACCGAGTGCGCCCATGGCTCGGGCAGCCCGGCGGACGCCTCCTCCACCACCGTGCGCACGGCCTGTTCGACGCGCTGGCGCGCGGTCAGCTCGTCCTCCACGACCGCCGGGGCGGCCGGGGTCTCGCCGCCGCCGGGGGTGCGCTTGCTCTCGTACCACCGCCACAGGCGCAGCCAGGGTGTCCCGCACGCGCGTCCGGCGTTCCTGTGCCACTCGCGTTCCGCCGTCTCGCCCGCGGCGACGGCGCCGACGGCCCAGGCCAGCCGGTCGGTGAACTGCTCGCGGGAGCGCTCACCGAGTCCGGCGCGGCCCTCGGCGACGTACGCGGAGCGCAGCTTCAGCGCGGCGGCGTCCACGTCGGCGGTCAGCCGCAGCGCCGCGGCGCCGCGCTCCTGCACGAACCGGCCGAGCAGGTCGCGCAGTTCACCCACGCCCTGTCCGGTCAGCGCGGAGACGGAGAGGACGGTGGCGCCCGGCTCGCCGTGTTCGCCGAGGGCCATGCCGTCGTCGTCGAGGAGGCGGCGCAGGTCGTCGAGCACCTGGTCGGCGGCGTCGCCGGGGAGCCGGTCGATCTGGTTGAGGACGACGAAGGTGATCTCGGCGTGCCCGGCGAGCGGTCGCAGATAGCGTTCGTGGAGGGCCGCGTCCGCGTACTTCTCGGGGTCCACGACCCAGATGACGGCGTCCACGAGGGCGAGCACCCGGTCCACCTGGTCCCGGTGGCGTACGACGGCCGAGTCGTGGTCGGGGAGGTCGACGAGGACGAGACCGTGCAGTTCCTCGTCGCCGTCGCCGCCCGCGAGGGGCCTGCGGCGCAGCCGTCCGGGGATGGCGAGCCGGTCGAGCAGCCCGGCGGCGCCGTCGGACCAGGTGCAGGCGATGGGGGCGGAGGTGGTGGGCCGGCGCAGGCCGGTCTCGGAGATCGGCACTTCGGCGAGCGCGTTGAAGAGCGTCGATTTGCCGCTGCCCGTGGCGCCCGCGATGGCGACGACGGTGTGGCGCGAGGAGAGCCGCTGCCGTGCCGCCGCCTCGTCCAGTACGCGGCCGGCCTCGGCGAGGACTGCGCCCTCGACGCGGGTCCTGGACAGCCCCACCAGCTCGCCCAGTGCGTCCAGCCGGGTCCGCAGGGGGCCGCCGTAGGCCCCGCCGATGGGCGTGTGCGCCTCGCTGTCGCCCCGGGAGGCCCCGGGGAGTTCCGGAAGGCCGTCCAGGGCGTCCAGGCCCTCTGCGGAGCCTTTCTCGCCGGCGCGGCGGGCGATCAGGCCGTCGTCCCAGGATCCGCCGGAGTCGGCGGGGGCCGCCCCGCCCTGCTCCGGGACTCCGGGGGCGCCGGGGGCTTCGGGGGCGCGGGGGGCCCCGGTGGGCTTCCCTCCGGCCGCGGTGGCCTCGGCGGCGGCCTGCGTCTTCGCGTCCTTCGCGTCGGTCACGTGGATCACCTTTCCCTCTGGAGTACGGACAGTGCGGCGATCAGCTCGGCCTGCGGCTCGGGGCTGACCTCCAGCGCGTCGAGGGGCGCCAGCCGCCGGTCGCGCTCCCCGTGCAGCACGCGGTCGATGTACGTCGTCACGAGTTCGCCGCCCCGGTCGCGCAGTCGCAGCGCCCCCTGCGCCCCGATGCGTTCGGCGAGCCGTTCTCCGGCGAGCCGCGCCCGCCGGCCGCCGAGCAGGGCCGCCGCGAGGAGCGCGGCCACCGTTTCGGCGTCCGGCGCGGCGTTGCGCTCGTGCTGCCGCACCTCCTCCTCGGCCAGCTCCTCCAGGACGCGGCGCCAGCGGCGTACGGCCATCCCGACCCGTTCCACGGCCTCGCCGTCGGGGCCCGGCACCGGGAGCGCCCCGGCCGCGGGTTCGCGGCGCCAGGCGGCTTCCACGCGCTCGTCGGCGGCGGCCACGGCGCACTGGAGGAGCGCGCCGAGGCTCTCCACGAGCGAGTCGAGCAGTTCCCTTGAGGAGCTGTCCCTCGGATGGCCGCGCCACCGGGTCCGCGCGTCCCCGGCGAGGACGGCGCCGCGCTGGAGCTGGCGCCGTACCCGCTCCCCCTCGGCCGTGTACGCGTCCTCCACGGCGCCCGTCAGCCGTACGGCGGCGGCGTACTGCGCGGCGACCGCCCCCGCCAGTTCCGGCATGCGCGCGTTGAGCGAGTCGATGACCCCGGCCGCGGTGCGGACGAGGGCCTGCTGGCGGGCGGCCGGGTCCTGCACCCGGTGTGCCAGCCAGGCGAGCAGCGGCGCGACGGCGGTGGTGGGCAGCAGCCCGCGGCCGGCACCGGCGGACTCGGGCAGTTCGGGGATGGTGAACCGCGGTACGTCGCCGAGCCCGGCCCGTTTGAGGAGCGCGCCGTACTGCCGGGACACCTCGTCGAGCACCTGGTGGGGCACCCGGTCGAGGACGGTGACCAGGGAGGCGTCGTACTCCTTCGCGGTGCGCAGGAGGTGCCACGGCACGGCGTCCGCGTACCGCGAGGCGGTGGTCACCATCACCCAGACGTCGGCGGCGCAGATCAACTCCGCCGCGAGCAGCCGGTTCTCCACCACGAGCGAGTCGATGTCGGGCGCGTCGAGCAGGGCGAGACCGCGGGGCAGCGCGGTGGCGGTGTCGACGCGCAGCGCGTTCTGCTCCGCGCCGGGCGCGCCGTCGGCGCCCGCCCCGGTCGCGGGGTCCTCCTCCTGCTGGGGCAGCCAGACGCGGGTGAGGTGCGGGAGCACCCGCATACCGGCGAACCAGTGGTGGTCCTCGGGGTGACAGACGAGTACGGGGGTACGTGTGGTGGGGCGCAGCACCCCCGCTTCGCTGACCCGCCGCCCCACAAGGGAGTTGACCAGCGTGGACTTTCCGGCCCCGGTGGAGCCGCCCACGACCACGAGGAGCGGTGCCTCGGGGTCCCGGAGCCGCGGCAGCAGATAGTCGTCGAGCTGCGCCAGCAGTTCGGCCCGGGTCTGCCGGGCGCGTGGTGCCCCGGTGAGGGGCAGTGGAAGACGCACGGCGGCGACACGGTCGCGCAGTGCGGAAAGTGCGTCGATCAACTGGGGCCGTACGTCCAAGGTCACCACATGCGAAGAATGCCCAATTTTGGAGCCTTTTTGAAGCGTATGGGCATCTCTGCGCGCCGATTATGCTTCGGGACAGACGGGACGAGTGGGGCGCAGGCATAACGAGTGCACAACACCCGGGGCGCCAGAGCCCAAAAGCGATGCACGAATCGCACCTGCCTGCGATTATCGGTTCGCTTCACTGAACCTCCACAACGTGCCACGCACGTGAAGCAACCGGGTCAGGGTGATCGGAGCCCTATCCTTGTCCCGGCAAGGTCACGGAACCGCCCAACAGTGGCTCCTGGTCACCGAGGCCACTACCGGCCCCCGTAGCTCAGTGGATAGAGCAGGTGCCTTCTAAGCACTTGGCCGCAGGTTCGAGTCCTGCCGGGGGCGCTCTTCTACGCGCGGTGCACGGCCCTCCCGTCAGGGAGGGCCTTCGCGCAGGTCGACGCAGCTTAGCGGGGGCGCTGTAGTAGCGGCGTAAGACCCCTCCCGTCCAGGGCCCACCGCACCCGGGGCCCGAGCGGGCGGCCGAACGGGCCACACGGGCGGCAGGGGACCGGCGGCAGGGATCCCGGCCATGACGCACACACCACTCGGCTTTGCCCGCTGTTCTCCATTTTCCGGGGGCAACTTTCAGGCCCCTCGGGATGCCCGATTCATCCGGAAAATTGTACGGAAATCCAAGGAACTTTTCCCACTCCTCCGCAGTCCTAGCCAATGACCAGAGGCCCGCGGGAATCCGACACCGCGGGGCCGAACCACGGGGAAGGTTCTCTCGCATGCGCGCCCACGTCCGCACCACACCCGTCGCCTGCACCGCCGCGCCCGCCCAGGGCGACCCGCGCGGCGCCATCGGCCGCGCCATCGGCCGCGCCGCCGGCCCCCACGGCCAGGACGGCTGAGCCGGCCGGCGACGCGGAGCCGGCCGCCGATGCCGAGCCGTTCCGCCGCCGGCCGGCTCACGGGCGGTCCAGTCGGCGGAATATGTCAGCGCACACAACGATTGCCCCCACGGAACGGGCAGCGAACAAACGGGAAACGGGCGAGAGGGGCAGTCGTTCCGGCCCGCCACCGGCGCCGCCGGATCGGATGCACCTGAATTCCTGGATTGTTCACCCATATGCTCCGTCGCCGCCTCCCCGGCAGTGTGCGGACCTCGACCGGAAAGCGATGGCACGTCGATGACGGGCCGCTCACCATGTGCATCTGCCGAAATGCACATAAAGCCAGATCGCCGAACACCGGCCATTTCGGGCAACCGCAGGCCGCCTTCCCACCGAGTCGGACCGGCCGTCCCCGGCTCGCTCCGCCCCGCCCACCGCCGGACGCACCCTCCGAGAGCTGCCCTTTCCCTCACGTGTTCGACCACCCGGGCAGAGCCCGTTCGGATCCGGCCATGTCGCGGGGCAGCAGAATCGGTCATCCACGCTGCCCGGACCGGCCCGGCGGTCACGGGGGCCTTGCCACAGAACATTTGGGCAACTTGGCGTGCTCTCATCCTCCGGTGGCGCGATATCCAACACAGAACGTCGAGAATGAGCCAAGTTCACAGCTCGCGGATCCAAGCTTTCGCAGTGGGCAGCCTTACCTACGAGTAGCGCTGCATTATCGCTGAGTACCGGAGTGACCTCATCGTGAATCCGGGCCGACAGTGGTGTTCGTGCGTGCCGCCGTCCGCTGGGACGGTGTCACCGGCACGCGGGGCCGACCCCGGAGGGAGACGTTCCGTGTGCCCACTCTTCGGTCGCATCAGGAAGGCAACGGGCGACAATTGCAGATCAATCTTCTCGGACCGATGGAAGTAATCGACGACGGGGTTCAGGTCCGGATACCCGGAGAGAAGTTACGCTCGATCATGGCGGCCCTCTCCCTGTCGGTGGGCCGCTCCGTTTCGCGGAGCGAACTCATCGATGAACTATGGGGTGAAGAACCCCCGAACAGCGCCGAAAATTCATTGCATGGCCATATCGCCCGGTTAAGACGGGTGTTGGTCGCACACGGAGGAAAGGCCTCTCTACGCAATGTCATCCAGACCTCGCCGACCGGGTACGTCCTGGAACTGGCAGAAGAGGACGTCGACGCCTCCCGGCTGCTCCACCTGGTGGCCCGCGCCGACGCGGCGAGCGCGCACAGCCCCAGGGAAGCCGTCGACCTGCTGAACGAGGCGGTCTCCCTGTGGCGCGGCCCGGCCCTGATAGACGCCGGCCACGGAATGATCTGCCAAGTGGCGTACACCCAACTGGAAGAGGTCAGACTGGGAGCGTACGAAAGGCTCTTCGACATACGCCTCCGGCTGGACCACCCCCGGGCCGTCATCCCGGGGCTGGAACAACTGCACGCCAGGTATCCGCTGCACGAACGATTCTGCGAGCAGCTGATCACCGCGCTCTACCTCTCGGGCCGGCAGGCCGACGCGCTCAACACCTACCACCGCACCCGCGAGTACCTGTCACAGCATCTGGGGCTGCAGCCCGGGCACGGGCTGCGCGACACCTTCCAGGACATCCTCCGCCAGGCTCCTCACCTGACGAGAGCGACCTCCGCAGAGAGGGTCACACCGATTTCGTAACCCGCAGGATCTGCCAGATGGCTCCCAGCCGCGCCCTGCCGTGGAAGGCCAGGTATTCGGGGGACACGAGCTGGGGGCCCCACTTCTCCTTGTAGGCGAGCTGGCTGGCCGCGGGATAGACCTTGTCGCCGTGGTCGGCCAGCATCCGCATGATCTTGCGGGTGGCCTTGCTGGCCCCGGCCGGATCGTGCTCGTCGGCGAGCCCGGTGAACGGGGTGAAGCCGAAGTGCAGCCACTCGGCCCCCTCCTGACGGAACATCTCCAGCGCGGTGAGGTTGATGGCCTCCATCACACCGGGCGGCGCGTCCGGCAGCCGGCGGCTGAGGTCGTGCAGCCACCCGGGGCGTGCGCCGTACGCGGGCGAGTACGAGATGTACGCGATGGGCACCCCGTCGAGCCTGCCCAGCATCAGCCGGCGCGCGTGCTGTACGGGCCCGCCCAGCTCGCCGACCAGGAACTCGATCTCCTTGACGTGCCGGCCCTTGCTCCGCAGCCAGGCCCCGTCGATGCCGGCGATCTCCGCCGCGCACTCCTCGTGGGGGACCTCCGTCACCTCAAGACCGCTGCGCCGGGCCCGCGAGATCTTGTTGCGGAGTTTCATGAAACGGGTTCCGCGCAGGGCGAAGTCCGGCAGGTGCACCGAATACGACGAACCGACCTGATTGACCGTGAACCCGCAGCGGACATAAAGCTCGACGTCCGAGGTGAGGAGCTGTACGGCGACGGCCTTGCGGCGGCGTCGGCGCGCGTGGTCGAGGAAGGCCTTCAGCAGCGCCTCCCGCTGCTCCGGCGGGGCGTGGACACCGCCGAACTGGATGAAGTACGAGCCCGCCTCGCGATAGGCGACGACCCCGTCCAGCGACGGATCGGTGAAGTACGCGTTACCGGAGTTGAGCGCGAGGAAGGCGCTGGGATTGTCGCCGTCCTTGCGGAGTCTTTCCAGGACGTCGAGCACTTCTTGGTCGGATACCTCTCCGCTGCGCGTCGTCATCTCACTCCCGTTGCCTGATGCGTCGAGTTACGGGGCCGGGCGCCCTGTGCCGTGCCCCGCAGACTCTCCGCCATCCCTCTTCCATTTCCCTGAAACAGCCGTCTCAGCGCGGTCTCAGCGCCGTCTCAGCGCCGTCTCCGGGGATTTTCAGGGGGGTCTGTGATGGTCGTAGCCACCACTTGGAACTGCGAACTTTCCCGTCATCGGATGGGAAATGGAGAGCGGAGGGGCTGCGTGAGCAGCGACACCACGGCGCCTTCGGCGTCAGGAAAAGAAGATTCCGGAACGTCCCGCCCGGAAGTCCCCACCTACCTTTCCCTCATTGACGGAAAGAACGTTCCGAGCGGGTCCTGGGTATACGTGGTCGACTCGGACGCCCTGCTCGACGACGCGTTTTCCACGCTCACCCTGAAGCGGAAGCTGGAGAGCGGACGGATTTCCGCCGAGAATCTGCCGGCCACCATTGTCGGCCGGGTGGCGCGGGCGGACCGCCAGACCACGGATCTGGCGGTCGAGGCGGCGGCGGCGGCGGTCGGGCCCTGGTCCGCGTTCCCCCCGGAGACCCGCATCGAGCAGTTCGGCGCCCTGCTGTACCGCAGGCTCGTCGATCAGGCCGATGAGATCACCGAGGTACTCGTACGGGAAGGACACCCGCTCGCGCTGGCCCGCTGGCAGGTGTCCGGGGCCCTGGAGGTCTTCGGCCCCGAGTCGCTGGGCTTCTACCGGAGCCAGATGCTCCAGGAGTACCGGCACGGGGAGCGGACGATCTCCGTACGCCGCCGCCCCGACGGGGTGGTCTGCCTCAACCCCCCGCAGAACGCCCCGCTGTCCAGCGCGCTGCTCGGGGTGACCGCGATCATGGCCGGCAACGCCCTCGTCGTACGGGCGCCCCGCAGCGCCCCGCTGGGCGCGATGTACGTACTGCAGGAGGTCGTGGCCCCGGTCCTCGCGGAGCTGGGCGCGCCGCCCGGCACCCTCGGTGTGGTGTGCGGCGACCCGGCCCCGATGCTGGACGCCTGGCTGGAGAGCCCGCTCGTCGACGACATCATGTACTTCGGCAGCAGCGAGAACGGGATGCGCTTCCAGGAGCGCTGCATCGCCGCGGGCAAGAAGCCGATCCTCGAACTGGCCGGCAACGACATCGTGCTGGTGTGGAAGGACGCCGATCTGGACCTGGCGGCCGAGGCCATCACCGAGAGCTTCTACGGCTCCGGCCAGCTCTGCATGATCCCCAACCAGGTGGTGGCCCACCCGGACATCGCCGACGACCTCATCGCCCTGCTGGCGGAGAAGGCCGGGCGGATCAGGCCGGGACGGTCCTCCGAGGAGGGCGTCCTGCTCACGCCGGTGCTGCGCAACGAGAAGTTCTTCTCGTGCCTGCGCGACGCCCTCGACCACGGCGCCGAGCTGGTCTGCGGCGGACACGCGATGCAGGAGGACGGGACCCGCGACACGGCCGGGATCTTCCTTGAGCCGACGGTGGTGAAGGTACGGGGACTGGCGGAGGCCCGGGAGGTCCAGGCCGTCCGCGAGGAGACGTTCTTCCCGCTGCTCCCGGTGATCGTCGCCGAAGCCGCCCCCGACGACGTGCTGCTGGAGCGGTTCATCGACTTCGTCAACGGCAACGCCTACGGGCTGCGGAACTCGGCGTGGGCCCGCGACCCCGAGGTGGTCGACCGGATCGTCACCCGGATCACCCAGGGCGGCCTGCTCAAGGTGAACGACTCCCACATCGGGTTCCTGCCCTACCTGCCGACCCACGGCGGAACCGGGCTCACCGGCGGCGTCTTCGGCGAGGCCAACTACCCGATCCTGCGCACCTCCCACATCCAGGGCGTGAGCGTCGCCACCGGCGCGCGCCCCTCCGAAGCGGTGTTCGGCGCCTGGAAGGCCCTTCAGGCCGCCGCCGAACGCTGACCGCGTCCTCCGGCGGCCGGGCCGCCTCCGTACGGGAGCCCCGTACGCGGCCGTCCGTGCGCCCGCCCATCACCCCGAACAGAACTGAGAAGGATCCATGCGCTCGTTGGAAGCCGCACGCGAGACGTGCGAATCATTCCTGCCCGGCCTGCTCGACCTGCTCTCCGGCGCATCGCTGGAAGAGCTGGAGGCGCCGAAGAACCCCGCCCTCGACCACTTCCGCACAGCCGGCGGCCCCGGCCTCGTGATCCCCAAGACGTACGGCGGGGCGGGCGCCGACCCGCTCCAGGCCCTCGCCGTGACCCGGGCCCTGGCGTCCAAGGCTCCGTCCCTGGCGATCGCCACCACGATGCACCACTTCTCGGTGGCGACCCTGTTCACCCTGGCCGAGTCCATCCAGAGCAGCGGCATGGAGTGGGCCCTGCTCGAAGGGATAGCCGAACAGCGGCTGCTGGTCGCCTCCGGCTTCGCCGAGGGCCGGCCGGGCCGGGGCATCCTCTCGCCGATGATGACGGCGACGAAGGCCGACGGCGGCTTTGTGATCAACGGCGCCAAGAAGCCGTGCAGCCTGTCGCACTCGATGGACCTGCTCACCGCGAGCGTGGCGCTGCCGACCGACAGCGGTGAGCCGCGGATGTCGGTGCTGCTGATCCCCCGGCAGACCGAGGGCGTCAGCGTCCACCCGTTCTGGGGGAGCCGTACCCTCGCGGGCGCCGAGAGCGACGAGGTGCGGCTCACGGACGTCTTCGTCGACGACCAGCTCATGATGCACACCGAGCCGGGCGACGCCGGGAACCTGGACGACCTCCAGACCGTCGGGCTGATCTGGTTCGAACTGCTCATCTCCGCCTGTTACCTCGGCATGGTCAGCGGGCTGGTCGAGCGGGTCGTCGACGGCGGCCGGGGCAGCGACTCCGACCGCGCCCGGGTGCTCACCCGGCTGGAGACGGCCGCCCTGCTGCTGGAGGGCACCGCGCGCATGATCAGGGACGGCGAGACCGGCAACGCGGGGCTGGCCAGCACGCTCGTCGCCCGGTACGCCGCCCAGGACGCGCTGGGCGACGCGCTGAACCAGGCCGTCGAACTGCTCGGCGGCACCGCCTTCATGTCCTCCTCCGACGTGGCCTACCTGGCCGGCGCGGCCCACGGTCTGTCCTTCCACCCGCCGTCGCGGGCGAGCTTCACCGTCCCGTACCTGGACCACGTCGCGGGCCAGCCGCTGCGTCTGACCTGACGAGGGAGATCCATGACCACGACACCCACACTGCCGTCGGCCCTGCCGCCGGCCTCCCCCGCCACCACGCCCGCCCTCGGGCGTGAGGAGCTGGGGAAGCTGTACCGGGCCCGGCTCAGCAAGGGCCGGGCGACGCTCGGCGAGCTGTTCGGCGGGCACATCGAGGTGGCGTCGCAGGGCGCCTGGGTCACTACCTCGGAGGGCAAATCCTTCCTGAACTGCGGTGGTTACGGCGTCTTCCTGACCGGCGCCCGCCATCCCACCGTCATCCGGCACGTCGCCGAGCAGCTGGCCACCCACCCCGTGGCCACCCGCCTCTTCCTCGAACCCCAGGTCGCCCTGGCCGCCGACGCCCTGGTGTCCGTGGTGCCCGCGGGGCTGGAGCGCGTCCACTTCTCCGGCTCGGGGGCGGAGGCCGTCGAGACGGCGATCAAGCTGGCCCGTACCCAGGGCCGCCACCGGCTGATCGCCACGGAGAACGGCTACCACGGCAAGACCATGGGCGCGCTCAGCCTCACCGGCAAGAGCGTCTTCCAGGAACCGTTCCGGCCGCTGCTGCCGGAGACCAGCCATGTCCCGTTCGGCGACGCCGCCGCCCTCGAACCGCTGCTGGCGGCCTCCCCCGGCGAGGCGTGCGTCTTCATCGAGCCGGTGCAGGGCGAGGCCGGGGTGGTGATCCCGCCGGACGGGTATCTGCGCGCGGTGCGTGACCTGTGCGACCGGTACGGGGCCTACCTCGTCCTGGACGAGATCCAGACCGGTCTCGGCCGGCTGGGCACCTGGTGGGGCGCCGACCGTGAGGGCGTCTCCCCCGACATCCTGCTCGTCGGCAAGGGGCTCAGCGGGGGCGTCGTCCCGGTGTCGGCCGTCGTCGCCACCCGGAAGGCGTTCGGCGCCTTCGACCGGGACCCGTACCTGCACACCTCCACGTTCTCCGGCGCCCCGCTGGCGATGGCCGCCGTACGCGGATCGCTCGCGGCGATGCACGAGGACGACCTCGTGGCCCGCTCCCGCGATCTGGGCGCCGAGATCCTTCCGGAACTGGACCGCATCGTCAGGTCGCACTACGGCGCCGCCGTACGCGAGGTGCGCGGGCAGGGGCTGCTGCTGGGCATCGAGTTCACCGACCCGGGCCCCGCGGGCGACCTGCTCATCGAGCTGATCATGAACGGCGTCATCGCCAACCATTCGCTCAACTCGCACCTCGTCCTGCGCTTCACCCCTCCCGCGGTGCTCACCAGGGGAGACCTGGACTTCTTCTACGAGGCGGTCGACCGCGCGTGCCGTGCGCAGGGCGCCCGGTACGCACCCACAGCAGAAGGCGGCAAAATCCATGCGTAGCGTTCACGTGATCGTCCGTGTCCATGACGTCGACGCGGCGGCGGCGTTCGAGCGGGTCGGCGCCTTCAGCCGGTATCCCGAACTGACCGAGGTCATCCGCTCCGTGACCTCCCGCCAGGTCTCGGAGAAGGAAGAGGTCAGCGACTGGGACGTCTACTTCCGCAACGGCATCCTGAGCTGGAGCGAGACCGACCTGTTCGACCGTGAGTCGCTGACCATCACCTTCGAGCAGACCGACGGTGACTTCGCCGAGTTCACCGGCGTGTGGCGGCTCACCGCGGACGGCCAGGACTGCCTGGTCGACTTCAGCGCCGAGTTCGACTTCGGCATCCCCAGCCTCGCGGGCATCCTGGACCCGGTCGCGGAGCGGGTCTTCAAGGAGACCATCGCCCGGGTCGTCATCAGCATCTTCGGCGGCAACGCCTCCGTGGTCGACGACGAGGCGGTCGCCCGCGCCGTCGCCGAGGCGATGGGCACGCCCGTCACCACCGCGACCGGAGCGCGCTGATGGACGGGAAGAACCTCTTCGAGACGCGGACCACCTACCGGCTGATCCGGCTGGAGTACGGGCTCGGCCTGGTGATCGCCGCGGTCTTCTTCTTCCTCCACATCGACGAGGTCAGGTGGATCCCGGCGATCGGGCTCTTCGTCTACATCGACCTCATCGGCTACATCCCCGGGGCCGTCGCGTACCACCGTTCCCGGACGAAGCGGATCCACCGGGCCTATTACGTCGCCTACAACGTGATGCACAGCCTGGCCACCCAGACGCTCGTGGTGCTCGCGTGGATCTGGCTGTGGGGCCCCGAGTGGGCGCTGCTGGTCATCCCCATCCATCTGTTCGGGGACCGCGCGCTGTTCGGGAACTTCCTGAAGCCGTTCGCGCTGGACTTCGAACCGGTGGCGCATCCCGCGTACGCCCGCTTCACCGACCAGTACGCCACCACACCCGTCACACCCGTCACCCGGTCCGCGCCGGCCGGCGAAGTGACCACCGCCGCCCGGCAGCCGCAGGGAAGCTGACGGATCCACCGCCATCGCAGGGCGCGCCGGCACACGCCGGCGGCCCGCCTCCGGAAGGAACCCTCATGGAAGACGTCTACAAGCGCCTGGTGGAACTGCTCACCAGCACCTTCGGCCTGGACGCCGGCTCCATCGAGCCGACCAGCACCCTCAGCGGTCTCGAACTCGACTCGCTCGCCCTCGTGGAACTGTCCGTCGCCGCCCAGGAGGAGTTCGACGTACCGATCGACGACAGCGAGCTGGGTCCCGACTCGACCGTCGGACAGGCCGCCGAGATCATCTCCGGCAAATTGGCCACCGTCTGATGAGCGGCCGACCGACGACCGCTCCGGCACCGTTCGACGCGGCGATCACCGGCATCGGAATGGTCACCGCCGCCGGGGTCGGGGTGGAGCGGAGCTGGGAACGGATCCGCGCCGGCGCGGGTACGGCGGCCTCCGACGTACCCGCGCTGGCCGGGCTGCCCGCCGACTTCGGCTGCGCCGTGACCGACTTCGACCCCAGCGGGGTGATCGAGCGCAAGCAGGTGTGGCGGCTGGACCGCAGCAGCCAGCTCGCGCTGGTCGCCGCCCACGAGGCCGTCGCCAACTCCGGTCTCGACCGGGACTCCTGGGACGCGACCCGGGTCGGGGTGATCCTGGGCAACGGCATCGGCGGCGCCGCCACCTGGGAGAAGCAGCACAGCGTGCTGCTGGAGAAGGGGCCGCGCAAGGTCTCCCCGCTCCTCGTCCCCATGCTGTCGCCCAACATGTGCGCGGGGTACGTGTCCATGATGCTCGGCGCCCTGGGCCCCAGCCTGGTGACGGCGACGGCCTGCGCCTCGGGCACCACGGCGGTGGGCATGGCGCGCGAACTGCTGCGCAGCGGGATCTGCGACGTGGTGATCACCGGGGGCACCGAGGCGCCGCTGGTCCCCTCGCTGGTCTCGGGGTTCAGCCAGATGCGGGCCCTGGCCGACCGCCGCGACGACCTGTCCACCACCTCACGGCCCTTCGACGCCGACCGCAACGGCTTCGTACCGGCCGAGGGAGCGGCCGTACTCGTCCTGGAGCGCGCCGAGGACGCGCGGGCGCGCGGCGCCCGGATCCGGGCCATGGTCAGCGGTTACGGCGCCTCCGCCGACGCGCATCACGCGACCGCCCCCGACCCGAACGGCAGGGGCGCGGAACTCGCGCTGCGCGCCGCGCTGCGCGACGCCGGTGTCGGCCCCGACGAGGTGGACCACGTCAACGCGCACGGCACCGCGACGCTGCTGAACGACGCCACCGAGGCCCGGACGATCCGCCGGGTGCTCGGGGAGCGGCCCGCGGTCACCTCCGTGAAGGGGGTGGTGGGCCACTCGCTGGCCGCCGCCGGCGCCATCGAGGCGGTGGTGACGGCGCTCACCCTGGAGGAGGGGCACATCCCGCCGACCGCCAATCTGGAGAGCCTGGATCCGGAGCTGGAACTCGACATGGTGTTCAAGGCCGGGCGCGATGTGCGCGCCGAGGTGGCCGTCAGCAACTCGTTCGGATTCGGCGGTCAGAATGCCGTACTGCTGTTCACGGCGGCCTGACCGGTCCGCGCCCGGACCCGGCGTCCGCCGGGTCCGGGGCGGGCGCGGGAGCGGCCGTCCTGGCGCCGAGGGCGCGCACCACGGCGGCGGCCAGGGCCGCGTGGCCACGGCTGTTGGGCCGGGGCCGGTCGCGGCTCCACACGGCCGCCGCGGCGTCGGGGCGGTGGGTGTCGGGGGCGACGTAGAGCGTGCCGTGGCGCAGGGCTACGGCCCTGGCCTGCTCGGACACCCGCCCCTGCTGCTCGGCCGCCCGCTCGCGGCGGCTGGCCGGCAGGCCGGGCCAGGCGGCCAGCGGATGGGCGCCGACCAGCACGACGTCGCAGCCGGCGTCACGCAGCGGCGCGACGATCCGTACCAGCTCGGCCGTCAGCCCGTACCTGCCGAACGTCTCGTCGGGGGTGTACGCGGTGCCGCAGCACACCAGCGCCAGGTCGCCCCGGAAGGCGAGGGCGGCCGGGAGCTGCGAGGAGCGGACCTGCGCGACGCGTACTTCACGCCGGCCGAGGAGGTTGAGGTAGGCGACGTCCTCGGCGGCCTCGTCCAGGGCGGAGGCGACCCGGTCGTACCAGGGCCGTGCGCCGTACCCCTCGACCGGCTCCGGGGCCCGTTCGACCGCGAGGTCCCCGAGCACCACCAGCCGGCGCCACGGGGCTCGGGCGAGGAGTCCGCGCGCCTCGCCGGGCCGCAGGCAGTGCGGGTCGGCGGCCTCCCGGTCGGCGGCCTCCCGGTCGGGGGACGACCGGTCTTCGGCCGTGTCGTCGACGCCGTTACCGGCGTGGTGCCCGATGCTGTTCCCGGTGTCCTCACCCGTGTCGTTCCCGATGTCGTTCCCCTCCCTCCGGACCCTTCCTTGCTGCCCGGCCGGGATCGGCTCCACTCCGCCGTCCGGCCGCGGGCTGCCGGCCGGCGGCCGGTCTCAGGAAGATCTCAGCGTGATCTCAGAACGCTGCGGCAGCATCGGTGGCGCAGCGGGAGCGGCGATCGTTCCGCCCCCGAGGCAGGGAGAGGTACCCGAAGTGGTCCAACGGGGTTCCGGGGCAACCCGGATCGGGCGCGAGCCCCCGCAGGTTCGAATCCTGCCCTCTCCGCCGACCATCCGATGCCGTGCGGCGACGCCGCCCCCGCCCGTGCGGGGGACCCGCCCGGGGCAGTCAGACCGCCGGGGCAGCGGTGCCGCGCACCGTGCGCGCGCGTTGGCCCGTACACCCGTTCCCGGAAGTTGCCGGGCCCGCCCTCCGGGGTCGTGAGCCCGCTCCGTGGCACCACCCGAGACGTTGCGAACCGCGAAGGGAAGTCCGGATGATCGAGAAACTGCTCAAGGGCCCGCTGGAGTTGGTGGAGAACAACTTCAAGCAACCCGATGGGCGCGCCGGTCGGCTGATCGGCCACGTGATGGCCAAGCAGCACCGTACGCTCACCGTGTGGGCGATCGAGCACATGGAGGTACGGCGCTCGCAGCGGGTCCTGGACATCGGCTGCGGCGGCGGTATGGCCGTCAAACTCCTCTCGGAGCAGGCGACTGGGGGATTCGTCGCGGGGGTGGACTACTCCGCGGAGATGGTCCGTCAGTCCGTACGGCGCAATGTCGACGGCGTCGCGGCGGGGCGGGTGGAGATCAAGCAGGGCGACGCGGGGGCACTGCCGTACGAGGACGCGTCCTTCGATCAGGTGAGCGCCATCGAGACGTTCTACTTCTGGCCCGATCCGATGCGCGGGCTCAGCGAGGCGTACCGGGTGCTCAAGCCCGGCGGGCAGGTGGCGATCACCCTGGAGATGAGCCGGGAGGCGTCCGAGACGCCCACGGCGAAGCAGCGTCTGCTGGGGAAGCGGTTCACCGAGCGCTCCGAGCGGGAGGGTCTGCGCATCCTCTCGGGCGCGGATCTGGTGGAGATGCTGGGCAAGGCCGGTTTCCAGGACGCCCGGTTCGTCTCGGAGCCGCTCCGCTCGTTCGGCTGGGTCTGCGCCCTGGCGCGGAAGTGAAGGGGACGGAACCCGCCATGACGGCAACACGCGGCACCGCGGCACCGGTCAGGACCGCGGCGGCCCCCTCCGCGCCGGAGGCGCGCAGCCTGCCCGTGCTGGGCAGCGTCCTGGACTTCCGCAAGGACATCCTGGAGGCCATGCACCAGGGCTGGCGCGACCACGGTGATCTGGTCCGCTACCGGCTCGGTCCCGTCGTCGTGCACGGCGTCTCCAGCCCGGAGCTCGCCGGCGAGGTCCTGACCGACAGCGCGACGTACGGGAAGCTCGGTCCGGACAACCCGCTCCGGCTGATCCTCGGCGAGGGCCTGCTCACCAGCGACGACCACGAGAGCTGGATGCGCAACCGGCGCATGATGCAGCCGATCTACACCAAGCAGGCCATCGCCCGCATGTTCGAGTCGATGTCCGAGTCGACGGCGGACCAGGTCGCCCACATGGCCGCTTCGTACCGGAGCGGCGACGTGGTGGACGTCCACGCGGAGATGATGCGGGTCACCCTCGACATCGTCAGCCGGTGCATGTTCTCCACCGATGTCGAGCAGACCAGGGACGGCATCAGCCCGGAGGCCGTCGACGTCGCCATCAACTACGCCTTCGACCGGCTCCAGAACCCGTTCAGCCCGCCGACCGACTGGCCCACCCCCCGCAACCGCCGCTTCCAGGCGGTCATGAAGGGGATCGACGACATGACGTACGGGATCATCGCGGAGCGCCGCAAGGCCGCCGCCGACGGTGTCTCCCGGGGGGACGGCACGCCCGACCTCCTCGACATGATGCTGGACGTGCGGGACGCCGACACCGGCGAGGGCATGAGCGACCGTCAGGTGCGGGACGAGGTCATCACCACCTTCGGCGCCGGGCACGAGACCACCGCGATCACCCTCACCTGGGCCTTCTACCTGCTCTCCGGCAACCGCCGGGCGCTGCGCCGGGTGCAGGACGAGGTGGACGAGGTCCTCGGCGACCGGATGCCCACCATGGCGGACCTGGCGGCCATGCCGTACGCGCTCCAGGTCTTCGAGGAGGCGCTGCGGCTCTACCCGTCGGCGCCGATCGTGCCCCGGCTGGTCCTCAAGGACACCGTGCTCGGGGGCCACAGCGTGCCGGCCGGCTCGCGGCTGCTGGTCAACCTCTACAACATCCACCGTCACGAGCGGCACTGGGACGATCCGGAGCGCTTCGATCCCGACCGCTTCTCCGCCGAGGGCAAGAAGGGCCGGCACCGCTTCGCGCACATGCCCTTCGGCGCCGGCCCGCACCTCTGCATAGGCAAGCACTTCGCGCTGATGGAGGCACATCTGCTGCTCGCCGCCCTGGTACGGCGGTACGAGTTCCGGCACGTGCCCGCGCACCGGGTCGTCAACCAGGCATCGATCACGCTGCGGCCCCGCTACGGGATGGACATGACCGCGCACGCGCGTACGGGAGCGGTGGGAGCGCCCGGCGCTCCGTAGGACGTAACGGCAGAAGCAGTACCAGCACCGGTATCGGATGGGAAGACGGACCCGATGAACTTCGACCCCAGCACAGCGGACGCGGAGCGCCTGAACTGGACGCAGTACCGTCCGGGCCAGGAAGCCGGCCACTACGAGAGCTTCTACCAGCGGGGCAACCACCCGACGGAGCCCCGGGCCTTCTGGATCCGGTACACGATCTTCAGCCCCGCCGGAATGCCCCACGCCGCCATCGGCGAGCTGTGGGCCATCTACTTCGACGGGACGACCGGCCGTCATGTGGTGGCCAAGGAGGAGTACCCAATCTCCGACTGCCACTTCAGCCCCGACTCCTTCGGCGCCCGGGTGAGCGACCGCGTCCTGGAGCCGGGCAGCCTGAAGGGCGAGGCCGTCGGCACCAACGGCAGCATCGGCTGGGACCTGACGTACGAGGGTTCGGAACCGCCCCTGCTCCTGCTGCCGCCCACCATGTACACCGGCGGATTCCCCAAGGCCAAGAGCCTGGTCGGGATCCCGCTGGCGAGCTACACCGGCAAGCTCACCGTCGACGGCGAGACCATCGACGTCGACGGCTGGACCGGCAGCCAGAACCACAACTGGGGCAGCCGGCACACCGATCACTACGCCTTCGGCCAGGTCGCCGGGTTCGACGAGGCCCCGGACAGCTTCCTGGAGATCGTCACCGGTACGACGCGGCTGGTGGGCCCGGTCAAGACGCCGAAGATCACCTTCCTGGTGCTCCGCCACGACGACCGCGAGTACACCCTGTCGGCGCCCCGCCAGGCCCTCAAGGCCAAGGCCGACTTCGGGTACTTCTACTGGGACTTCTCCAGCTCCGACGAGACCGTCGCCGTCCGGGGCCGCTTCACCGCCGCCCCCGAGGACTTCGTCGGCCTCAACTACTACAACCCGCCGGGCGGCATCAAGCACTGCCTGAACACCAAGATCGGCCGGTGTGAGCTGGAGATCCTCAACAAGGCGACGCGCAAGATCCAGCGGCTCACCACGAGCAACCGCGCGCTGATGGAGATCCTGACCGACGACCGCGAACACGGAATCGCGATCCGCGCATGAGTGAGCGTCGCGCCCCTTCGAGCGGACCGGCGGGCCCGGCGCGGCCCGCGGTCCGCGGCGCGTCCCGGTTACCGACCCGCCTGTCCCGGCTGACCGGCCGTCACCGGTGGCCGCTCGCCGTCCTGTGGCTGCTGCTGCTCGGCGTCGCCGGCTGGCAGGCGGCCCCGCTGCCGGGGCTGCTCAGCGGCGGCGGTTGGTACGTGCCGGGCTCCGGCTCCGCCGTCGCCGCCGACCGGCTCACCGACGGCTTCGAGGGGCGCGGCGCGACCTCGCTGACCCTGGTCATCAAGGACACCCGGCACCGGGCCGGGGATCCCGCCTTCGACACCCGGGTACGGGAAGCGGCCGAGGCCGTGGTCCGGGACGACGAGCTGAAAACCACGGGCGCGTACGGCTACACCACGCTCACCGGTGAGCAGCCGCGCTCCGCCTTCCTCGGCGAGGACGGCCGTACCGCCCTGGTGCGCGTCGGCTCCGAGCTGGACGACGGCACCGCCCGCCGGCTGCTGCCCGACATCCAGGACGGGCTCAGCCGGCAGTACGAGCCACAGGGCCTCCAGGTCTCCCTGGTGAGCCAGGCCGCGCTGTGGGGCGAGGTGAACCATCTCAGCGAACGCGGGCTGATCATCGCCGAACTCATCACCCTGCCGCTGATCCTCCTGGTCCTCCTGCTGCTCTTCCGCAGCGTGGCCGCCGCGCTCGCCGCCCTGCTGGTCGGCGTCACCTCGGTGGTCTTCGCGCTCGCGGTGCTCGCCGTGATCGCCCGGCGGACCGAACTGTCGGTGTTCGTGCAGAACGCCGCCACCATGCTCGGTCTCGGCGTGGGCGTCGACTACTCCCTCTTCATGATCATGCGTTTCAAGAGCGAGCTGGGCGCCGGGGCCGGTCCGGTCTCCCGGGAGGCCACCGAGCGCGCGCTCGCCCGTACGCTGCGCACCTCCGGCGAGACCGTCGTGGCCTCCGGATTCACCATCGTGGCCGCCATGTCCACGCTCTTCCTGGTGGATCTGGGCGTCATCCGGTCGATGGCCCTGGGCGCCGTGGTCGTGGTCGCGTTCTCCGTCCTGACCAGCGTGCTGCTGCTGCCCGTACTCCTGCATCTGCTGGGCCACCGGATCGAGTGGGGCCGCCTCGGCCGACGCGGGGCCACCACCGGGCGGAGCGGCGGCGGCTGGGTCGCCGTGACCCACGCGGTGATGCGCCGCCCCGCGCTGTTCCTGGTGGTCGGCGTGGCGGCGCTGGCCGCCCTCGCCCTGCCCGCCCTGCGGCTGGAGACGTTCACCCCGGACGCCCGGGTCGTGCCCGCGGACGCGGCCGTACGCCAGGGGTACGACACCATCAGGGACGAGTTCGGGGTGGGCGGCGCCGCCCCGCTCCAGGTGGTCGTCGCATCGCGCGTACCGCTCCAGAAGCGCTCCGACGCGGACACCGGACGGCTGCTGCGCCTCCACGACACGATCACCGCCCTGCGCGGGGTGGTACGGGCCGACTCGGCGATCGGCACACTCCGCCAGGCCGGTCGGGAGCGGCCGTTCGCGGCCCTGGCGGCGCGCGACCGGCTGCCCGGGGACGCGCGCGCCACCGTCGACTTCTTCGTCTCCGGAGACGGCAGGACCGCGCTCATCGAGGTGGTGGGCGACGACACCGCCTCCTCCGACGCGGCGCAGGACCTGCTCGTCGCCGTACGCGCCGAGGCCGCCGCCTTCGCGGCCGGCGGCGCGGGGTGGACGGTCGACGTCGGCGGGGAGACCGCGGAGGGCGTCGACGCGAACAAGGTGATCGAGGACGGTCTCGTGCCGGTCATCGCGACCATGCTCGCCGTCATCTACCTGCTGCTGCTCTTCACCTTCCGCTCCGTTTTCCTGCCGCTCAAGGCCATCGCGATGAACCTGCTCTCCGTGGGAGCCACCTACGGCGCACTGGTGCTGATCTTCCAGGACGGCCTGGGGAGCGCGCTGTTCGGCTTCGACGTGGACGGTCATCTCACCAACTTCGTCCCCGTCCTGCTGGTCACCCTGCTCTTCAGCCTCAGCACGGACTACGAGGTCTTCCTGCTCAGCCGGGTCCGCGAGGACTACCTCGCCACCGGGGACGACATCGGCAGCGTGGCGCGGGGCATGTCCGCCACGATGCCGCTGATCTCCGGCGCGGCCGTCCTCATGGTCGCGGTCTTCGCGGCCTTCGCGTTCGCCGGCATCCTGCCCATCCAGCAACTCGGCCTCGGTATGGCCCTGGCCATCGCGCTCGACGCGACCGTCATCCGGCTCCTGATCGTCCCGGCGTCCATGCGTCTGATGAGCCGGGTGAACTGGTGGATGCCGGGCCGCAAGCGGGTGCCCGTCGGCGGCTTCGCCGGTCCCGGCGCCCCGGCCGGCCTCACCGGACCCGTACCCCCCGACCGTACGGACAGCATGAAAAGGACGGCCCCCAAGTGACCGACCGGACCGATCAGACCGCCGCAGCAGCGGGCGAAGAGCCCGACACCCCCTCCCGGATATCCGAGACCATCGTCATCCGGGTCCCCCCGGAGGCCGCCTACGCCGCGGTCAGCGATGTGGCACGGATGGGCGAGTGGAGCCCCGAGTGCCGTGGCGCGTGGATCCTCGGACGGGGCGGCCCGGCCAGGCCGGGCATGCGGTTCATCGGACGCAACCGCGCCCGCTGGCTGCCCTGGCCCACCCTGTGCCGGGTGGTCGAGGCCGATCCCGGACGCGGCTTCGCGTTCCATGTGAGCTTCCTCGGTATCCAGGTGGCCGGCTGGTCGTACCGCTTCTCGCCGCTGCCCGAGGGGTGCGAGGTGCGGGAGGAGTGGCGGGACCGCCGGGCCGGCCCGTTCGGTATGGCCCTCACCGCCGTCACCCCGCTGGTGACCGGCGTCGTACGCCGCAGGGCCCGCAACCGGACGACCATGCGCACGACTCTCGTCGCGTTGCGCGACGCCCTGGAGTCCGGGCGGTAGATCCCGTTCCGACCGTGGATCCGGTTCTGACGGTGGATCCCGCCCTCACGAGAGAAACAGACACCCGGACAGGAAGGAGCCCCACCATGCCCCACGTCATCACCGGTGCGCGTACCGGCGGGCCGGAAGTGGACCAGATGCCGGAAGTGGATCCGGCGTCCGTTCCCGGCGCCGAACTCTGCCTGGACTTCTACGCCAGCCTCGCCTCCGGCATAGCCGTGGTCACGGCGCCCTCGGACGACGGTCCTGTGGGGACGACCGTCTCGACCGTGACCTCGCTCTCGGCCGACCCGCCGCTGCTGCTCGTCTGCCTGTCCCACTCCTCGCGTACGCTCGCCGCGATCACGCCGGGTTCCGCCTTCGCGGTGCACCTGCTGAACGAGGAACAGCGAGGCCGGGCACGGCTGTTCTCCACCGCCACCCCCGCCGAGCGCTTCGCCTCCGAATCGTACGAGGAGGTGCTGGGCGTACCCGTGCTCGCCGACACCTTCGCCTGGTCGATCTGTGTGACGGAGGAGGTACGCGCGTACGGCGACCACTGCCTGGTCGTCGGGCGGGTCGCCGCCCTGCACATGGCCGACGGGCGTCCCCTGATCTGGCACGACCGCGGCTTCCACTCCCTGGCGGACGGGGCGGTGCGATGAAATCCCCTGGGACGGTCGGCCCCGGGACGGCCGCTCGTGGCACGGTCGGTCCCGAGGCGGTCGGTGGGGAGCCGTGCTGGACGTCCGGTGCCGGCGAGGCCACCACGGCCGCCCCCGCCGCGCGGATCTCCGGCGGGCTCAGCGCCGACGTCGTGGTGGTCGGGGCCGGTCTGGCCGGCCTGTCCACCGCCTACCACCTGGTCGAACGCGACCCCTCGCTGGACGTCGTCGTCGTGGACGCCCGTCATCCGGCGGCCGGCGCCAGCGGCCGGGGCACCGGCCTCCTCGGCCCCCGGGTCGGTCCGGCCATCGACCGGGCCGCCCGCCGCTTCGGCCCGTCCACGGCGCGGCGCATGTATCTGGCCTCGCTCGCCGCGGTGGAGCGGGTCGTCGCGCTCACCGAGGAACTGGGCGCGCCGTGCGGGCTGCGCACCGGGGAGCAGATCGTGGCCACCCGCGGCGCGGACGGGCTGGCCTCCCTCGCGCGGCAGGCGGAGACGTACCGGGCGCTGGGCCTCGACGTCCCCGTCCTGTCGGCCGCCGCGATCCGCGAGCGCGTCGACGTTCCGTACCACGCGGGGCTGCTGTACCGCTCCGCCGCCACCCTGAACCCCGCCGCGCTGAGCGGCGCGCTGGCGGCGGCCTGCGCGGCGAAGGGCGTCCGCTTCCACGGCGACTCCCCGCTGCGCGGCCTGCGCCCCGGCAGCGGGGCCGCCCCCACCGAACTGCTCTTCCCCAGCGGCACGTTGCGGGCCCGCAAGACGGTCCTGGCCGTCAACGCGGCGGCCGGGTCGCTCGGGCTGCCCGTCGGCACGGTCCTGCCCCTTGAGGTGCACGCCGTCGCCACCGGCCCGCTCGGCGCCGAGGCCCGCGCGGCGCTGGGCGGAGCCAACGGGGCCGCGGTCGTGGACAGCATGTCCCTGGCCCCGTACTTCCGCCTCACCCCCGACGGTCGCCTGGTGGTGGGCGGCGGCCGGGCCGTCCATCTGCCGGGACTGAGCCAGGACCGGGCCTCCGCGCTGCGCACCGCCACCTGGACGTGGCTGGAGGAGCGGCTGCGGCTGCTGCACCCCACCCTCGCCGACGTGCCGGTCGGTCACCGCTGGTCGGGGCAGATCGGTATGACCCTGGACGACCTTCCGGTGGTCGGGCATGTGGGGGGCCACCCGGACGTCTGGTACATCGGTGGCTGCTGCGGTCACGGCCTGGCCATGTCGGTGGCCCACGGAGCGCATGTCGCGCACTCCCTCGTCGAGGACGCCTCGGGCCACGGCCCCGTCACCTACCCGTGGCACCGCGACCGGGCCCCCCGGGTCCCGCTCACGGCCCGCCCGGCCAGGCCCCTTCTGCGGGCCTATCTGAACAGCCTGGACCGGGCGGCCCGCCGTACCCCGTGAAGCCGGCTGTCCGAAGCCGTATGAAGCCGTCGCGGTGGACCCGCCCGTCCGAGGCCGCGCGTGTGATGCCGCGCGCGTGATGCCGTCAGGACGCGGCGGGCGTACCGCTGCCGCGCACCCGATCACCCTTTCCCGCTCTCCACCTCTCTCCATGAACGGACAAGACATCATGTGGACCGACCGACTCACCACCGCGCTCTTCGTCGTCGTCGGTGCGATCAACCTCGTGCCCGGCTTCGTCGCGGTCGCGCCGTCCCAGATCACCACGGCGTACGGGGTGTCGATCGCCGGTGCCGACTCCGCTGATCTGACGGTGCTGCTGCGGCACCGCGCGGTGCTGCTGGGGCTCGTCGGGATCGGCCTGCTCTGCGCGGCGTTCATCAGGTCGCTCCGGGTGCCCGCGCTCAGCGCCGGCGCGATCAGCATGGGGACGTTCCTGCTGCTCGCCTACACGACGTCGGGGCTCAACGACGCGAACATGCGCGTGGCGCGGATCGACATCGCCGCGTTCGCCCTGCTGGTGCTGGCGGCGGTCCTGGTGCTGCGCAAGAAGGCCTGATCGCGGGCTGGTCGCCACCGGGAGGACCGCGCCCCCGGCGGCTCCACCTCACAGGAGCCGCCGGGGGCGCGTGGTGCGGAGAGGGCAGGATTCGAACCTGCGAAGGCTTTCACCCGATCCGAGTTGCCTCGGAACCCCGTTGGGCCGCTTCGGGTACCTCTCCTCACGGTGGGAGGGGGTCTGGGACCGTCCCGCCGTGCTGATGATTCTGCTCGTCCGGCCTGACATTTCGCTGAGACGGTCCTGAGATGGCGACGCGTTCCGGGGAGGGACGCGTTCCGCCGGCGTCCACGTGTGGATCCGTGAGCCGTGGACCCGTGGACCCGTGAAGAGGAGATACCTGGTGTTGGACCTGTCCGTGACCGCCGACTGCGAGGCGGACGACCCCGGTTGTCTGAGGGACGGCGAGGCGGCCCGGCTGCTGGGCGGGCTGCGCTGGCGCCGGCTCGTGGTGCTCGGCGACGGCCGGGCGCCGCGGCGCGTGGAGCGGGTGGACGGCTACGGCCGAGCGCCCTGGTACGAGCGGGTCGCGGACGCCCTGCGCGTGGTGGAGCCCCGGCTCGCCTGCCTCAGTCTGCCCGGCGTACGGGAGCAGAGCGTCGCGGCGGTCCGTTCCCGGCAGCTTCCCCGCGCGCTCGCGTTCGGCGGCGATCTGGCCGTGGTGCAGCTGGCCGGTCACGACGTGCTGCACCCGGCGTTCGACGCGAACGCGCTCCGGACGGAGGTGGTCCGCGTCGTCGCTCCGCTGCGCGAGCACGGCTACGACGTCATGCTGGTGGTCCCCTTCGACCTGACCCGGTCGCCCGGTGCGCGGCTGCTCGGCGAGAAGGTGCTGCGGACCCGTCAGCGCGCGCAGTCGGACGCGTGCGCGACCCTGGCCCTGCGCCATGGCGCGCTCCACGTGGACCTGGCCGCCCTGCGTCCGGCGGCGGGCGAAGAGGTCTGGGGCGCCGACGGCCTCGTCCAGAACGCCCGCGGCCAGGCCGTCCTGGCCGCCGCGGTGGTCCGTGCGCTCGGGGACCATCTGCGGGCGGCCTGAGCCCCGTTCGGGCGGAACGCCGAACCGAGGCCCGGACGGGAGGCCCTAGGTGAAGGCTCGGGCAGGAATCCGACAGGAGGCGGACAAGACTCGGACAATGCCCTGGTCACGGGATTCTCGCGGCTTCTATACCAGTCGGGAGCACCCGATATGCAGGAGGTACAGGCAATGCGGAAATCCTTGGTTGCTGTGGTCGCCCTCGGTGGTCTGGCGATCGGTGGTACGGGTCTGGCCGTCGCCGGCGAGGAGGTGGCCGGTGGTTCCGGGAGCGCCGCGGGGAGCGGTGAGAGCCAGACCCTGTCGAGCGGGTCGCAGGCTGCCGGACAGGTCGCGTCCCCTCAGGTGAAGAACGCCGCGCAAGCCGCGGACCTGGTGCTGCGGGAGGTGGGGGGCGGGCGTGTGACCGGGGTCGGATTGGAGGAGGAGGCCGGGCGCGCGGTCTGGAAGGTCGTCTTCGTCAACGGGAGCGCTACGCGGGGGGCTCAGGTGGACGCCCTGACCCGGGTGGTCCAGGAGACCGCGGCCGATCCCACCATCGCCGGTGGCAGCACCTTCGACGATGACACGTGCACGGACGACGACGATGACGACGACATCGATGATGACGACGACGATGACGATGACGGCGACCGTCAGGGCGTAGAGCCCAACAAGTAGGCACAAGGGCAGGAAAGCGGCGCACCAACCCCGGCCGGCGGTACTCCCCCACCGTCCGCCGGCCGGGTCCGCCGAGCCGCCAGGTACGCCGCACGGGCAGGCCGCAGGGCCGCCGCGGAGCCGTGAACCCGCGCCCCACTCCCCGCACTCCGACCCACCCCCGACACCAGGGAAGCGTCATCGTGAAGCCGGCAGACCGCATCGTCAGGATCGTGCACGTGGACGGCACGGGCCTCCTCGCCTCCGACACCCACGGACGGGTCCATCTCCTCGACGCGCATCTGCGCGTCGTCAGGTCCTCCCCGTTCGTCCCGCAGGGCAGGCCGCTCTACGGGCTGGCCGTCGCCGACGGCTGGGTGATCGGCAAGGACCGGATGGGCGCGCTGTTCCGCTGGTCGCTCGACACACTGGAGCTGGTGGACCGGCTCGACCCCGCCAGCGTCTGCGACCCCTCCCTTCTCATCCCCAACGAGCGCCCGTCTCCCGTCAGTTCCCGCGGCATCGGCATCTGGAAGGGCAAGATCTTCGTCACCAGCGGCTACCACCGGCAGATGCTCGTGGTGGACCTGCACACGTTCGCGGTGCTGGAGATCCGCCCCAACATCTGCGGCACGAGCCCGATGGAGTGGGCCTGCACCGAGCATCCCACCCGGCACGCCGTGTCCGACAAGAAGGGGAATCTCCGTTTCGGATCGTTCGACGGCGACGCCGGCTTCCCCGACCAGGTGAAGCTGGACGACGGCAACATCCACCGGGTGCGCTACGACGCCCGCCACGACCGGTTCTGGGCCACCCAGGACTTCGGCGCGGGCGAGAACGCCGACATCGCCAACGGGGTCGTGGTGGTCGGCGCGTCGGGCGAGAAGGAGGACGAATGCCTCTTCGCCCGCGACGACGTCGAGTTCGTCACCTTCTCTCCCGACCACCTCCGGGCGTACGCGGGCGGCTTCGACGGTGAGCTCCACATCTTCGACAACACGGAGCGCGCCCTGCGCATCACCCGCACCGTGGCCGGGTTCTCGCACCAGCTCTCCGACCTGACCGTCTCCGCGGACGACGGGCAGGTGTACGTCCTGTGCCAGGACGGCGAGATCGTCCAGCTCGACTCCGACGGCACCTTCGTACGGGCCATGGGTTTCCCCCGGCAGGCCGTGTGGGACATCCAGCCGTCGCCCGAGGACCCCGGCACCCTGTACTGCGCCACGGACACCGGGGTCTCCGTCGTCCGCGTCCAGGACTCGGGGGGCGGGCCGATGACGCGTGTGGTGGCGGAGCACACCACCGGATTCGGCTTCACCCGCCGCGTGGCCCCCGTACGGTCCGCGGGGCGGTCCGGGTGGCTCGGTATCACCCGCGACCACCGTGCTTTCCGTACCGACCATGACGGAGGCGAGGACCCGGGCGCCGCGCTCCGGTGGAGCGTGGAGCTGCCCGCCCTGCCCCACACGGTCGCGGTCGGTCCGGACGGCGGGCGGGCCCTCGTCGCCACCAACGCGGGCGCCGTCGAGCTGGACACCGCCGACGGGCGCCGGCTCGACACCTTCACCGTGGACGGACTGCCGGTCTGGGCCGCGGCCTATCTGCCCGACGGTGACCGCCTCCTCGTCACCAGGAACGGGGTGATCGTCGTACTCGACCGGGCGGACGCGTCCGTACGGTGGCGGTTCGACCAGGGCGAGTACCCCAAGCGCCTGTGGATCCAGGGCGGCCGGGCCTATCTCACCGGCGACGGCGGGGTGAAGGAACTCGTCGTCGGCGAAGGCGTCGTGGCCCGCTGGCTCAAGCTGCTCTCCAACACCGTCGAGAACGCCGTCGTCGGCGACGGTCTGGTGATCGCCAGTTCGTACGGGATGCAGCTCGCCGCCTACGACTACACCACCGGGGCGTTCCTCGGGCTGTTCGAGGACCTGCCCGACTACCCCAAGGCGCTGCACCTGCTGCACGGCGCCGACGGAGCCGCGTACCTCCTCGTCGGCTGCCGTACGGGGCTGCTGTCGCTCTACCGGATCGAGCGGCGCCCCAAGAAGCTCCGGCTCGTCAAGGTGCGCGACCACTGGCTGTCCCGCCGCCCGGCCGTCCTCGACCTGCGGATCCACGACCGGTGACGCACCGCCGGGCGATCACGCGAGTGACCGTACGCCCGATGCCCCCAGCGACCGACCGCCCGGAGAGGGAAGCACCATGCGCACGATAGATCTGAAGCCCGACCCGCTGGGCCACGCCGCCCCGATCACCCATGTCGCCTTCCGGCCTGACGGCAAACGCCTCGCGAGCTGCTCGTACGACGGGACCGTGCTGGTGTGGGACACCAGCGAGCCGGCCCGGCCCGTCCCCCTGACGCGGCTGCGCCACCGCCGTCTCGTCAACGCCGCCGCGTGGAGCCCGACCGCGCCCACCCTGCTGGCCACGGCGTCGGCGGACAAGACGGTCGCGGTGTGGCGGATCCCCGAGCACGGGCAGCACCGTCTCGTCACGGTCCTCGCCCGGCACACCGACGACATCAACTCCGTGGCCTGGATGCCGGACGGCCGCCGCCTCATCTGCGTCTCCGAGGACGGCCGCGCGACCATGTGGGACACGCCGACCGGCGCCCTCCTCGCCGAGATCGGCTCCCACGCGGCCCACTGCATGATGGTCTCGGTGAGCTGCGAGGGGCTGGTGGCCACCGTGGGCGAGGACGGCATGGTCGCGGTCGGTGACCCCGGCCGCCCGGCCACCGCGGAGATGCGGCACTACGCGTCGTCCGTCGAGGGGTGCGCCTGGTCGCACTCCGGGAAGCTGCTGGCCGTCGCGCGGGACGACGGGGTCGTCAACCTGCTGACGCCGGATCTGGAGTGTCTGCGCACGATCACCGTCTCCACCTCCGCGGCCCGTTCGGTCGCGTGGGCGGACGACGACTGCTCGATCGTCGTGGGCGCGTACGACGGTTCCCTGCACTGGTTCGACATCAGCGGCGAGCCGGTCCGGCAGGTGCACGACGCGCGTCTGTGGCCGCGGTCGGTGGCCTCGGCGCAGGGGCTGGTGGCGGCGGGCAGTTTCTGGAACGCGCCGCACCTGCTGGACTTCGCGACCGGCGCGGAACTCTCCGCTCCGCACCGGCCCGGCCACGGCGCGAACGCGCTCGCGGTCCTCGGCGACCGGCTCCACGGCGACCGGCTGCTGGTCGGATGCGACTCGGGGAACGTCCTCGCCCTGGACGTGGAGAGTGACACCCCTTCCGGGGTACGGGTCCTGCCGGTGTCCGCCGGCCCGGTGCTCTCGCTCGTCACCGGCCCCGACGCCACCTTCTACGCCGGTACGTACGCGGGCCATGTCGTACGCCACGACGGCGAGGACATGACCGTCAGCGCCCCGCTCGGCGCGCCGGTGCCCTCGCTCTGCCTGGTCGGGGACCGGCTCGTCGCCGGTACGTACAACGGCGAGCTGATCGCCCTCGACCCGGTGACCCTCGTCGAGGTGGAGCGGGGCGTCCCGCACGCGGGCTCGGTGAAGTCGCTGTCGGCGTTCGACGGCGGTTTCCTGTCGGCCGCCACGGACCGTACGGTCGCGGCCGGGCCACTGCACGAGCGCGCCACGCTCTGGCAGCACGGGAACCTGGTCAACGCCGTGGCCGGGCTGGGCGACCGGGTGGTCGCGTCGGCGTCGCGGGACCACACGGTGAAGGTCGGCCTGCTGGCGCCGCGCGACACGGCCCAGGGTCCGGGGCGGGCGACGGGCGGCCGGCGCGCGGCGACCGTACAGACGCTGCTCGGCCCCGACGAGTCGGTCAAGTGCGTCGGCCTGCTCGGCGATCCGGACGCGCCGGTCGTCCTCGCCGGCTCGTACGACTTCGGCCTCTACGCCTGGGAGGTCGACTGGCAGGACAGCGTGGGCACGCTCGGCTCGGGCCGCCTCGTCAGCGCGTTCCGGCAGGGGCTCTCCTGCATGACCCCGTGGGACGAGCGGCGGATGGTGGTGGCGGGCTGGGACGGACGGCTGTCGCTCGTGGGGCGGGAGCAGCCGGACGCTCCGGTGCGCGAGCTGCGGTCGTGGCAGGTGAAGGAGCTGATCGAGCAGGCCGACGGTGTCGTGAACGCCGAGAGCGCCGGCGCCCTCGACTACGGGCGGGTGGCGAGTTGAGTACGGGGAACGCCGCGCCCCGGGCCGATTCCGGTACGGGTACGGGTACGGGTACCGCTGGTAGCACCGGATCCGGCTTCGATGCCGGTACCGGTACCGGCGAGGCGACCGTGCGGGCGCGTGTCGCGATCGCCCTCGGCCGGGCCCGCGGTCCGCGCGCCGAACTCGTCACCTGCCACGGCATCGACGTCACGGCCGCGGTGCCGACCCGGCTCCATCTCACCGACGACAACGCGGCCTGTCTCACGGCCAAGGCGCGCACCGCCGGGCACACGCAGGCGCTCGGCACACGGAACGACACACGGGACGACACACGGAACGGGACGAGGGCATGACTCCACCGGAAACAACCGCGCCTCCCGCCTCTGCCGCTCCCGCGGCGCCTCCCTCCCCCCACTTCGCCGCGCACGCCGGGCTGGCCGACCCGCACCGGCTCCACCCCGGCCAGGACGCCGCCGCCCGGCTGCGCGCGCTCACCCCCGCCCAACTGTCCGCCGCCGTCGAGGACCCGGCCGAATCCCTGGCCGTACGCCTCGCCGCCGGCGGGCTGCTCGCGCTCCTCGGCGACCCCCGCATCCGTACGGGAGCGGCGCCCGCCACCCGTGCCGTGGCGGGCGGCGCCGTACACATCGGTCTGCCGCCGCGGGGGGTCGGGGCGGTGGTCGACGCGTGGGCCCATGTGGGTGTGGAGAGGGCGTGGATCGAGAAGGAGACACCGGTGGAACAGGTCGCGCTGGCCGACTACTGGATCAGTACCTACCCCGTCACCAACGCGGAGTACCGGCACTTCCTGGCGGACACCCGCCACCCGGCCCGGCCGACCACCTGGTACCTGGGCGCCTATCCGTACGACCGGGCCAACCACCCGGTCGCCGGGGTACGCCCCGAGGACGCCGACGCGTACGCGGTCTGGCTGACGGAGCGCACGGGGCATCCGTGGCGGCTGCCCGGCGAGGCCGAGTGGGAGTACGCGGCGAAGGGGCCGCTGGGGCTTGAGTTCCCGTGGGGCGACACGTTCGACGCGGACGCCGCCAACACGCGGGAGTCGGGCGTGCACACGACGACTCCGGTGGGCGCGTTCCCGGCGGGCCGGTCGCCGTTCGGCGCGTTCGACATGGGCGGGAACGTCGAGGAGTTCGTCGCGGACGACTACCGGCCCTACTGGGGCGGGTCGTTCGTCACGGACGACCTCTCCGCCGGACCGGGCGACTCCTCCGAAACGGGCTGCTCTTCCCGTACGGACGGTCCCTCCACCACGGACGGGCCGCCCCTCGCGTACCGGGTCGCCCGGGGCGGCAGCTTCTCCCGCTTCGGAGATCTCGCGCGCACCCGGCGCCGCCACGGCGCGTTCCCCAGCCCGCTCTACCCCATCGGTTTCCGGCTCGCCACCGGCACCCGCCCATGACCGCCCAGGCCCTGCCCGCCCGCGCCCAACCCGACCGCGCCCTGCCGGGCCGCGACCGTCGACGTGAGGACTCCCGTAACCCCATGACGCCCGCCATCCCCGACCAGCTCTGGAAGAAACTGACGAGCACCGTGGGCCTGGTCTCCGTACGGCACGGCTCGGCCACGAACGTGATGTCGGCCGAGTGGTCCTACTTCGTCAACAAGGCTCCCCTGTACGCGGCCGTCGTCCTCGGCCCCCGCTCGGCCTCCGGGGCGCTGATCGCCGCCACCGGGGAGTTCTCGCTGACGCTCTGCGCGGAGGACCAGGCCGAGTTGGCGGACTTCGCCGGAAGTTTCTCCGTGGCCGACATCGACAAGACCGGCAGCGAACTGATCACGTTCGGCGAGCCGACGGCGACCGGTACGCCGTGGGTCACCGGGGGCGTGGTCGCGGTCGAGTGCGTGCTCCGCGAGACCGTCCGCTTCCCCGTGCACACGATGTACGCGGGCGAGGTCGTGGCCGCGCACCTGCCCGGGAACGCGCCGCTCGGCGCGGTCCGGCCGCTGGTCAAGCACGGGCCGATGCACGGGCTCGGCGACCCCGTACGGCGGACGGCGATCGTCGCCGCCGCGCAGTTGCTGCCCGACGGGCTGCTGCGCATCGCCGCCACCGGACCGGCCGCCACGGGCCCCGGCGCCGCCGACGACGCCCGCTGGCGGGTGACCCTGCTGACCGCCGACGGCGGGACCGTACCGCTCGGCGAGCACCCCCCGGCCGCGTACGGCGACTTCCTCGTCGATCTGCCGGTGCCGGTGTCGCACCGGCTGCCGGCCGAGCGGCTGCACGGCTGTCGCGTGCTGGTCGAACGGGACGGCGCCAAGGCAGGACACACCGACATCACCGGAGTGCCGGCCGCCCCGGGCGCTCCCGGAGCCCCGGGGGCCCCCGTATGAGCGAGCCCCTGCCGCCCCTCGCCCTGTCCCTGCCCACCTCGCCGCTCCGGCTGGCCGCCGTGCAGGCCGGGGCGGCCTCCGGGGACGTGGCCGCGAACGCGCGCCACGCCGCCGTCCTGACGGCGCGCGCGGCCGACGAGGGGGCCGGGGTCGTCGTCCTGCCCGAACTGCACCTGTGCGCGTACGACCTGCCCGCGCTCGCCGCCGCGCCCGACCGCTACGCGGTGCGCGCGGACCCCGGCCGTACCGTCACCGACCCCCGGCTCGACCCGCTCGCCGAGGCCGCCGCCGCGCACGCCGTGACCGTACTGACCGGCGCGGCGGTGCGCGGCGCCGACGGCGCCCTGACCAACTCGGTGGTGGCGTTCGGCCCTTCGGGCGTGCCCACCGTGGCGTACGACAAACAGCACCTCTGGCACGCCGACGAGCGCGCCCTCTTCTCCGCCGGGACGTCCGGACCGTCCGGGCCGTCCGGGCCGCGTGGCGCCGATGTCGTCGTCGACGGCTGGCGGCTGGGGCTCGGGGTCTGTTACGACATGTCCTTCCCCGAGCACGGGCGCGCGGCGGCCCTGGCCGGGGCCCATGTCTACGTCTGCCCCAGCGCGTTCGCGGCCGGCAACGAGCACCGGGCGGACGTCTATCTCGCCGCCCGCGCCCTGGAGAACACGGTGTACGCGGTGTTCAGCAATCCGGTGGGCGGCCCGTCGCACCGCCCGTGCGGCGGCGGTACGGCCGTCCACGGGCCCGCCGGACGTACGGTGGCCCGCGCCGCGACGGCGGGCGAGGAGACCGTCCTGGCCGATCTCGACCCGGACGGGCTGGCGGAGGTGCGGGGCCTGCTCCACATGCTGGAGGAGTGCCGTACCGCGATCGGTTGAGGCCGGGGCGGCGGGCGCTCAGGACACCTTGTCCGCCCGCGCCTCGTACCCGGGCGAGACCGTGAGCCGGAACCCCACGCAGCGCAGCGTCTCGATACGGCGGGGGTCCCCGAGCTTGCGGCGCAGCGCCGCGATGTGCACGTCGAGGGTCTTGGTCGGGCCGAAGAAGTTCGGGTCCCACACGGTGCCGAGGATCTGCTGCCGTGAGCACACCGCGCCCGGGTCCTCGGCGAGGAGCGCGAGCACGTCGAACTCCTTGGGCGCGAGCGTGACGGGCCGGCCCGCCACATGGACCTGGCGGGTCCGCCGGTCGATCCGGATGTCGCCGATGATCTGCGCCGAGGCGTCGGCCGCCCGGCGCGCCCCGGGTCCCTCGGGCATCGCGGTGACGAGCGCGGGCCTGCGGGCCTGAGCGGCACCGACGGGAACGGCGGCGGTGGGGACTGCGCTGTGCGCGGCCCCGTACCCGGCGCCATGCGCGGCCCCGTACCCGGCGCCGTGGGCAGCTCCGTGCCCCGCGCGGTGCCCGGCGGGGATCGCGTGGCGCGCGGGCGCCGTCATCCGAGAGCGCCGGGTCACCGCCCGGATCCGGGCCACCAGTTCCCGCAGGCTGAAGGGCTTCGCCAGATAGTCGTCGGCGCCGAGTTCGAGCCCGACCACCCGGTCCGCCTCCGTTCCGCGTGCCGTCAGCATGATGATCGGCACGTCGGAGTCCTGCCTCAACGCGCGGCACACGTCGATGCCGTCCATGTCGGGCAGCCCCAGATCGAGCAGGACCATGTCACCGCGCGGGGCGTCCAGAGCCGCGTCGCCGGTGCAGACCCACTGCACCGTAAATCCGTACCGCGCCAACCCTTCCACCAGCGGTTCGGCGATCGAGACATCGTCCTCGACGAGCAGCACCTGCATGCGTGACCCCACCTTTCCTTCGTGCCGTCGCGCAACAACCGTCGAACGTCAGATCACACCTTCCCCTTGGATACGTACGCGGGCGGCCGGGCGTTCAGCCGTTCTCCTACGGAGAAAACTCGGGGAAACCCTGTGAAACCCTGGTGCCTAAGGGGGCGGGGACAGCAGGGGCCCTCCACGTCAAAGTTTCATCTCAGTCCAGAACTTTCGTACTTTTGCGTGGAACGTTGTCCCGCTCCCGGCGCGTGTCCCCGGTACGTCCCTGTGCCGCCGGGCGGGTGTCCGGCCCGATCGTCGGCGCGTGCGCCCGACCCGCGCCCTCACACCTGGAGAACCCCCACCCCCATGGCCACCGCGACATCGCAGCCGTCCCCGCCGCCCGCCCCGTCCACGCACGCTCCGGGTTCCGGCTCCGGCTCCGCCGAGGAGTGGATCCGGCGCGCCACGACCGTACCCGCGACGGACACCTACCCGGGCGTGGACGAACTCCTCGCGTCCTTCCGGGCGCTGGCCGCGCTGCACCCGGACCGGATCACGGAGCGCCGGATCGGGACCTCCCGGCTGGGCGAGCCGCTGCCCTGCTTCACGGTCCGGCCCGACGCCCCCGACCACGCCTCCGACGAGTCCCCCGACGACTCCGTACCGCAGTTCGTCGTCGTCGGCGGGGTGCACCCCAACGAACCCGTCGGCGCCGTCACCGCCCTCCACCTCGCGACCACCCTCTGCGAGGACGACGCGCTGCGCGCGCACTTCGGCGGCGCGTGGCACATCGTGCCCTGCGTCGACCCGGACGGCGCCCGGCTCAACGAGGGCTGGTTCGCCGACCCCACCGACAAACGGCTGTACGGGCGCCACTTCTACCGCCCGGCGGGCGACGAGCAGGTCGAGTGGACGTTTCCCTTCGCCTACCGCGACGCCTACTTCGACCGCGTACTGCCCGAAACCCTCGCCCTGATGCGGCTGCTGGACGACACCGAGCCCCGCTTCCTCACCACCCTGCACAACTGCGAGTCGGGCGGCGCCTACTACTACGTCAACCGTCCCGCGCCCGAGCTGTACGGCCTGCTGGAGGCCGTCCCGCCGGCCGTCGGCATCCCGCTCGCCACCGGTGAGCCCGAGGCCGCGCACTCGCCCCGGTACGCCCCCTCCGTCTACGGCGTGATCGACATGCGCGACGCCTACGACTACCTCGACGGTCTGGGTGTCGACGCCGCCGCCGAGATCTCGGGCGCCTCCAGCGCCGCCTACACCGAGCCGTACGGCACCTTCTACTTCGCCGCGGAGGTCCCGCACTGGGCGCACTCCGAGGCGGACGACGACACCCCCGTGTCCGAGAGCTACGCCGATGTCGTACGGGAGCGGGCGGACGGGCTCCGCTCCACCGGCGAGCTGCTGGGCCGCATCCTGGAGACCGCCCGCCCGGAACTGACCATCGCGACGCCCTTCCTGCGGGCGGTGGAGAACTTCGTACCGTCGCTGACGACATTGGCCGACATGGAGAGCACCCGCGCCGACGGGCTGGAGGAGCGGTACGCGACCGTGGCCGAGCGGTACACCTGCCGGCACGCCGTGCACAGCTTCCGCGTCCGCTTCGGCGGGATGCTGCTGCGCGCGCTCGCCGCCGAGGTGACGGCGGGCACCGCCACCCCCGCGGTCCGCCGCTGCCACCAGGAGCTGGAGCGCGCCTACAGCGGCTGGGAGGACGAGGCGGTGCCGGCGATCGGCGACCCGATCCCGATCGCGACGCTCGCCGGGATCCAGTACGGGACGCTGCTGGCCGCCGCCGACCACGCCAACCGGACCGAGCGGACCAGGACCCGGGCCCCGGGAACCGCGGTGGGCCCGTAACCGGTACGGCGGCTCCTTCAGGACGGTGCCGGTGTTCTCCGGCCTCCCCCTGGCCATCCACCGGGCGGTCCACGCATTCTCGGGAGCTCGGGACCACGCGGGACCCGCCCGCGCCCCGCGTGCCGTCAGGAGGCCTTCATGTCCGCACCCGCACCCGTGCCACCCGCCGCTCCGCTCACGCTGCGCCGCGTCCGGCTCGGCGCGGGCGGCCCGTTGGTCGACGTACGGATCGAGGGGGGACGCGTCAGGGAGATCCACCCGTCCCCGGGCGCCACGGGCGGAGTCCCGTCCTTCGACCTCGACGGCCGTACGCTCCTGCCCGGCCTGTGGGACAGCCACGTCCACATGGTGCGCTGGGCCGTCGCCCGCCGCCGCCTCGACCTGGCGGGCCTCGACTCGGCCCACGCCGCCGCGGAGGCCGCCCGCGAGCGCGCCGCCGCCCTGCCGCGCGGCGAGACGCTGGCGGGGTACGGCTTCCGGGACGGCCTCTGGCCGGACGCGCCCCACAAGGACCTGCTGGACGCGCTGGTCCCCGGCCGCCCCGCCCTTCTCGTCAGCGCCGACCTCCACTCGGCCTGGGCCAACTCGCCCGCGCTGGCGCTGCTGGGCCTCGGCGACCACCCGACGGGGCTGCTGCGCGAACGGGAGTGCTTCCACGCCACCGCCCAACTGGCCTCCGTCCCCGCGGAGACCGCCGACGGGTGGGTACGGGACGCGTGCGCGGCGGCGGCCCGGCTCGGGGTCACGGGCATCCTGGACTTCGAGCACGCAGACAACATCACCGACTGGACCCGCCGGACGGCCGGGTCCCCCGACCCCCTGCCGGTCCGGGTGTCCGCCGGCGTCTACCCGGCCCACCTGGACGCGGCGATCGGCCGGGGGCTGCGTACGGGCACGGCGCCCCCGGACGTACCCGGCGGGCTGCTGACGACCGGCCCGCTGAAGCTGATCACGGACGGTTCGCTCAACACGCGTACGGCGCTCTGCCACGACCCGTACCCCGACGCCACCGGTCTGCCGGACACGCACGGGCTCGCCGAGATGACGCCCGAGGAGGTGACGGGCCTGATGCGCCGGGCGGCGGCGCACGGAATCGAGTCGGCGGTGCACGCCATCGGTGACCGCGCCAACGAACTGGCGCTCGACGCGTTCGAATCCGTCCGCTGCCGGGGCCGTATCGAACACGGACAGTTGCTGCGACCGGCGGACCTCCCGCGCTTCGCGGCCCTCGACGTGACCGTGAGTGTGCAGCCCACGCACGCCGTGGACGACCGGGACATCGCCGACCGGCACTGGCACGGCCGTACGCACCGGGCCTTCGCCTACGCTGACCTGCTGGCGGCGGGCGCCCGGCTGGAACTGGGCTCGGACGCGCCCGTCGCGCGGCTCGACCCCTGGCTGTCCCTCGCCAACGCGGTGGCCCGTACGGACGGTCCGCGCCCCGCCTGGCACCCGGAGCAGCGGCTCTCGGTGGCACAGGCGCTGGCGGCCTCGGCGCGCGGGCGGGGCACGGTGCGCGCCGGGGACGTGGCGGACCTGGTGATCGTGGACGCGGACCCGCTGACGGCGGACGACGCGACGCTGCGGCGGATGCCGGTGCACGGGACGCTGCTGGCGGGACGCTGGACGCACCGCGCGGAGTGACCCGGCCAGTCCCTGAACTGGGCCGAACGGCTCAAGATGCCGAACCTGGCGCGTCGTGGCTACGCTTTAGCCCGGTCACCCATGAGCCGAGGACTCCTCCCACAGGAAGAGGAATCGAACATGAAGCGCACCCGCATACGCGCCACGATGGTGGCCGCCGCCCTCGCGGCGGCCCTCCCCGTGGCTCTGGGAACGCAGGCGCCCCAGTCCCTCGCGGTCACCCCGTCGCCGGACACCTCGACGTCGGCGGCCGAGTCACCGTCAGCGCCCACGTCCCCCTCGACGTCGCCGTCGGCATCGGCCTCGCCGAGCACCTCACCCTCGACATCCCCCTCCGCCTCGCCTTCCACCTCCACCTCGCCGTCGCCGAGCAGGCCGAGGACTGCGCCGGGCGTGGCCGTGCCGTTCGGCCCGGACTGCTCCGCGCTGCCGAGGCGGGGCGAGGGCAGCCTCCGCGCCATGGCGCGGGAGCGGCTGGCCATCGCCGCGTCGCACAACCCGGACCTGTCCACGCTGGTCGGCGCGGCGCGCAGGGCCGGTCTGGTGAGAACGCTGAACAACGCCCAGAGTCTCACCCTGTTCGCTCCGACGAACGAGGCGTTCGCCAAGATCCCCAAGCCGCAGCGCGAACGGCTGCTCCACGACCGGGCCCAGCTCGAAAAGGTCCTCAAGTACCACGTGGTGAACCGGAGGATCACCCCCCGTCAGCTCCCGCACGGCACGTTCCGGACGCTGGAGGGCGCGCCGCTCACGACCTCGGGCTCGGGCACGCACTTCAAGGTCAACGGCACGGCGAAGATCGTCTGCGGAAACATCGGGACGGCGAACGCCACGGTGTATCTCATCGACACCGTGCTGATGCCGAAGTAGCCGCCGCCGGCGGACACACCGCGGGCCGCATCACCGGTCGCACCACGGGCCCCGGACGGCACCCCCGTCCGGGGCCCGTTCCGTGCGCCGTTACGGCGCTACCCTGACCCGCGTGACCACGACACCGTACAAACCCTGGGAGTCGACAGCCTCCGGAATCCTGCGTCTTCCCTCGGGACGGCTGGTCCGCGGCCGGGGGCTGCGCCACCCGATGCCGGAGGGCCCGCCCCCGACCTTCGCGCTCTACCTGCTGGGGCGCAGACCCCCCAGTGTGACCTGGGAGAACCGCTGGCTGCGCTGGCCGGACTTCCGGCTGCCGACCGACCGCGAGGCCGCCGCGGAAGCGCTCGGGGAGGCGCTGGAACGGTCCGGCGCCGAGCGCGTGGAGATCGCCTGCGGCGGCGGCCGGGGACGGACGGGTACGGCGCTCGCCTGCCTCGCCGTGCTCGACGGGGTACCGCCGGGCGAGGCGGTCGCGTACGTACGGCAGCACTACTCCCGGCACGCCGTGGAGACGCCCTGGCAGCGTCGTTACGTGGCGAAGTTCGACTGACCGGCACGCCCCGATCACCGACTTGGGGAAAAGTCGACGCCTTTTGAACCTCTGGCATGGATTCGCCACTCTCTGAACTGCACTTGTCACGGTGCGCAATGATGTGCGTACATGGAGTGGCGTACGGCTCCGAGGGGATGGCGGGGGTGGTCAGCCGTGTCGGATGTTTCTGGTTCTGTGCTCAACAGGTCGACGCTGTCGGTGGGTGCGATGCGGAAGGAATCCGACGACACGCCCTATCCGCCGGGCCGGCCGATCCGTGGTGTGCGGGAGGTGACGGCCACCCTCACCGCGCTGGTCAGTTCGGCCCGCCGTGAGCTGCTCATCTTCGACGACCCCGGGAGCTGTCTGGGCCAGTGCGTTCCGGAGCAGTTCCTCGAATTCGCGGGCGCCTGTGTCCGTGCGGCGGGTGAGCGGAGCTGGCCGGAGGCCGGTCCCGGTGCCCGGGGCCGGAGCCGTCGCCCGTCGGTCGGGGTCCGCCGGATCGTTCCCCGGCACGGGCTGGTGGGGCTGCCGTCCCCCCTGCCCCAGCAGCTCCCCGGCGAAGCGAGGCAGACGGACTCCATCCCGTTCACGATGATCCTGGTGGACCGCTCGGTCGCCGCGGTCCCCCTCGATCTCCAACTCCACTACCACGGACTGCTGCTGATCCGGGATCCGGTGGTCGTCCAGGCCCTCGTCCGTACGCACGAGATCTGGTGGGAGACGGGCGAGGAGCTGCCGACGGAGGCGCTGCCCACACCCGGTGGTCTGCCGGGGTCGTTACGTCCGGTGCTGGAGGCCCTGGTCGCCGGGATGACGGACGAGACGGCGGCGACGCGCCTCGGCATGTCGAGCCGGACGTACAGCCGTCGGGTGGGCGACCTGCTCGCCGCCCTCGGCACGACGAGCCGCTTCCGGGCGGGCGCGGAGGCGGCTCGAAGGGGGTGGATCTGAACGGCGGTTGCTACGACACCTCCGGCGCCTCCGGCACCCCGGCCCTTACGACACGATGTCCTTACGGGAGAAGGTCCGGAAGGCCAGCGCGAACAGCACCACGGCATAGGTGAAGGAGACGGCCGCGCCCTTCGCCATGCCGCCCCACTCCAACTGCGGCTGGATCGCGTCCGCCCAGGCGAACTGCCAGTGCGCCGGCAGGAACTCCCGCCAGGAACCGAGCGCGGTCACAGCGTCCAGCACATTGCCGACGATCGTCAGACCGACCGCGCCGCCGACCGCGCCCAGCGGGGCGTCGGTCTTGGTCGACAGCCAGAAGGCGAGCCCCGCCGTGACCAGTTGGGAGATGAAGATGAACGCGATGATCACGGCCAGCCTCGGGAGCGTGTCCGCCACGGAGAGCGAACCGCCCGTCGGCAGTTGGAGCGGGCCCCAGCCGTACGCCGCCGTCCCCGCCGCCAGCGCGACCAGCGGCAGCAGCACCATCGCCGCGGCGCTCATCCCGAGCGCGACGGTCAGCTTGCTCCACAGCAGGCGCGACCGTGGCACGGGCGCCGCGAGCAGATAGCGCAACGACGACCAGCTCGCCTCGGACGCCACCGTGTCCCCGTGGAACAGCGCGACCGGCACGACCAGCAGAAAACCCGCCGAGACGAAGAGACAGGTCGCCGCGAAGTTGGCGCCGGACGCGGTCGCGGTGTCCATCAGGGTCACCCGGCCGTCCCGCCCGCCGTCCGGAGTCCCCCCGATCGCGAAGGCCACGATCAGTACGAAGGGAAGGAGCCCCAGGACGAGACCCATGGCCAGCGTGCGCCGGCGCTTGAGCTGGCGCAGCGCCTCGACCCGCAGGGGCAGGGTGCGCCCGGCCCGGTAGCCGGGGGCCGTTTCGATCAGCGCGCTCATGCGGAGCCTCCGGAGATCAGGGTGAGGAACGCGTCCTCCAGGCGGCGGTGCGGTCCGACGCCCGTCAGAGGGACGTCCAGCCGGACCAACTCGGTGATCAGCGTGGTGGTGGACGCGCCGTCGAGTCGTACGAGCAGCCCCTCGTCCGTACGGACGGCCGAGTCGACGCCCGCCAGGGCGGAGATCTTGTCGACGACCGGTTCCGGGACCTGCTCGGCGGTGGTGACGAGCAGGCTGTCCCCCGCGCCGGTGATCTCGGCGACCGCTCCGGCCTGCACGAGCTGCCCCCGGTGCATGACCACGAGATGTGTGCAGGACTGTTCGACCTCGGAGAGGAGATGGCTGGAGACGATGACGGTCCTGCCGCCGGCCGCGTACCGGATCATCACGTCCCGCATCTCGCGGATCTGGGGCGGGTCGAGTCCGTTGGTCGGCTCGTCCAGGATCAGCAGATCCGGCATACCGAGCATGGCCTGGGCGATGGCGAGGCGCTGCCGCATGCCCTGCGAGTAGGTGCGTACGGCGCGGGCGAGCGCGTCCCCGAGCCCGGCGATCTCCAGGGCCTCCGCCATGTGGGAGTCCTCGGTGGGGCGGCCGGTGGCCCGCCAGTACAGCTCCAGGTTCTCGCGTCCCGACAGGTGCGGCAGGAAGCCCGCGCCCTCGACGAACGCGCCGACCCGGGAGAGCACCGGGGCGCCCGGCCGGATCGCGTGCCCGAAGACCCGGATCTCCCCGGCGTCCGGGGAGATCAGCCCCATCAGCATGCGCAGCGTGGTGGTCTTACCGGCGCCGTTCGGCCCGAGCAGACCGAGGACCTGGCCCTTCTCGACCGTGAAGGAGAGATCACGGACCGCGTACCGCTCGCTGGCATTGGCGTACCGCTTGGACAGATCGGTGATCCGGAGCGGCACCTCGGCGAGCGCGGGGTCCGGCTCCGGCGCGCTGGTGCGGCGGCGGGCCGTGAGCAGCAGCGCGCCCGCGATCAGTACGCCGATGACCGGGAGCCCCCAGGTCCACCACGGCAGGGCGGTGGACCCGGCGGTCAGCCCGGGAACGGTCGGCACGGTCAGCGGGCCGTCGACGGAGACTTTGTACGTGGCCGGGTCGGCCGGTGAGGCATAGCCGAGGTCGGTGGCGGCGACCACGACCCGCAGCCGGTGCCCGGGGACGATCTGGTGGTCCACGGCGGGCAGCTTCAGCTCCACCGTGCGGCCCTTGGCGGCATCCTCGACCCGTACGGGTGCGACGAGTTGCGAGGGCAGCACCTGGCTGGTGCCGTCGGGCCCCACGTCGTACACCTTGGCGAAGAGGACCGCATCGCCGCTGGAGGAGGTGACGGTGGCCTTGACGGTCGGCGCGCCGGTGATCCGCAGCGAGCGGTCGAGCGGCGCCGATTCGAAGCGGGCGTGCTGGCCGGGGAAGTCGAGGGCGAGTCCGACGCCGAACGAGGAGAGCTGGGAGAGCCCGGCCCCCAGTCCTGGCACGGAGGAGATGGCGGGCGGACTGCCGCCGGCCGGGTTGGTGAAGGTCTGCGCGTCACCGGTCAGCGGGACGGACGTGGTGTCGTTGGCCAGGCCCGGGTAGCGGTCGCCGGTCGCGCCGCGCAGGCTGACCTGGCCGTTGGCGGAGTCCACACCGCCGGTCCGGCTGACGCGGAAAGCGGGCCCGGTGTCCGCGCCCTTGTCGTCCTTGAGATAACGGTCGAACCAGGCGGAGACGCGGCCCTGGACCCGCTCGGCCTCCGGGTTGCCGCCGTCGTGTCCGCCGGCCATCCAGTCGACGTCGACGGGGGCGCCGTTCGCGCTGATCCGCTTCGCCATGGCGTCCGCGTGGCCGAGCGGGAAGAGGGAGTCGGTCTGGCCCTGCACGATCAGGGCGGGTACGTCGATCCGGTCACCGACGGCGGAGGGGCTGCGCTCCTCCAGCAGCTTGCGGGCGGCGTCGTCCGGCTTTCCGGCGACGGCGACCCGCTCGTACATCTCGCACAGCTCCTTCTCGAAGCTGGAGCAGCCGCCGCCGTTGGAGATGAAGATCCCGGCCCAGAGCTTCTTGAGGACGCCGTCGGGGAAGAGGGCGTCGGCGAGGTTCCAGTAGGTGATCTGCGGGGCGATCGCGTCGACGCGCCGGTCGTACCCGGCGGCGAGCAGCGAAATGGCCCCGCCGTACGAGGCTCCGGTCACGCCGACCCGGGGGTCCCCCTTCGCGTCGAGTTCGACCTCGGGGCGCTGGGCGAGCCAGTCGATCATCCGGGAGACGTCCTTGACCTCGTGGTCGGGGTCGTTGAGCCCGATCTCACCGGTGGACTTCCCGAAACCGCGGGCCGACCAGGTCAGCACCGCGTAACCGTCGCGTGCCAGCTTCTCGGCCTGGGCGCGTACGTCGTTCTTGCTGCCGCCGAAGCCGTGCCCGATGAGCACGGCTGGTCTGCGCCCGCTGCCCGCGGTGAAGTACGAGGTGTCGATCCGGGCGCCCGGCATGTCCAGCACCTGATCCTCGCGGTGCACGGCCGGGGCGTCGTCCGAGGCGACGGCGGTCCAGGTACCGGTTCCGACGAGCACGGCGGCGGCGGCCAGTCCCGCGAGCCAGCGGGCACGCAGCCGGGACCGGCGGGGGGTTCGGGTCTCCATCCTTGAACCCTAATCGGCGGCCGGGGCCGTCCAGGCTGCCGCCGGTCGGAACCGGAGACCTCCTCGGGTCGTACGCGGCGCCGCCGGCATACAGCGGACGCGGTACCGCACACCGCCGCGAACGCGGGCGGAACGGAACCGGAGGGGGCCGTCGGCGGCGCCGGGGGGGCTCAGGCGTCGGGGAGCTGGTCCAGGGCGGTCGGCTGGGCGGATGCCGAGGCGAAGAGCAGGGCCACGGCCAGGGCGCCCGGGTCCGGGACGCCGCGGGAGTGGTCGCCCGTGTAGCTGGCGCGGCCTCGGCGGGCGCGCAGGCCGCTGGTGGCGCGAGCGCCGCGGTGCGCTGCCACCGCCGCGCTGTGGAGGGCGCGTACGGGATCGCCGCCCGTGGGGTCCGCCAGCAGCGCCCGGGTGAGCGCCTCGGCCGCGGGGACCAGTGCGTCGACCATCGTCTTGTCCCCCACCTCCGCCTCGCCGACGCGCTGGACGGCCGCCGCTCCCGCCGCCGTGCCCGCCGCGAGTTCGGCGGTGCCGGGTGCCCCGTCGGCGGCGGCCACCGCGGCGGCCAGTTCCTGGAAGAGCAGGCCGAAGAGCGGGCCGCTGGTGCCGCCGACGTGGTCGAGGAAGACCCGCGCGGCGGTGGCGAGCGGCGCCGCCGGGGTGCGTGGCCCGCTCGTCGGCGCGGCGAGAGCGTCCCGTACACCGTTCATGCCGGAGACGAGGTTGGCGCCGAAGTCGCCGTCCCCGGCCCGCTGGTCCAGTTCCGTCAGCTCGCCCTCGACGGCCCTGGCGGCGGCGCCGAAGCGGTGGAGCCAGCCGTTGGTGTCCTCGTAGGTGAGGCCCTTGGGGGTGGGGGCGGAGGGGACGGTGGCGGGGGTCAGGTTCTGGGATGACATCGCGGAGAAGGCTCCTGCTTCTGTTCAGCGAAGGAAAGAGGAAGGGATGGGGTCAGCGCGGCCACGAGGCGGTTCTGGCCGGGGCGTCCCAGAGTCGTAGCGTCTCGTCGTCGGTCGCGAGCAGGGAGAGCGAGAAGCCCCGCATGTCCAGCGCGCTGACGAACGTGCCGGTCATCGAGCGGTCCAGGGTGACCCCCCGGCTCTTCAGCGCCCCGCCGAGCGCGTGTCTGATGCCGTACAACTCCAGCAAGGTGACCCCGCCGAGCCCGTTGACCAGGGCCAGTACGCGGCGGCGGCCGGGTGTTCCGTGGGGCAGCGCGGCCAGCAGCCGGTCGGTCATGGTGGCGACGAGTTCGGTGAGCGGCGGGTGCGGGGTACTCCCGCCGGCCCGTTCGCCGTGGATGCCGACGCCGAACTCCAGCACGTCCCGGGGCAGTTCGAAGGCGGGCGCCCCGGAACCGGGCGCGGTGTGCGCCGCGGTGGCGACGGCGAGGCTGCGCGTTCGTCCGGACAGGTCGGCGCCGAGGGCCGCCAGTTCGTCGAGTCCGCGGCTCTCGTCGGCGGCGGCGCCGAGGATCTTCTCGACGATCAGGGTGGCGCCGGTGCCGCGCCGTCCGACGGCGATGTCCGCGGAGTCGGTCGCGAGGTCGTCGTCCACGAGGACGCGGGCGCAGCGGATGTTCTCGTGGGCGAGGCGTTCGGCGGCGATGCCGAAGTTGATCCGGTCCCCCGTGTAGTTCTTGACGATGTGCAGAACGCCGTCGCTGCCCGCGACCGCGCGGCTGGCCTCGAAGATCTGCCGGTTGTGCGGGGAGGCGAAGATCTGCCCCGGGCAGACGGCGTCCAGCAGGCCGGCGCCGAGGAACCCCGCGTGCAGCGGTTCGTGGCCGGAGCCGCCGCCGGAGACCAGGCCGACGCGGCGGCCGATGGCGGCCGAGGCGGCCGTCGTGGGGGTCGGGGTGGCGGTGCGGCGGGTACGGAAGTAGCCGTGCTCGGGGTGGTGCTCGACCAGGTCGGCGTGGGCGGCGGCGAACCCCTTGAGCGCGTCGGGGACGAGGGACTCCGGGGAGTCCGCGAAGTATCGGGGCATGTGAGGTCCTGAGCTCTCTGGATTAGCCTGTATATCACCTTCACTATCGTTATCATCCTTTTTGACCCGCCATCGAGCGCCACAGGGACGGAGCGATAGCCACCCTGACGCCGGATCAGGTGAGCGTGATCTCCGGGTTGTAGAGGTCCAGCCAGAGCGCCAGGTCCAGCGTCCGTTCGAGCCCCCGCCGACTCGCCGTCGTGACCTGCGGCGTCTCCCGCTCCACGGTGCTCCGTACGCGCCCGATGTCCACCAGGTCGAAGACCCGGTGGGACGGATCGGCCAGCAGGTCCTTGGCCTGATCCTGGAGAGCTACGGCGTACTTGGGGTCCTGGGTGGTGGGGTACGGGCTCTTCTCCCGCTCGTACACCGACTTCGGCAGCACATCGGCGGTCGCCTCCCGCAGCAGGCTCTTCTCCCGCCCGTCGAAGGACTTCAGCGACCAGGGTGTGTTGTACACGTACTCGACGAGCCGGTGGTCGCAGAACGGCACCCTGACCTCCAGGCCGACCGCCATGCTCGCGCGGTCCTTGCGGTCCAGCAGGATCTGCACGAAGCGCGTCAGATGCAGATGGCAGATCTTCCGCATCCGGTACTCGAAGTCGCTCTCGCCGCTGCCACGTTCGATGCCGGCCACGGCCGTGGCGTAACTGTCCCGCGTGAACGCGGGCAGCCCGAGCGCCGCGTTGACCTCCGGGCGCAGCACCCCGGCGTCCTCCCCGAAGTGTTCCCCGAAGTGCACCAGCCACGGGAAGATGTCGGCCTTCCTGGCCTCCTCGTCGAAGAACTGGGGGTAGCCGCCGAAGACCTCGTCGGCCGACTCGCCGGAGAGCGCGACCGTCGAGTGCTCGCGGATCGCCTTGAAGAGGAGGTACAGGGAGGAGTCCATGTCGCCCAGGCCCATGGGCAGGTCCCTGGCCCTGATCATCCGGGCCCGTACGGCCGGGTCGGCCAGGGCGAGCGAGTCGAGGACGATGTCCTGGTGTTCCGTGCGCGCCTCGCGTACGACGTCGTGGACGAACGGCGCGTCGGGCGTGGCGCGGAACGCGTCGGCGACGAAGTTCTCCGTACGGCCGAGGAAGTCGACGGAGAAGCTGCGTACGGTCTCCCCGGTCTCACCGAGCTGACGTGCGGCGATGGCCGTCATGGCGGAGGAGTCGAGGCCGCCGGACAGAAGGGTGCAGCGCGGTACGTCGGCGACGAGCTGGCGGCGCACGATGTCGTCGAGGAGGGTCCGTACGCGCGCCACCGCCGTGCCGCGGTCGTCGGTGTGCGGGCGGGTCTCCAGGGACCAGTAGACGTGGCGGCGCAGCCCGCTCCCGTCCACGGTCACCAGGGTGCCGGGCTCGACCTCGTACATCCCGTCCCATACGGCGTGGCCGGGTGTTCTGACGAAGGCGAAGAGTTCGCGCAGTCCGTCGAGACCGACGCGGGCACGGGCGAGCGGGTGGGCGAGGATCGCCTTGGGCTCGGAGCCGAACAGCACGCCGTCGGGGGTGGGTGCGTAGTAGAAGGGCTTGATGCCCATGCGGTCACGGATCATGACCAGCTTCCGCTGCCGGCCGTCCCAGATCGCGAAGGCGTACATGCCGTTGAGGCGTTCGGCCACCGCCTCGCCCCACTCCAGATAGCCGTGCAGCACGACCTCGGTGTCGGAGTCGGTGGTGAACCGGTGGCCGCGGCCGGTCAGTTCCGCGCGCAGCTCGGTGAAGTTGTACGTCTCGCCCGAGTAGACGAGGGCGATCGTGCCCCGCGGTGTCGTCAGCGTCATCGGCTGGCGCCCGCCGGGCAGGTCGATGACGGCGAGCCGGCGGTGGCCGAGGGCGGCGGGCCCTTCGATCCAGGTGCCGCGGTCGTCGGGGCCCCGGCAGGACATCGTCTCCGTCATCGCGTCCAGCGTGTCGGACGCGCCGACGCCGCCGGGATCGCGGTCGAAGGAGACCCAGCCGGTAATGCCACACATGGGTGTGTCCTCCTGCTCCGCGCACCGTGAACAAACGACTGCGGCCCGTACGGCGAGGAACGCCGTACGGGCCGCAGTCATCCAACGAAGCCGTGCGCTGACGAGTTACGGCCAGTCGCTACGGATCCGTGCTGACGGATCCGCGGTCACGGGTCAGCGGTTACGGATCAGCGGTCACGGATCAGTGGTCACGGATCAGTGGTCACGGGTCAGTGGTTACGGGGGAAGCCCAGGTCCACGCCGGTCGGGGCGTCGGCCGGGTCCGGCCAGCGTGTCGTGACCACCTTGCCGCGCGTGTAGAAGTGCACGCCGTCGTTGCCGTAGATGTGGTGGTCACCGAAGAGCGAGTCCTTCCACCCTCCGAAGGAGTGGTATCCGACGGGCACCGGGATCGGCACGTTCACGCCGACCATGCCGGCCTCGATCTCCAACTGGAAGCGGCGGGCGGCGCCGCCGTCGCGGGTGAAGATGGCCGTGCCGTTGCCGAACGGCGAGCTGTTGATCAGCTCGACGCCCTCCTCGTACGTCTCCGTACGGAGCACGACGAGGACCGGGCCGAAGATCTCGTCGCGGTAGGCGTCCGAGTCGGTGGAGACCTTGTCCAGCAGGGACAGGCCGATCCAGTGCCCGTCCTCGTACCCCTCCACCGTGTGTCCCGTGCCGTCCAGGACGACTTCGGCGCCCTGGGCAGCGGCTCCCGTCACATAGCTCGCGACCTTGTCGCGGTGGGCCCTGGTGATGAGGGGGCCCATCTCGGAGGCCGGGTCGGTGCCGGGGCCGATGGTGATCTTCTCGGCGCGCTCGCGGATCTTGGCGACCAGTTCGTCCCCGATCGCGCCGACCGCGACGACCGCCGAGATCGCCATGCACCGTTCACCGGCCGAGCCGTACGCGGCGGAGACGGCCGCGTCCGCGGCGGCGTCGAGGTCGGCGTCGGGCAGGACCAGCATGTGGTTCTTGGCGCCGCCGAGCGCCTGGACGCGCTTGCCGTTGGCGGAGGCCGTGGTGTGGATGTAGCGGGCGATCGGGGTGGAGCCGACGAAGGAGACCGCCGCGACGTCAGGGTGCGCGAGCAGGGCGTCGACGGCGACCTTGTCGCCGTGCACGACGTTCAGCACGCCGTCGGGCAGCCCCGCCTCAGCTGCCAGCTCCGCCAGGAGTACGGCGGCCGACGGATCCTTCTCGCTGGGCTTGAGGACGAAGGTGTTCCCGCACGCGATCGCGAGCGGGAACATCCACATCGGCACCATCGCCGGGAAGTTGAAGGGGGTGATGCCGGCGACGACCCCGAGCGGCTGGCGGATGGAGGCGACATCGACCCGGCTGGAGACCTGGGTGGAGAGCTCGCCCTTGAGCTGAGTGGTGATTCCGCAGGCAAGCTCGACGATCTCCAGTCCGCGCGCCACCTCGCCGAGCGCGTCCGTGTGCACCTTGCCGTGCTCGGCGGTGATCAGTGCGGCGATGTCGTCGCGGTGGGCGTCGAGGAGCGCGCGGTAGCGGAAGAGGATCGACGTGCGCTGGGCGAGGGAGGAGGTTCCCCAGGTGGCGTACGCGGCCTTGGCCGCGGCGACCGCGGTGTCGACCTCCTCCGTGGAGGCGAGCGCGACCTGGGTGGTGACGGCGCCGGTCGCCGGGTCCGTGACGGGGCCCCAGTCGCCGGACGCGCCCTCGACGCTCTTACCACCGATCCAATGGCTGACGGTCTTCATGTGTTCCGCTCCTTCACAGATGGCGGCGGCGGGTCGCTGCGTGACGGTCGTACTCCTCGCGGGCCTCGACCGCGGCGATGCGGGTCGCGGTCTCGGCCACCGGAACATCCCACCATGCCTGGGCCGGGGGTACTCCCGACACTGTGTCTGCCGTTTCGGTCTCCACGTAGACACAGGTGGGGGCGTCGGCCGCGCGTGCCTCGGCCAGGGCTTCGCGCAGGTCACGAACGGTCCCTGCGCGGATCAGCCGCATCCCGAGGGAGGCCGCGTTGGCCGCGAGATCCACGGGGAGCGGTGCGCCGGTGTACGTGGCGTCGGCGGCCCGGAAGCGGTACGCGGTACCGAAGCGCTCGGCGCCGACGGTCTCGGAGAGGCCGCCGATGGAGGCGTAGCCGTGGTTCTGGAGGATCACGACCTTGATGGGCAGCCCTTCCTGGACCGCCGTGACCATTTCGGTGGGGCTCATCAGATAGGTGCCGTCGCCGACCATCGCCCAGACCGGCCGGCCGGGCGCGGCGAGCTGGACGCCGATGGCCGCGGGGATCTCGTATCCCATGCAGGAGTAGCCGTACTCGACGTGGTACTGGTCGCGCGAGCGGGCCCGCCACAGTTTGTGGAGATCGCCGGGGAGCGATCCCGCCGCGTTGATGACGATGTCCTCGTCGGTGACGAGGGCGTCGAGGGCCCCGAGGACCTGGGCCTGGGTGGGACGTCCGCCGTCCTCGCCGGTGGTGAACGTGGCCTCGACGCGCCGCTCCCAGCGCTTCTTGGCCCCGCTGTACTCGGTGGCGTAGGCCGGTTCGACCCGGTGGCCGGCCAGTTCCGCGGTGAGCTGCCGCACGGCGGTACGGGCATCGGCGACCAGCGGGTGGGCGGCGAGCTTGTGTGCGTCGAAGCCGGTGACGTTGAGGTTGAGGAAGCGGACGTCGGGATTCTGGAAGAGCGTGCCGGAGGCGGTGGAGAAGTCGGTCCAGCGGGTGCCGACACCGATCACCAGGTCGGCCGCCGCCGCCAGTTCGTCGGCGGTGGCCGTGCCGGTGTGACCGATTCCGCCGACGTCGCAGGGGTGGTCGTGGTGGAGCGAGCCCTTGCCCGCCTGGGTGGAGGAGACGGGGATGCCCGTCGCGTCGGCGAACTCGGCCAGCGCCTCTTCGGCCGCGCTGTGGTGGACACCGCCGCCCGCGACGAGCAGGGGGCGGCGGGCTTCCCGTACGAGCCGCACCGCGTCGGCGAGTTCGTCCGGGTCGGGCGGCCGGCGGCGCACCCGCCAGACACGCTCGGCGAAGAACTCCTCGGGCCAGTCGTACGCCTCCGCCTGCACGTCCTGGGGCAGCGCGAGGGTGACGGCGCCGGTCCCTGCCGGGTCGCTGAGCACCCGCATCGCGGCGAGCGCGGCGGGGATGAGCGCTTCGGGGCGGGTGATCCGGTCGAAGTAGACGGAGACGGGACGCAGGGCGTCGTTGACGGAGACGTCTCCGGCGGAGGGGACTTCGAGCTGCTGGAGAACGGGGTCGGCGGGGCGGGTGGCGAAGGTGTCACCGGGGAGCAGCAGCACGGGCAGGCGGTTGATGGTGGCGAGTGCCGCGCCGGTGACGAGGTTGGTGGCGCCGGGGCCGATGGAGGTGGTCACGGCGTGGGCGGAGAGGCGGTTGCTCTGGCGCGCGTATCCCACGGCCGCGTGGACCATGGACTGTTCGTTGCGTCCCTGCAAGTACCTCATGTCCGCGGAGGACTCGACAAGGGCCTGGCCGATGCCCGCCACGTTGCCGTGCCCGAAGATGCCCCAGGTGGCGCCGATCAGACGTCGTCTCCGGCCGTCCCGCTCGGTGTACTGCCGGGCCAGGAAAGCGATCAGCGCCTGGGCGACGGTGCGCCTGCGGGTCCGGACGGCGGTGCTCGGGCGCCCACGTGCGCGACCGCTGGTGCGGCCGGTCGTACGGCTGCTCATCGGGCGTCCTCCTGGGCTCCGCGCGGCGGCAGCCGGGCATCGGTCACAGTGAAGTCATACAGCGCGCGGTGGGGCCAGGCGACCGGAACGCGACCGGCCCACGACCGGCACCTCCGGCACGGGGCCGTGACGAGCGGGGAGCTTTCGCTCGCGCCTCGCTCCTGCCAAAGCGAGGCGGGCTCCCGCACCGGAGGGGGTCACAGCAAGGTCTAACGGCCCTCCAGGGCCATGTCAACGTTTTGTCTTTACATTCGGACCAAAGGCTTGACACTCTTTCCGTACGGGCTGAAAGCTGACCGGTATGACCTCCTCCGTACCCACGTTGAGCCGCATCCGAGTCGGGTCCGCCCCCGACTCCTGGGGGGTGTGGTTTCCCGACGACCCGCAGCAGGTGCCCTGGCGGCGATTTCTCGACGAGGTGACCGAAGCCGGCTATGAGTGGATCGAGCTGGGTCCGTACGGATACCTCCCGTCCGATCCCGACCGGCTGAGCGAGGAGACCGCGCGGCGCGGGCTCAAGGTCTCGGCAGGGACCGTCTTCACCGGGCTGCACCACGGCCCGGGGGTCTGGGAGAAGACCTGGGCGCATGTCGCCGACATCGCCGCGCTCACCCAGGCGATGGGCGCGGACCATCTCGTGGTCATCCCGTCGTTCTGGCGGGACGACAAGACCGGTGAGGTACTGGAGGACCGGACCCTCACGCCGCAGCAGTGGCGCGATCTGACGGCCCAGACCGAACGGCTCGGCCGCGAGGTCCGGGACCGCTACGGTCTGAAGATCGTCGTCCACCCGCACGCCGACACGCATGTCGACAGCGAGGAGAACGTGAGCCGATTCCTCGACGCGACCGACCCCGATCTGGTCTCGCTCTGTCTGGACACCGGGCACTACGCGTACTGCGGCGGCGACAGCGTCAAGCTGATCGAGACGTACGGCGAACGGATCGGCTATCTCCATCTCAAGCAGGTGGACCCGGAGATCCTCGCGGATGTCGTCGCGAACGAGGTGCCGTTCGGACCTGCTGTCGGACGCGGCGTGATGTGCGAGCCGCCGGCCGGGGTGCCCGCGCTGGAGCCGGTCCTGGCGGCGGCCCAGCGGCTGGACGTCGAGCTCTTCGCCATCGTCGAGCAGGACATGTACCCGTGCCCGCCCGACAAGCCGCTGCCGATCGCCACGCGTACCCGCCGGTTTCTCAGGAGCTGCGGCGCCTGACACGAGACGCGGCCGCCCGACCCGGCGCCCCCGGCACTCCCGGCACGGCCTGTCGGTCGCGCCGGGACGCCGTGGGTGGCGGGCCGCGTCCGCCCCTCAGACGCCGGCCGTGTCCCGGTCACGGACCGGCGGCTCCGCCGGTCCTTCGACAGCCGGCCGCGAATCGCCCTCGCTCAGCCCGAACCGCTCGTGGAAGCGGCGCAGCGGTCCTGGGGCCCACCAGGTGGCCTTCCCCGTCAGCTTCATCACCGCGGGCACCAGCAGGCTGCGCACCACCATCGCGTCCATCAGTACGGCGAGCGCGAGGCCGAGGCCCAGCATCTTGGTGTTGGCGACCCGCGAGGTGCCTATCGCCACCATGACCACCGCGAGGATCACGGCGGCGGCGGTGATCAGCCCTCCGGTGCGGCGCAGACCGAACGCCACCGCGTGCTCATGGTCTCCGCTGCGGTCGTACTCCTCCTTGATCCGGGAGAGCAGGAAGACTCCGTAGTCCATGGAGAGACCGAAGGCGACGCAGAACATCAGGACGGGCAGGCTGGTCTCGATGTCCCCGGTGGCGGTGAAGCCGAGCAGTCCTGACAGATGGCCGTCCTGGAAGATCCAGACCGTCGCTCCGAACATCGCCGTGAGGCTGAGCGCGTTGAGCACGACCGCCTGAACCGGTATCAGCACACTGCCGGTGAGCAGGAAGACCAGAAGCAGGGTCACCAGCACGATGACGGCCAGGGCCCAGGGCAGCCGGTCGGCGATGGCGGCCTTGGAGTCGACCAGGACGGCGGCGGTGCCGGTCACCGAGGTGTCGAACACGGCCGGCTCGGCGCGGATGTCCTTCACGAGCCGCTGGGCCCCCTCCCCCACCGCTTGCCCCTCGGGCGTCACCGCGAAGTACGCGTGTCCGCCGGAGGAGGGTACCGGCCCGTCGACCCGCACCACGCCGGGCAGGGCCGCTATCCGGGTGCGGTAGTCCGTGTACTCGGCGGGGGTGGCGGCGCCTTCCGCCAGTACTTCCAGGCCACCGCCGGGGCTGCCGGGGAAGCCGTCCTGAATCTCCTCCTGGACGACCCGGGAGTCGGCGCCCGGCGGCAACTGACGGTGGTCGGCGGTGCCGAACTTGATTCCCAGGAAGGGCAGTCCGAGCAGGATCAGCCCCGTGGCCGTGGCGACGGCGAAGAACGGGGCCCGCCGCATCACCAGCGCGGCCGTCCTGGCCCAGCCGGCGCCCGGCTCCACGTCCTTCTTCTCGGACTCCGACCCGGTGCGCCGCCGGCGCAGTGCCTTCCGCAGGTCGAGCGCGTTGACCCGGTGGCCCAGCAGCATCAGAGCCGCGGGCAGCAGGATGAGGGCGGCGGCAGCGGCCAGCAGGACGACCGCGATGCCCGCGTAGGCGAAGGAGCGCAGGAAGTGCTGAGGGAAGACCATCATGGCGGCCAGGGACACGGCCACGGTCAGCGCCGAGAACAGCACCGTGCGCCCGGCGGTCCGCAACGTGGTACCCACGGCGTCCCGCACCTCGGCGCCGACCGCCAGCTCCTCCCGGAATCTGCGGACGATGAACAGGGCGTAGTCGATGGCCAGTCCGAGCCCGAGGGCCGTGGTGAGGTTCTGGGCGAAGACCGAGACTTCGGTGAGTTCGGTGAGTCCGCGCAGTATCGCGTTCGTCCCCAGGATGGCGACGATGCCCAGGCCCAGCGGCAGCAGGGCGGCGACCGCGCTGCCGAAGACCATGACCAGCAGGATGAGCGTCACCGGCAGGGCGATCAGCTCGGCCCGCAGCAGGTCCTCCTGGATGGTGTTCTGCATCTCGCTCCGTACGGCGACGGGCCCGCCGATGGAGACCTTCAGCGCTCCCCGCTCGCCACGGAACTCCGGCGCGATCCGGTCCAGGACCTTGAAGGCGTTCGTCTCGTCGCCCTCGATCCTCGCCGCGATCAGCGCTTCCCGGCTGTCCTCGGAGCGCAGTGCGGGCGATCCGGTCCGCCAGTAGGAGCCGACCCCGACGATCCCCTCCTCCGCCGCGAGTCGGTCGGTGAGCCGCTTGGCCTCCGCGGCCACGGCGGGGTCGTCGACGCTCCGGCTTCCGCTGTCGACCAGGAGCAGGAGATTGGGCTGGGAGGCGGGGAACTCCCGCTCCAGCGCCTTGGTCGCGTATGTGGACTCCGCGTTCGGGTCCTCCCAGCCCCCGTTGCTCAGCCGGTCGGCGACCCCGCTGCCGGCGACCACGGCCAGGGCCGTTATCACCAGCGCGACCAGCAGCGAGAGCCGTGGCCGTGCGGTGACGAACCTGGTCCAGCCCCCCGAATGACGGCCAGTGTTGACTTCGGACATGGTGCGGTGTCCCCTTCACCGTGACCCGTGGCGCGGGTCAGCCGTTGCCATAGAATTGGCAAACACGAGTCATCGCTCGCATTGACCAAGAATGCGAGTCGCCACTCGTGTTTGTCAAACGATCCAGGAAGGCTGTGGATTGCCATGCCGGAGCCGACCCCGGGGCCAACCCCCGGACCGGACAGACCGCGCCGCCGACAGGCCCGCGGGGAACGCCGCGTCGCCCAGCTCCTCGACGCGGCGGCCCGCGTCTTCTGCGCCACCGGCTACACCGCGGCGAGCACCAACTCCATCGCCCGGGAGGCGGGCGTGTCACCGGGCACGCTCTACCAGTTCTTCCCGAACAAGGAGGCCATCGCCGTCGAGCTGGGCGACCAGCTCCTGACGCGCTGGCAGGACACCTACGGCCGGGCGCTGATGCCGGACCACCTCGGCCTGCCGCTCGACCGGCTGATGGACGCCGTCATCGACCCGCTGATCCAGTTCAACCGCGAGAACCCGGCTTTCGCGGTGCTGATGCACGGCTCCGACGTCCCCGGCCAGGTCACACGGGAGCACGACGCGCTGCACTCCTCGATGCTCGCCCGCGTCGAGGACATCCTCGGCGACTACCTCCCCGACACGCCGAAGGCCGAGACCGCCCGGATCGCACACATGCTCTTCACCGTGTTCAAGGCGGGGCTGGCCCTGATCCTGGCCGCCGAGCCCGACGAGCGGGACGCGTACACGACCGAGCTGAAGAGGGTCCTCCTCCGCTACATACAACCGCTCGTCGAGGACTGCGGGCCCCCCTGCCGCGCGGACGCTCCGAGGTCGGCCGGCTGAGCACCCCAGCACCGCCGAGGGTTCGCTTTCATACCCCCTAGGGGTAAAGTTCAGGGACGAGGCCAGGGAGCCGTGATGCCCACGCGCCCCCTACTCGCCATGGACCGCCACACCCGAGCCCTCGAAGAGGAGAACGTCATGACCGCCGAGACGAAGAGCCAGGTCACCACCGTCTACCAGGTCACCGGCATGACCTGCGGGCACTGCGAAGGAGCCGTCACCGACGAGATCTCCGGGATCGAGGGCGTCGTCTCGGTTCAGGCCACCGCAGCCACGGGACAGGTCACCGTGGTGTCGGGGGCCCCACTGAACGAGGCCGCCGTACGCGCCGCCGTCGACGAGGCGGGGTACGAGCTGACCGGTCAGGCCTGATCCGGCCACACACCGAACCCGACCTGGGCGTACCCTCCATTTATGTGGTCGCGAACTCTCTGCACCCAAGGTCCTTCACAGGAACCACAGGACCTTCACAAAGAGATCTAGATCACATAGATTATGGGGTAACCATCGGGCCTGTTCGCGAGTCTAAGAGGACGATGCCAGAAGAACGTCTTGGGGGACGTTCGATGGGATCGCATGGGATGTCTTGGGGGACGTCTCGTGCAAGCGATTGGCCGGGGCACGTGCACCGGGGAGCTTTGAGCGGCCCTCCCGTACGTACCCCGGTCCGACCGCCCGAGTAGCCGCTGATGGTTACGTCAGACGCCCGGCCCGGATCCCGTGGGGGGAATCCGCACCGGGGATATGGAAAGCGCCCCGTTCGCCGACCCGTGGGGGGATCGGCGGCGGGGCGCTTTTCGCTCTGTGCGGCGTTGCGCGCATCGTCCGGCGTTGCACGCAACCGTGCGCCGTGCACATCCGCGCCGTACACATCCTGAGCTGTACGAATCCGCGCTGTACGGCGCCGACGCCGCGCGGCGTGTGCGGGCGATCCGGTGTCAGCGGCCTTCGACCGGGACGAAGTCCCGCAGGACCTCTCCGGTGTAGATCTGCCGCGGACGGCCGATGCGCGAACCGGGCTCCTTGATCATCTCGTGCCACTGGGCGATCCAGCCGGGAAGCCGGCCGAGCGCGAAGAGCACGGTGAACATCTCGGTCGGGAAGCCCATGGCCCGGTAGATCAGACCCGTGTAGAAGTCCACGTTCGGGTAAAGCTTGCGCTCGACGAAGTACTCGTCGGCCAGCGCGTGCTCCTCCAGCTTGAGCGCGATGTCCAGCAGCTCGTCGGACTTGCCGAGCGCCGAGAGGACATCGTGCGCCGCGGCCTTGATGATCTTCGCCCGGGGGTCGAAGTTCTTGTAGACGCGGTGCCCGAAGCCCATGAGCTTCACGCCGTCTTCCTTGTTCTTCACCTTGCGGATGAAGGTGTCGACATCGCCACCGGACGCCTGGATGCCTTCGAGCATCTCCAGCACCGACTGGTTGGCGCCACCGTGCAGCGGGCCCCACAGGGCGCTGATGCCGGCGGAGATCGAGGCGAACATGTTCGCCTGCGAGGAGCCGACCAGCCGCACGGTGGAGGTCGAACAGTTCTGCTCGTGGTCCGCGTGCAGGATGAGCAGCTTGTCGAGCGCGGCGACCACGACGGGGTCGGGCTCGTACTCCTGCGCGGGGACCGAGAAGGTCATCCGCAGGAAGTTCTCGACGTACCCGAGGTCGTTGCGCGGGTAGACGAAGGGGTGCCCGATCGACTTCTTGTACGCGTACGCCGCGATGGTCGGCAGCTTGGCGAGCAGACGGATCGTGGAGAGGTGGCGCTGCTTCTCGTCGAACGGGTTGTGGCTGTCCTGGTAGAACGTCGACAGCGCGCTGACCACGGAGGACAGCATCGCCATCGGGTGGGCGTCACGCGGGAAACCGTCGTAGAACCGCTTGACGTCCTCGTGCAGCAGCGTGTGCTGGGTGATCTCGTTCTTGAAGGAGGCCTGCTCGTCGACCGTCGGCAGCTCGCCGTTGATCAGCAGATACGCCACCTCGACAAAGCTGGAGCGCTCCGCCAACTGCTCGATCGGGTAACCGCGATACCGCAGAATGCCCTGTTCGCCGTCGAGATAGGTGATCGCGGACTTGTAGGCGGCGGTGTTGCCGTAGCCGCTGTCCAGGGTGACCAGACCGGTCTGAGAACGAAGCTTCCCGATGTCGAAGCCCGTATCGCCGACGGTGCTGTCGATCACCGGGTAGGTGTACTCGCCGTCGCCGTACCGCAGTACTACCGCGTTGTCGCGTTTCTCGCTCACGTCATCCCTCACCGACGTAGTGCCTCTTCTTCGAGGTGCCCTGACTGTCTCTACCATCCCCCATTTGGCTCAGGAGAGTGCACTCGGGGTCGACCATTGGGCCTATTGGCGGCACTCAGTGCCGCCAACCTGTTCATCCTGCCCCCTTGGCCCCGGTTTCGAAAGTCCACGACGCCCGCGTCCGCCGCGCGCCCGGCCCCGCGCTCAGCCACGCGCCGCCAGCCGGTGGCCGAGGGCGGTGAAGCGCCTGCCCGCGGAGACCGTGCGTACCGCCTGGCCTATGGCCTTGCGTGAGCCGACCAGGACGACCAGCTTCTTGGCCCGGGTCACCGCCGTGTACAGCAGGTTGCGCTGCAGCATCATCCAGGCACCCGTGGTGACCGGAATGACCACGGCCGGATATTCGCTGCCCTGGGAGCGGTGGATCGTCACCGCGTACGCGTGCGCCAGCTCGTCCAGCTCGTCGAAGTCGTACGGCACCTCCTCGTCCTCGTCGGTCAGCACCGTCAGCCGCTGGTCCTCCTGGTTGAGCGAGGTGACCACGCCGACCGTGCCGTTGAAGACTCCGTTCTGCCCCTTCTCGTAGTTGTTGCGGATCTGGGTGACCTTGTCGCCGACGCGGAAGACCCGGCCGCCCAGCCGCTTCTCCGGCAGGTCGGGCCTGCCGGGGGTGATGGCCTGCTGGAGCAGCCCGTTCAGCGTGCCCGCGCCCGCCGGGCCCCGGTGCATCGGCGCCAGGACCTGGATGTCGCGCCGCGGATCGAGCCCGAACTTCGCGGGAATCCGGCGCGCCGCCACGTCGACCGTCACCCGCCCCGCGTCCTCCGTCTCGTCCTCCACGAAGAGGAAGAAGTCGGACAGCCCGTCCGTGACGGGGTGCTGCCCCGAGTTGATCCGGTGGGCGTTGGTGACCACTCCCGACTGCTGGGCCTGCCGGAAGATCCGTGTGAGTCTGACGCTCGGTACGGGACCGCTCTCGGCGAGCAGATCGCGCAGGACCTCGCCCGCGCCGACCGACGGCAACTGGTCCACATCCCCCACCAGCAGCAGATGCGCCCCCGGTGCCACCGCCTTGACCAGCTTGTTGGCGAGCAGCAGGTCCAGCATCGACGCCTCGTCGACCACCACCAGATCGGCGTCCAGCGGCCGGTCCCTGTCGTACGCCGCGTCCCCGCCCGGCCGCAGCTCCAGCAGCCGGTGGACCGTGGACGCCTCGGCCCCGGTCAGCTCCGCCAGCCGCTTGGCCGCCCGCCCGGTGGGCGCCGCCAGCACCACCTTGGCCTTCTTCGCCCGCGCCAGCTCCACGATCGAGCGGACTGTGAAGGACTTACCGCAGCCGGGGCCACCGGTCAGGACGGCGACCTTCTCCGTGAGGGCGAGCCGCACCGCCTGCTGCTGCTCGGGCGCCAGCTCGGTGCCCGTACGCCCGGCCAGCCAGGTCAGCGCCTTGTCCCAGGTCACGTCCCGGAAGGCCGGCATCCGGTCCTCGCCCGTCCGCAGCAGCCGCAGCAACTGGGCGGACAGGGACAGCTCCGCCCGGTGGAAGGGCACGAGATAGACCGCGCTGATCTCCTCCTCCCCGCCCTCAGGCCCCGGCACCCTCTCCCGTACGACCCCCTCGTCCTCGGCGGCCAGCTCGGCGAGGCATTCGATGACCAGGCCCGTGTCGACCGTGAGGAGCTTCACCGCGTCGGAGATGAGCCGGTCCTCGGGCAGGAAGCAGTGCCCCTGGTCGGTGGATTGCGACAGCGCGTACTGGATGCCCGCCTTGACGCGCTCCGGACTGTCGTGCGGGATACCGACGGCCTGGGCGATCCGGTCGGCGGTGAGGAAGCCGATCCCCCACACGTCGGCCGCCAGGCGGTACGGCTCGTTCCTGACGACCGAGATCGACGCGTCCTCGTACTTCTTGTAGATGCGGACGGCGATGGAGGTCGACACGCCCACCCCTTGCAGGAAGACCATGACCTCCTTGATGGCCTTCTGCTCCTCCCAGGCCGCCGCGATCGACTTCGTCCGCTTGGGGCCGAGGCCCGGGACCTCGACGAGCCGCTTGGGCTCCGTCTCGATGATGTCCAGCGTCTCCAGGCCGAAGTGCTCGACGATCCGGTCGGCGAACACGGGGCCGATGCCCTTGATGAGACCGGATCCGAGGTAGCGGCGGATGCCCTGGATCGTGGCGGGCAGGATCGTCGTGTAGTTCTCACACATGAACTGCTTGCCGTACTGGGGATGCGAGGCCCAGCGGCCCTCCATCCGCAGTGACTCGCCGGGCTGCGCGCCGAGCAGCGAACCGACCACGGTGAGGAGATCGCCGCCGCGACCGGTGTCGACGCGGGCGACCGTGTAGCCGTTCTCCTCGTTCGAGTACGTGATCCGTTCGAGCACGGCTTCGAGCACTGCGGGTTGGGACATGATCCGACGCTACCGCCGACCTCCGACAGCGCGGACACCCTGTGGACAACTGACGCCGCGCCACACCCTCGCGACCGAACGTCCGACGCCTACCCGCCCACGGCTCCCACGCACTACAAGGGGCCCGGTCCCACGGACCGGGCCCCACGCGCTCCCCCTCCAACAGGGCTTTCAATCCCCCCGGATCTACCCCCCGAAAGCCCTGCTGACGTATACGACTCACGTCACCCCGGAAGGGTTGCACGGTTCCGCAGAGTTATTTTTTACAGGGCGTACCGCACGTACCGTTCCGCGGTCTCCGTGAGGAGTTCCACGCCGTCCCGCCGCCAGAGGTCGTCGTTGAAAAGCTCCACCTCGATCGGGCCCGCGTAGCCCGCCGCGTCGACCCGTTCGCGCCAGGCCCGCAGGTCGACCGCCCCGTCGCCGAGCTGGCCACGGCCGTTCAGCACCCCGGCCGGGAGCGGTGTCGTCCAGTCGGCGAGCTGGAAGGTGAAGATGCGCTCCGCCGCCCGGTCGACCGCCGCGGGGGCCCGGTCGTCCCACCAGATGTGGTACGTGTCCACGGCCACCCCGACCTGGTCGGCGGGGAATCGTTCCGCCAGGTCGAGCGCCTGGTCGAGGGTGGAGACCACACAGCGGTCGGACGCGAACATCGGGTGCAGCGGCTCGATGGCCAGCCTGACCCCGCGCTCCGCCCCGTACGGCGCCAGCTCCCCCAGGGCGTCCGCGATGCGTTCACGCGCCGCGTGGAGGTCCTTGCCGCCCTCGGCGAGGCCACCGGAGACCAGCACCAGGGTGTCCGTGCCCAGCGCCGCCGCCTCGTCGATGGCGGCGCGGTTGTCGGCCAGGGCCTCGGCCCGGCGTGCCGGGTCGACCGCGGTGAGGAAGCCGCCGCGGCAGAGCGTGGTGACCGCGAGCCCGGCGTCCCGTACGAGCTTGGCCGCGGCCTCGACCCCGTACGCCTGCACGGGCCCGCGCCAGAGGCCGACGCCGGGTACTCCGAGGCGTACGCAGGCGTCGGTCAGCTCGGGCAGGCCGAGCTGCTTGACCGTCATCTGGTTGATGCTGAAGCGCGTCAGGTCGCCCTGCGGCTCCGTCGTCGATCCGTCCGCCTGTCCGCTCACCGGTTCGCTCACTGATCCACTCACTGGTCCACTCCGCCCACGCTGAGCAGGGATTTCATCCTGGCCTCGGCCACCGCGGGGTCCGGGAAGAGTCCGAGCCCGTCGGCCAGTTCGTACGCCCGCGCGAGGTGCGGAAGCGATCGCGCCGACTGGAGGCCGCCGACCATCGTGAAGTGGTCCTGGTGGCCGGCCAGCCAGGCGAGGAAGACCACGCCTGTCTTGTAGAAGCGGGTCGGTGTCCTGAAGAGGTGGCGAGACAGCTCGACGGTGGGGTCGAGGAGTTCCCGGAAGCCCTTCGTGTCACCGGTGTCCAGAACCCGTACGGCCGCCGCCGCGAGCGGCCCCAGCGGGTCGAAGATGCCGAGCAGCGCGTGGCTGAAACCCTGCTCGTCGCCCGCGATCAGCTCGGGGTAGTTGAAGTCGTCCCCCGTGTAGCAGCGCACGCCCCTGGGCAGCCGTCGGCGCAGCTCGATCTCGCGCTGGGCGTCCAGCAGGGAGATCTTGATGCCGTCGACCTTGTCGGGGTGTTCGGAGATGACCTGGAGGAAGGTCTCGGTGGCCGCGTCGAGATCGGCGCTGCCCCAGTACCCGTCCAGTGCGGGGTCGAACATCGGTCCGAGCCAGTGCAGTACAACCGGTTCGGAAGCCTGACGCAGCAGGTGGGAGTAGAGGCTCAGGTAGTCGTCGGGGCCGGTCGCTGCGGCGGAGAGGGCGCGGGACGCCATCAGGATGGCCTGCGAACCGGTGTCCTCGACGAGCGTCAACTGCTCCTCGTACGCGGCGCGGACCTCGTCCAGGGAACGGGGCCCGGGCGCGATCTGGTCGGTGCCCACGCCGCAGGCGATCCGGCCGCCGACCGCCTTCGCCTCGGCGGCGGAGCGGCGGATCAGCTCGGCCGCGCCCGCCCAGTCCAGGCCCATGCCGCGCTGCGCGGTGTCCATGGCCTCGGCGACCCCGAGACCGTGCGACCAGAGGTGGCGGCGGAAGGCGAGCGTGGCGTCCCAGTCGACGGCGGCGGGCTCGTCGGGGCTGACGTCGGCGTACGGGTCGGCGACCACATGGGCGGCTGAGAAGACCGTACGGGAGGCGAGGGCGGCCCCGCCCGCCGTGTCGGCCACTACGAAGGAGGCCGGTTCCGAGCGTGGCGTATAGGTGCGCGATCTGCCGCCCGGGGAAGGAAGCCGGAGAGTGGTCACAGCGACAGCTCCGGTACGTCGAAGCGGCGGCCCTCGGCCGAGGAACGGAGCCCCAGCTCGGCGAGCTGCACGCCGCGCGCGCCCGCGAGGAGGTCCCACTGGTAGGGCTCGTCGAGGACGACATGGCGCAGGAACAGCTCCCACTGCGCCTTGAACCCGTTGTCGAACTCCTCGTTGTCGGGAACTTCCTGCCACTGGTCGCGGAAGGACTCGGTGGCGGGGAGGTCCGGGTTCCAGACCGGCTTGGGTGTGGTGCTGCGGTGCTGGACCCGGCAGCGGCGCAGCCCGGCGACGGCCGAGCCGTGGGTGCCGTCGACCTGGAACTCGACGAGTTCGTCGCGGTTGACGCGAACGGTCCAGGAGGAGTTGATCTGGGCGACGGCGCCGCCGTCCAGTTCGAAGATCCCGTACGCCGCGTCGTCGGCGGTCGCGGCGTACGGCTTGCCGTGCTCGTCCCAGCGCTGCGCGATGTGCGTGGTGATGTGCGCCTGGACGCTGGTGACGCGCCCGAACAGTTCGTGCAGGACGTACTCCCAGTGGGGGAACATGTCGACGGTGATGCCGCCGCCGTCCTCGGCACGGTAGTTCCAGGAGGGCCGCTGGGCGTCCTGCCAGTCGCCTTCGAAGACCCAGTAGCCGAACTCTCCCCTGACGGAGAGGATCTCGCCGAAGAAGCCGCCGTCGATGAGGCGCTTCAGCTTGAGCAGCCCCGGCAGGAAGATCTTGTCCTGGACGACGCCGTGCTTGATCCCGGCGGTGCGGGCCAGCCTGGCCAGCTCCAGGGCGCCGTCGAGGTGCGTCGCGGTCGGCTTCTCGGTGTAGATGTGCTTGCCCGCGTCGATGGCCTTCTTGATGGCCTCCACGCGGGCGGAGGTGACCTGGGCGTCGAAGTAGATGTCGACGGTCTCGTCCGCCAGGACGGCGTCGAGATCGGTCGACCACTCCGTGAGGCCGTGCTGTTCGGCGATCTCCCTGAGGGCGTGCTCCCGGCGGCCGATGAGGACGGGCTCGGGCCAGAGCGTCTCGCCGCCCCCGAGGTCGAGTCCGCCCTGTTCACGGATGGCGAGGATGGAGCGCAGCAGGTGCTGTCGGTACCCCATCCGCCCGGTGACGCCGTTCATGGCGATCCGCACTGTCCTGCGTGTCACGAAGTTCCTCCATATGGCCGTGGCTGCCGTGGCGAGCGATATGGCCATACGGCCATAGCAAGCGCTTTCTATCCGGTAAGAAGCTAGCCTGCGACAGCGGTCCGGACAAGAGCCCGGCCCGATCACCGCCCCAACTCACCCGTACCCCTCGGAGGAAAGCGATGACAGTCACCCTGGCGGATGTGGCGGCCCGCGCCCGGGTGTCACCCGCCACCGTCTCGCGCGTGCTGAACGGCAACTACCCGGTGGCCACCGCCACCAGGGAACGGGTCCTGCGGGCGGTGGACGACCTGGACTACGTACTGAACGGCCCCGCCAGCTCGCTCGCCGCCGCCACCTCAGACCTGGTGGGCATCCTCGTCAACGACATCGCGGACCCGTTCTTCGGAATCATGGCGGGGGCGGCGCAGACCGAGATCGGCGGACAGGAGGGGACCGGGCGCGCGGGCGGCGAGAAGCTGGCCGTCGTCTGCAACACCGGCGGATCCCCCGAGCGCGAACTGACCTACCTGACCCTGCTCCAGCGCCAGCGCGCCGCGGCCGTCATCCTCACCGGCGGGGCGCTCGAAGACGCCGAGCACATCGCCGCGATGGCCACGAAACTGGCGAAACTCGCGGACGCGGGCACACGGGTGGTGCTGTGCGGACGGCCGCCCCTGCCGGGCAGCGACTCGGCCGTCGCCTCGCTGGCCTTCGACAACCGGGGCGGTGGACGGCGGCTGACGGAGCACCTGCTGGCGCTGGGGCACCGGAGGATCGGCTATGTCGCGGGGCCGGTGGAGCGGACGACGACCCGGCACCGGCTGGAAGGACACCGCGCGGCGCTGGACGCGGCGGGGGCCGGCGGGGGCGGCGGTGGGCAACAGGATCCGCTGACGGTGCACGGTCCGTACACCCGCAGGTCGGGGTACGAGGCGACGCTGGAGCTGCTGCGTCGCGCGCCGGATCTGACGGCGGTGGTCGCGGCGAACGACACGGTGGCGCTGGGCGCGTGCGCGGCGGTGCGTGAGCGGGGGCTGCGGATCCCGGAGGACATCTCGGTGGCGGGCTTCGACGACCTGCCGTTCTCGGTGGACGCGACGCCGGCGCTGACGACCGTACGGCTGCCACTGCACGCGGCGGGGGCGCGGGCGGGCCGGCTGGCGATGGGGACGGAGACGCCACCGCCGGGCGGGATCGCGACGATCACGGCCGAGCTGATGGCGCGGGCGTCGACGGCGCCGCCGCGGCCGGCCTGAGGGGCGGGCCGGGACGGCGACGCGGGGCCGGGCCCTGGATACACCCGGGAAGGCGGGGTCCTGGACTCGCGGGGGCGGGCGGGCGGGGGGCCTGGAACTCGCGGGGGCCGTTTGGCGAGTGGACGCCAAAGCGCCGAGAGGGCCTTGCCAGGCCTCGGCAGCCCGGCCTACCGTTGACTCAGTCAAAGACAGGGCCTGGCGAGCGTCCGGAGGTGGACCGTGGCTGTGCAGGAAATGCGTGCGTTCAACCGTTTTTACACGAATCTGATCGGTGCGCTGGACTACGGCAAACACCTCTATACCCCGTACACGCTCACCGAGTCGCGGGTCCTGTACGAGCTGGCCCACGCGCCGCGGACCGACGCGGCCGACCTGCGCGCCGAACTGTCGCTCGACGCCGGATATCTGAGCCGTCTGCTGACCAAGTTCGAGCGGGACGGCCTGGTCGGCCGCGCGCCGTCCGAGGAGGACGCGCGGCGGCAGCGGATCACCCTCACCTCGCGGGGGCGCGAGGCCGCGGCGCTGCTGGACGAGCGTTCGCGGGAGGCCGTGGTCTCGCTCCTCGACCGGGTCGAGCCGGAGCGCCGTCCGGAACTCGCCGACGCGATGCGGACGGTGCGGGACATCCTCCGTGCGGACGGGGCCGCGGCGCGGAGCGCGCGGGGTACACCCGTCCTGCGCGAGCCGGCGCCGGGCGAGTTGGGCTGGATGGTGCAGCGTCACGCCGCGGTGTACGCGGCGGAGTACGGATTCACCACGGCATTCGAAGGGCTCGTCGCCCGGATCGTCGCGGACTTCGCCCAGGACCACGACCCCCGGCTGGAGCGGGTGTGGATCGCCGAGGTGGACGGGATACCGGTGGGCTCGATCATGTGTGTGAGGGACGACAAGCCGGGCGTACGGGGTGACGACGGCGGGCCGGTGACCGCCAGACTCCGCCTTCTCCTGGTCGAACCCGAGGCCCGGGGCCAGGGCATCGGTGATCGTCTGGTCGGCGCGGTGGTGGATTTCGCCCGTGAGGCGGGGTACGAGGAGGTGACGCTCTGGACCAATGACATCCTCTCCTCCGCCCGCGTCCTCTACGAGCGTGCCGGATTCACTCTCGTGGCCGAGCAAGCGCACCACTCCTACGGGGCTGACCTGATAGGCCAGGACTGGCGGCTCCTCCTCAAGGAAGGAGCCGCCGCACGCCAGAAAGGAACACCACAGTGAAGTTCGCTTTCTCCACGCTCGGAATCCCGGGCCTGCCCATCCCCGAGGTCGTCGCCCTCGCCTCCGCGGCCGGCTATCAGGGCGTCGAGCTGCGCACCCATCCGGAGGAACCGGTGCACCGGGGCATGGGCCGCCGTGACCGCGCCGTGGTGGTCGAAGAGTTCGAACGGGCCGGCGTCGAGATACTGGGGCTGGCCGGGTACGCCCGGGTGGCCAAGGCGGACGTGGACGAGGACCAGTTGCGCCAGGAGCTGGAGGAACTGCTCTCCCTGGCACGGGATCTCGGCGCCCCGTTCGTCCGCGTCTTCCCCGGCGGCGGCGACCAGCCGGCCGACGAGGCGGACACGCTGGCGGCGCGGCGGCTGGCCGCCGCGGCGGAGACGGCCACGGACTACGGCGTACGCATCCTGCTGGAGACCCACGACTCGCACCGCACGGGCAAGGACGCGGCCCGTGTACTGGGCCCGGTCGGGCATCAGCAGGTGGGGGCGCTCTGGGACGTGATGCACACCTGGCTGGGCGGCGAGTCCCCGATCACCACCCACGGGATACTCGCCCCGCACCTGGGCTACGTCCAGGTGAAGGACATCGCCTCGGCCGAGGACACCACGCCGCTGCCCCTGGGGGCGGGGGTGCTGCCGCTGGGCGAGTGCCTGGCCCTGCTCGACGACGACGCCTGGGTCTGCTGGGAGTACGAGAAGCGCTGGTACCCGCAGGCGGCGGACCTCCCCGACCTGCTCGCGCCGGGACGGGCGTATCTGGAGGGGCTGATACGCGAGCACCGCTGAGGGGGCGGGAGCCCAGGCCGAAGGGTCACCCAGGCTGAAGGGGCCGCTCCGGGCGAAGATCCCCCTCCGGCCGGAGGGGGATCCCTACCGGAGACGGGAGCCCCACCGGAGACTGGAACCCGGCCGGAGACGGGAGCCCTACCGGAGCCGGAAGCCCGGCCGGAGGGGTGCGCTCCGACGGAGATTCACGCGCCGGTGGTCGAGCCCGGCCTGATGATCATCAGGATGGTGACCGTGGCCCACAGGAGGTTGAAGACGCCGGTGAACATGGCGAGCTGAACCGTCGCGGATCTCGGCACCACGGCCGTCGAGCCGTCCTCCCGCGCGCCGGGCAGCTCCGGAACACCGGGGTCGCCAGGGGCGGTGCCTTCGATCGGAGCCGCGCTCTCCTGGCCCCCCACCAGGGCGCTCTGATGTGGGAGCACCAGGGCTCCCAGGACGACCGCCGCCACGAGGGTCAGGGCGATGGAGACGATCAGCCAGGTGTCTCCCAGGACACCCATGTTCTTCGCCGTGGCGAAGCCGAAGACAGGGACCGCGACGCCGACCACGGCGTAGACGCGGCAGATGCGGTGCAGCAGGGCGACGTTCGCCCAGGCGTGCCGGTCGTCCGACGAGGCGATCGCGTGGCGGACGGCCGGGGGGAACATGCTGGCCGCCACGGTGACCGGGCCTATGGCGACGATCGCAGCGATGACGTGGAGGGAGAGGAGGAGCTTGTTCATGGTGGTGGCCTGTCAGATGCGGTCGGCGGAAGCCGGGACGGTGGAGGCGTCGCGGGCGGTGGGGGCGCGCCAGACGGTGCCCCGGCGCTCATACTCGAAGAGCTGTTCGACGACGTGGGCGACGCCGGAGCCGACTTCGCGTTCCAGCAGATACAGGGCAAGGTCCAGGCCCGAGGTGACGCCCCCGCCGGACACCAGGTCGCCGTCGTCGACCACACGTGCGTTCACCGCGATCGCCCCGGCTCGGGTCAGCCCGTCACAACCCAGGCTGTGGGTGGTGGCGTGACGCCCCACCAGCAGGCCCGCCATCCCCATGAGCAAGGACCCGCCGCAGACGGTGGCCATCGTCAGTCCCGGCCTGGCATGGGCTTCCCGGAGCAGGGGCGCCAGCTCTGTCTCCACGGCCCCTTGAAGGTGGTCGAAGATGGACAGGTCCTGGCAGCCACCGGCCCCGGCGTCAGCCCCGGCTCCGGTATCCGGCCCGCCGCCGATATCCGCCCCGCCTCCGCCTCCGGCTCCGGCGTCTGCCCCGGCCTCGGCCCTGTCTCCAGCATCGACGGTGTCCGTGAAGCGGCCCGCCGCGCCCGGGACCACGACGAGGTCCGCGCGGGCAGGGTCGAGGCGGGTGGTGGCCTTCAGCGTCAGGGTGCCGGTACCGCTGGGCACCTCGCGCGCCCCCTCGGCCGAGACCAGTTCGACCGTCAGCGCCCCTTCCGCCAGGGCGCCGCCCGCGAACAGCACCTCGTACGGTGCGACAACGTCCAGCGGATCGAAGCCGTCGAACAACACGATCTGGGCGAGCACGCGGGGTCCATCCCTTTCACCGTCCAACGCGCCCGGTGGGACGCCGCTACCGACGGTAGTCATCTCCCGCGACTCCGGACAGTGGCTGGGCTGCCATGCCTCAACGGATTCTCGCCACGTCCGTCCGTCGCACCGCCCCGGCACCCCCGGCCTTGGCGACAATCCGTTGGGCCTCCAAATTTCCGCCATGCACATCCTGGCCGTTCTCGCTCTCGACGGAGTCATCGCCTTCGACCTCGCCACCCCCACCGAGGTCTTCTCCCGCATCCGGCCGCCCGACGGCAGCGCCGCCTATGAGGTGCGGATCTGTGCCGCGAGCGACGAGGTCGACACGGGGGCCTTCCCGCTACGGGCGCCCTGGGGGCTGGAGGCGCTGGCCGAGGCGGACACGATCGTGCTGCCCTGAGTCGCCGATCCGACCGCGCCCCTGCCCGAGGAGGCCCTCGACGCACTGCGGCAGGCGGCGGCCGGTGGCACCCGTATCGTCTCGATCTGCGCCGGGGCGTTCGGCGCTGGCCGCCACCGGGCTGCTGGACGGGCTGCGGGCCACCACGCACCGAGTGGCCGCCCCGCTGCCGGCCAAGCTGTATCCGGCCGTCGAAGTGGACCCCACGGTGCTGTACGTGGACAACGGGCAGTTCCTGACCTCGGCCGGGGCCGCCGCCGGGCTCGATCTCTGCCTGCACCTCATCCGGCGCGACCATGGCTCCGCCCTGGCCGCCGACGCGGCGCGGTTTTCCGTGATACCGCTCGAACGTGACGGCGGACAGGCCCAGTTCATCGTTCACGCCCGGCCCCCCGTGCCCCGGGGATCGGCCCTGGAGCCGCTGCTGCGCCGACTGGAGGAGAACGCGGGACAGGATCTGACGCTCGACGACATCGCCGACCGGGCCGGTATGAGCACCCGTACCCTCAACCGGCGCTTCCGGGAGCAGACCGGGACCACCCCGCTCCAGTGGCTGCACCGGGCCCGGATCCGTCAGGCGCAGTACCTGCTGGAGACGACCCCACACCCCGTCGAACGGATCGCCACGCGGGTCGGCTTCGGCTCCCCGACCGCCTTCCGTGACCGCTTCAAGCGCCGCGTGGGGACGAGTCCGCACACGTACCGGCACGCGTTCCGACGGCCACCGAAGACGGCGAGGACGACGGGGGCTGCGGAAACGATGCGGTCGATGAGGCAGGTGGGGCAGGCGGGGACTGCGGGGGCGACGCCGGTGTGACCGGGGTACTTTCCGGGGTGCCCCGGCCGCCGACCTCCCCGCTACCGTTCCCGCTCCCGCTCCCGCTCCGGTTCCCGGAGCCGCCCCACGACAGCGACGCCAGCGCCACTCCCCCGACCAGCAGGGCCGCCGCGCACCAGCGCAGTGGGCTGACGGACTCGTGGAGCAGCACGGCGGCCGAGGACATCCCGAAGACGGGCACGAGCAGCGAGAAGGGGGCGACGGACGAGGCCGGGTAGCGGCGCAGCAGATAGCCCCAGGCACCGAAGCCGAAGACGGTCGTGACCCAGGCCGCGTAGAGGACGGTGCCGGCGCCGGACCAGTCCAGCGCGCGCAGCGCGGCCAGGTCCGTGTCCGGGCCCTCGAAGAGCAGGGAGAGCCCGAGCAGGGGGAGTACGGGGACGACGGAGACCCACACCATGAAGTTCAGGGCGTCCGGCGGTGACGCCTTGCGGGTGAGTACGTTGGAGACTCCCCAGCAGGCCGCGGCGGCGATGACCAGCGCAAAGGCGAGCACAGGCCCCGAACTCCCCTCGTCGACCGCCGCGACGGCGATCCCGGCGAGCGCGACCCCCATGCCCAGCAGCCGCACCCGCCCGGGTCGCTCGCCGAGGGCCACGGCGGCGAAGAGCAGGGTGAAGACCGCCTGGATCTGCAGGACGAGGGACGAGAGACCGGCCGGCATGCCCCGGTCCATCCCCACGAAGAGCAGCCCGAACTTGGCCACTCCCAACGCCAGACCGACCCCGATCACCCACTTCCAGGCGACCTTCGGCCGGCCCACGAAGAAGACCGCGGGCAGCGCGGCGACCAGGAAGCGCAGGGCGGAGAAGAGCAACGGCGGGAAGTGGCCGAGGCCGACCTCGATCACGACGAAGTTGACCCCCCAGACGGCGGTCACGAGGACGGCGAGAGCTTTGTGTGCGGTACGCATACGGAGAGGATCACCGCTACCCACCATGTAGCACCAGCGAACATTCCTTCATGGTTGAATTGAGCATTGCTTATGATTCACTGCTGATGACCCATCGATGCCGGCTCATCGATGCCGGCTCGTCCAGGCCGGCTCATCGATGCCGGCTCGTCCAGGCCGGCTCATTGCCGCCGACTCGGCGTTGACGACTCAACGCTGACGATTCCGCTTCCCAGGGGGCGACCATGCTCGATCTGGCCCGGCTGCGCGCGCTGCACGCCGTCTCCGTGCACGGCTCCGTGGCGGCGGCCGCCTCCGCCCTCGGCTACACCCCCTCGGCGGTGTCGCAGCAGATCACCAAGTTGGAGCGGGAGACCCGTACGACCCTGCTGGAGCGGCGCGGGCGCGGCGTCGCGCTCACGGACGAGGCCCGGCATCTCGCCGCCACCGCCGAGGAACTGCTCTCCCTCGTCGAGCGCGCCGAGACCACCCTTGAGGAGCGCAGGGGACAGCCGACCGGGCAGCTCGTCGTCGGCGCGTTCGCGTCCTCGGCGCGCGGGCTGCTCCCCGGCGTACTGGCGGAGCTGGCCGCACTCCACCCCACCCTCGATGTCCGGCTGCGCGAGATCGACCCGCACCTGTCCATCGATCTGGTCGCCCGTGGCGCCCTCGACCTCGCCGTCGCCCACGACTGGGACATCGCCCCGCTGCCCGCCCCCGAGGGCGTGGAGCAGGCGGTCATCGGGGACGACCTGTGCGACGTACTCGTCCACGCCTCGCACCCGCTGGCCGCGCGCCGCTCCGTCCGCAGGGAGGACCTGGCGGGCGAGCGCTGGATCTGCCAGCCGCCGGGCACGGTCTGCCACGACTGGCTGGTCCGCACGTTGCGCGCGGCCGGCTGCGAGCCGGATCTCGCGCACCAGGCCGAGGAGAACCACACCCAGGTCGCGCTGGTGGCCGCGGGCCTCGGCATCGCCATGATCCCCCGGCTCGGGCGCGGGCCGCTGCCGGAGGGGGTACGGGCGGTCGCCCTGGAACCGGTGCCGATACGGCGCCTGTACGCCCTGTGGCGCACCGGCGCCGCCCGACGCCCGGCCGTCACGGCGGCGGTGGACACCCTGCGACGCCACTGGCCGAGGGTCGCCACGGTCGCCACCGAGGCCACCCCCGCCACGACGGCCACCGCCTGATCCCCCGCCGCCTGGCCCCCGTCTGATCCCGGACCACCTGAGCCCCGCCGCCTGGCCCCCGCCTGATCCCGGACCGCCTGAGCCCGGTCCACCTGAGCCGTCGCCGCCGATACACGGCCGACCGCCTTGGGTGGCAGATCTCTTGACCGGCAGTTACTTTCCGGATAACCGTGAACCCCTGGAAGTTTCCTTCACTTCCCTCGCAGCACACGGCCGGAAGGAGCACCCGTGCACGACCGGACCATCTCCAGACGCACCCTCCTCACCGCAACCGCCGTAGCGGCGGCTGCCGTTACCACCACAGCCGCCGCCGTATCCCCCGCTCGCGCCCGCACCCCCGTCGCCGTCCGCGACCGGCTCCGCCGCCTCGTCGCCCGGATGAGCCTGGAGGAGAAGGTCGGCCAGCTCTTCGTCATGCGGGTGTACGGGCACTCCGCCACCGATCCCGACCAGGCCGACGTCGACGCCAATCTCGCCGAGATCGGCGTCCGTACCGCCGCCGAGCTGGTCTCCACGTACCACGTCGGCGGGATCATCTACTTCGCCTGGGCGCACAACACCCGCGATCCGCACCAGATCGCCGGGCTCTCCAACGGCATCCAGCGGGCGGGGCTGGCCGGGCGCATCCCTGTGCCCCTCCTGATCGCCACCGACCAGGAGCACGGCATCGTCGCCCGGGTCGGCAAGCCCGCCACGCTGCTGCCGGGCGCGATGGCGCTCGGCGCCTCCGGTTCGCGCTCCGGCGCCCGCGAGGCCGCCCGGATCGCCGGGGCGGAGCTGGCGGCGATGGGGATCAACCAGAACTACGCGCCCGACGCGGACGTCAACGTCAACCCGGCCAACCCGGTCATCGGCGTACGTTCCTTCGGCGCCGACCCGCAGGCCGTGGCCGGAATGGTCGCCGCCCAGGTGACGGGGTACCAGAGCGCGGGAATCGCCACCGCGGCCAAGCACTTCCCGGGTCACGGGGACACGACGGACGACAGCCACTACTCCCTCCCCACGATCCACCACACGCGCGAGCAGTGGACGGAACTGGACGCTCCGCCGTTCCGCGCGGCGATCGCCGCCGGTGTCACCTCGATCATGACCGCGCACATCGTCGTCCCGGCCCTCGACCCGAGCGAGGACCCGGCGACCCTCTCGCACCCCATCGTCACCGGCGTCCTGCGCGAACAGCTCGGCTACCGGGGCGTGGTGGTCACGGACGCGCTCGGCATGGAGGGCGTCCGGCTGAAGTACGGGGACGCCCGCGTCCCGGTCCTCGCGCTCAAGGCGGGCGTGGACCAGTTGCTCAACCCGCCGGACCTCAAGCTCGCCTGGAACGCGGTCCTGACGGCGGTCAAGGACGGCGAGCTGACCGTCCCGCGCATCGAGGAATCGGTTCTGCGGATCCTCGAACTCAAGGAGCGCCTCGGGCTGTTCCGCGACCCGTACGTCACCGGCCGCGACGTGGACCGTACGGTCGGCACCCGCGTCCATCTCGCCACCGCCGACCGGATCGCCGACTCGACGACCACCCTGCTCACCAACGAACGCGGGCTGCTTCCCCTGAGCCGCCGCCGGGAGCGGAACCTGCTGGTCGTCGGGGCCGATCCGGCCTCGCCCTCCGGGACGACCGGGCCGCCGACCACCGTGCTCGCCAGCGCCCTCAACGAACTGGGGTTCAGCGCCACCGCCCTCTCCACGGGTACGGCGCCGGCCGCCGCCCGGATCGACGAGGCCGTGAAAGCGGCGCGGGGCAAGGACGCGGTCGTCGTCGCGACGTACAACGTCTCGGCCACCAGCGCGCAGCGCACCCTGGTCGGCGCGCTGGCCGAGACCGGGGTGCCGGTCGTGACCGTCGCGATCCGCAATCCGTACGACATCGCGCGGCTCTCCGGCGTGGCGGCGTCCCTCGCCACATACTCCTGGACGGATGTCGAACTGCGGGCCGCGGCACGGGTGATCGCGGGCCGGGTACGGCCCCGGGGGCTGCTGCCCGTTCCCGTACAGCGGGCGGACGATCCGGCGCGGGTGCTGTACCCGGTCGGCCACGGCCTGAGCTACTGAGCCACCGAACTGCTGGACTGCTGGACTGCTGGACTGCCGAGCAGAGAACCACCGGGGTGGGGTGGGGGCCGTCGCTCGACGTCCCCCACCCCACCTTCAGGCGTTACGGGCGCAGCGCGTGCTCCCGCTGCACCTTCTGCCGGTCGAGCTTGCTGTCGAACGGCGCCAGCGGCTTCGCCTTCGCCGCGTCCGCCCGGACCGCGGCAGGGGCGACGCCCGCCCACTCCAGGATCCTGGCGGTGGCCTTCGCCTGCTGGTCGGGCACGAGCCCGGCGACGTTGGCGCCGTGGTTGGCGCCCGGCGCGACGTACACGTAGCTGTCACGCGCGCCCTTGCCGAGGCGGAAGGGCTCGGCGCCCCACGGGTCGTTCTGCCCGTACACGAACAGCATCTGGTGCGCGTGGTGGCGGACCCAGCTGTCGACGGCGGGCATCGCCAGCGGGTTGAACCTCATCGGGATGGAGCGCGGCACGAAATTGCGCGGCGCCTGGTATCCGTACCGGCTCAGCTTGCCCAGGTGCGGCAGCTTGATGGTGGGCGAGCCCAGCTCGGTGCCCGCCTGATAGTAGTACGGCGTGTACGGCTCAAGGCCCTGGTCGGTGTAGAAGGAGAACCCGGAGATCGAGTCGATGACGTCGTAGATCTCCTGGTCGGAGGCGGTGGCCTCCGGGATGTACGCGCAGTCGGACTCCGCGCTGTACTGCCAGAAGGCCCAGACGAAGTCGAGGACCACGGCTTCGTACGCCTTGTCGAGCGAGCCGACCGTCGTGAAGGTCGCGCCCTCGGCCCGCGCCCACTCCTGGTACCGCTTCTCCAGCGGCGCGCGCCGGACGAGCGCCTCGCGCTGCACGGCGTTGAGCCTGTCGCGGCACTCCTTGGTGCCGACGCGCTCGAAGAACCGGTCGTACGCCGAGTCCTCTCTGTTCACCACGTCGTTGGGCGCGACGTACGCGACGACGCCGTCCATGTCGCGCGGGTAGAAGCGCTCGTAGTACGTGGCGGTCATGCCGCCCTTGGAACCGCCCGTGGCGAGCCACTTCTTGGCGTAGACCTTCTTCAGCGCGGTGAAGATCCGGTGCTGGTCACTGGCCGCCTGCCAGATCGTCAGCTTCGACCAGTCGGCCGGTTGCGGCCGGGACGGGGTGAAGAAGCGGTACTCCAGCGAAACCTGGTTGCCGTCGACGATCCGGGTCGGCTCGCTGCGGCTCGGGTTGGTGGAGACGTTGTAGCCGCTGGTGTAGAAGACGGTGGGGCGGCTGGTGTCCTTGTGCAGCAGTGTGAGTCGCTGCTGGAAGGTGCCCTTGGACGGATTCCGGTGATCGACCGGCTGGGTGTAGTTGAGAACGAAGTAGCGGTACCCCTCGTACGGCTTCTCCTGGATCAGGCTCATCCCCGGGATCGCGAGGATACGGTCCTTGATGTCGGCGGTATCGGCGACCTCAGCGGTACCTGTGGTGGCGGTGGCCACGCTCGCGGTGGCCGCACTCGCCGTGGCCGCACCGGCCGTGGTCACGGTGCCTATGACCAGTACGAGCGACAACACCCATCTCAGCGCCTTGCGCATTCACGCTCCCTGTGTTCATGACAGACGCCGTGAACTTAGCCGGATCCGCGCCCGACCCGCCAGACCCGCACCCCGAACTACCGGCTGGCACCCGCGATCAGCAGAGGATCCACCCCGTGGATGCCTTCTTCCCGGAGACCACGCCGGAGGCCCGTACGCAGCGGTTCAGCGCGTGCACCGTGACCGGCCCCGCCTGGCGCGTGAAACTCCCGCTGTCCACCACCGGGTTTCCGCCGCGCGGCTGGAGGCTGACCGACATGGAGCGCTTCTTGCCCGGGTTCTTGGCGACGGTGATCGCGCAGGCGTAACCGCGTGCCTTGTAGACGCGCAGCTCGCCGGTGGCGAACGGCACGGTCTTCTCCGGCCGCCCCGAGCAGACGGACACCGCCTCGGCGCGCGGCGAGCCCGGGGCGCCCACCACGAGGGCACCGGTGGCGGCCAGCGTCACCAGGCAGTGCAGCAGGACCCTGTCCGCCCGCGCGGCACCGCCCGCCGCCTCTCTGCCGACTCTGTCGCCGGCGTCCCTGCGGCCAGCAAATGCGAACACACGCGCCCCCTGGGGTATTCGGGTGTACATATGTACGACGCCCGACGGGGCCCGGACGGTTGCGCACGGCGCGGTACGCAGGCGCGGAGATACAGAGGTAAGGAGCGCTCCGCAGCGCTGCGTATGACGCTCCGCAGCGCTGCGTATGACGCTCCCCGCCGCACTATGTATGACGCTCCGCCGCGCGGCTCATGAGACGACCGCGGGCTCTTCCTCCCCGATGAAGCTCCGCCACAGCCGCGTGTACCGGCCGTCCAGCGCGAGCAGTTCCTCGTGCGTCCCGTCCTCGACCACCCGTCCGTGGTCCATCACGACCACCCGGTCCGCGCGCGCCGCCGTGGTCAGCCGGTGCGCGACGATCAGGGTGGTGCGGCTCGACGGAGCGTCGTCGCCGGGCGTACGGCGTCCCGCGAGCCGGTCGGTCGCCTGGTTGACCAGGGCCTCGCTGGCGAGGTCCAGCGCGGCGGTCGCCTCGTCCAGCAGCAGGACGTCCGGGTCGACCAGTTCGGCGCGGGCCAGCGCGACGAGCTGGCGCTGCCCGGCCGAGAGGTTACGGCCGCGCTCGGCGACCTCGTGCAGGTAGCCGCCGTCCAGCGTGGCGATCATCTCGTGCGCGCCGACCGCGCGCGCCGCGGCCTCCACCTCCGCGTCGGTCGCCTCGGGGCGCCCGTACGCGATGGCGTCCCGGACCGTACCGGCGAAGAGGTACGCCTCCTGCGGGACGACGCCGAGCCTGCGGCGGTAGGCCGTCAGGTCCAGGTCGCGCAGGTCCGTACCGTCCGCGGTGACCCGGCCGCCGGTCGGGTCGTAGAACCGCGCGACCAGCTTGACGAGCGTCGACTTGCCCGCGCCGGTCTCCCCGACGAAGGCGACGGTCTGCCCGGCCGGGATGTGCAGGTTCACGCCCTTGAGCGCGGTCTCCCCCACCTCACCCGCACCGGCGTCCGGAGAGCCGTCCGCCCCACCGTCCGCCCCGCTGTCCGTCCCACCGTCCGAACCGGCGTCCGTCCCACCGTCCGCTCCGCTGTACGCGAAGTCGACGTCCTCGAAGGCGATCTCCCCGCGCAGCGACAGCACGTCGAGGGCCTTCCGCGGCGCCTCCGTCGACGTCCGCTCCCGCAGCAGCTCCTGGATCCGGCCGAGCGAGACGGTCGCCTGCTGGTAGCCGTCGAAGACCTGCGAGAGCTGCTGCACGGGTGCGAAGAACAGGTCGATGTAGAGGAGGTACGCGACCAGCGCGCCCGTCGTCAGCGTCCCGGCCTCCACCCGCCCCGCGCCCACGATCAGCACGGCCGCCGCGGCCACCGACGACAGGAGCTGGACGAAGGGGAAGTAGACGGATATCAGCCACTGGCCGCGCACGCGCGCCGCGCGGTAGTGGTCGCTGCGGGCGGCGAAGCGCTCGCCGCTGTCGCCCTCGCGCCGGAACGCCTGGACGATGCGCAGCCCGGACACGGACTCCTGGAGGTCGGCGTTGACGACGCTGATGCGCTCGCGCGCCAGCTCGTACGCCTGGACGCTCTTGCGGCGGAAGAAGACCGTACCGATGATCAGCACGGGCAGTGTCGCGAAGACGACGAGCGCCAGCTCCACGTCGATCACCAGCAGCACCACGAGGATGCCGGCGAAGGTGACGACGGAGACGAACGCGGTGACCAGCCCGGTCTGGAGGAACGTCGACAGCGCGTCGACGTCGGTGGTCATCCGGGTCATGATGCGGCCGGTCAGCTCGCGCTCGTAGTAGTCGAGTCCGAGCCGCTGGAGCTGCGCGAAGATCTTGAGGCGCAGGGAGTAGAGAATCCTTTCGCCAGTGCGTCCGGTCTTCCGGGTCTCGCCGATCTGCGCCGCCCACTGGACCAGTACGGTCAGCAGGCCGAGCGAGGCGGCCACCCAGACCGCGCCGAGCGCGAGCTGTTCGACGCCCTGGTCGATGCCGTGCCGGATGAGGACCGGCAGCAGCAGCCCCATCCCGGCGTCCACGGCGACCAGCGCCAGGCTGACCAGCAGCGCCGGCCAGAAGCCGCGCAGCAGCCTGCGCAGTCCGTACGACTCCTCGGCGGCGACGGCGCGTGCCTCGTCGATCTCGGGGACGTCGGTGGCCGGGGGCAGCGCCTCGACCTGGGCGAGCAGTTCGGGGGTGGCACCGGCGGCCGTCGTGTCACCGGCGGCGGTGTCGTCCCGTACCCACAGGGCGGAGGTGACCCCGCGCTCCGCGTCGAACTCGGCGTCGATCTCCTGCTGGACCTGGTCGACCTCCGGCTGGAGCGGCTGGGCCGACTGGGCCTGCCGGCGGGTGAGGTCGTCCGCCGGGCAGTCGTCCGTCACCGGACATCCGTCCTGCGTACGCGCCTCCGCCGCGACGGAGCCGCGCGTACCGCCCGGCGAGGTGCCGGCCAGTTCGTCGGGCTCGGTCAGCAGCCGCCGGTAGAGCGCGGAGCGCCGCTGAAGCTCCTCGTGGGTGCCGACGTCGGAGAGCCGCCCGCCGTCCAGGACGGCGATACGGTCGGCAAGGCCGAGGGTGGAGCGGCGGTGGGCGATGAGCAGGGTCGTGCGCCCGGCCATCACCGCGCGCAGCGCCTCGTGGATCTCGTGCTCCACACGGGAGTCGACGGCGGAGGTGGCGTCGTCCAGGACGAGCAGCCGGGGGTCGGTGAGGATCGCGCGGGCGAGGGCGATGCGCTGGCGCTGGCCGCCGGAGAGGGTGAGGCCCTGTTCGCCCACCGCGGTGTCGTAGCCGCGGGGCAGCTCGCTGATGAAGCCGTGGGCCTGGGCGGCGCGCGTGGCCCGGAAGATCTCCTCGTCGGTGGCGTCGGGTTTGCCGTACGCGAGGTTGGCGCGAATGGTGTCGGAGAAGAGGAAGCTGTCCTCCGGTACGAGGCCGATCGCGGAGCGCAGCGAGGCGAGGGTGAGTTCGCGGACGTCGTGGCCGCCGACGAGGACGGCGCCATGGGTCACGTCGTAGAAGCGGGGCAGCAGGAGCGAGAGGGTGGACTTGCCGCTGCCGGAGGCGCCGACGACGGCGACGGTCTCGCCGGGGGCCAGCTCCAGCGAGAAGCCGTCGAGGACGGGGCGGCCGTCCTCGTACGCGAAGGACACGTCGTCGAACTCGACCGACGCCTCGGCGGTCGCGGCCAGCTCCTTCGTCCCGTCCTGGAGGGTGGGCTCGGTGTCGATCAGCTCCAGTACGCGTTCGACGCCGGCCCGTGCCTGCTGGCCGACGGTCAGGACCATGGCGAGCATCCTGACGGGTCCGACGAGCTGGGCCAGATAGGTGGAGAAGGCGACGAAGGTGCCGAGGGTGATCTGGCCCCGGGTGGCCAGCCAGCCGCCGAGCGCGAGCATCGCGACCTGCCCGAGCGCGGGGACCGCCTGGAGGGCGGGGGTGTAGCGGGAGTTGAACCGGATGGTCCGCAGCCGGCCCGCGAACAGTTTCCGTCCGGCCTCGCGGAGCTTCCCCGTCTCCTGGTCCTCCTGGCCGAAGCCCTTGACGACCCGGACACCGGTGACGGCGCCGTCCACGACCCCGGCGACGGCACCGGCCTGTGCCTGCGCGTACCAGGTGGCGGGGTGCAGTTTGGTACGGCTGCGGCGGGCGATGAACCAGAGGGCGGGCGCGACGGCCAGGGCTATCAGGGTGAGCGGCGGCGACAGCCACGCCATGATCACCAGGGACATCAGGAAGAGCAGGACGTTGCCGATCGTCATCGGCAGCATGAAGAGCAGCCCTTGGATCAGCTGGAGGTCGCTGGTGGCGCGGCCGATGACCTGCCCGGTGGAGAGGGTGTCCTGACGGCGTCCGTCGAGCCGGGCGATCGTGGCGTACATCTCCGTACGGAGATCGTGCTGGACGTCGAGCGCGAGCCGTCCGCCGTAGTACCGGCGGACGTAGGTGGCCGCGTAGACGATGAGCGCGGCCCCGACGAGCAGTCCGGTCCAGACGAGGAGCGAGCGGTGTCCCGCCCCGATCACATCGTCGATGACGACCTTGGTGATCAGCGGGACGAGGGCCATCACCGCCATGCCGACGAGTGACGATCCGAGCGCGAGCACCACGTTGCGCCGGTACCGCCACGCGTACCCGGACAGCCGCCGTGCCCAGCCCTGTCCTGCCGACGCCTCCGCCACCATGTGCCTCCGTCATCCCGCTGAACCGATCGCCGATCCGATCGTCACGCTGATCTGATCGTCATGCTGATCGTCCTGATCTGCCGGAAGGCACCAACGCGGGGAACAGCGGATTTCATCCCTCCGCAACAAAGACGGGTCCCGGGACCTAGGACCCGGGACCCGCACATTCGTTCGATCATCAGCGGAACGCCCCGGCGCGTGGCTCCGCGGCGCGGCTCCATGGCGCCGCTCCGGGACGTCGCCTCAGCGCGTGGCGGGGACTGCCTCCCTGGCGGCCTTCTCCGGGGTCGCCGGGACGGCCTCGTACGGTGTCGCGGGTACGGAGTGGACGGCGGCCCCGGCCGTCTTCACCGCCGGGTTCAGGTCCTTGTGGACGGCCTTCGCCACGGCCTGGACGGTGTTGACGCCGTCGTTCATCGTCTTGTTGTCGTGGGTGAGCACGCTGATCGTGTAGTCGTGCCCCTTGCCGGTGAACGCGCCGACGCTGTGCACGCGCCAGCCGTGGGTGGAGCGGGAGAGCCAGCCGCTCTTGAGCTGGACGGTGGCGGTCGCCGGGGCTCCGGCGGGCACACCCCAGCGCTGGGACGTGACGACCTTGCGCATCCGCTCCAGGAGGAAGGCGCGCGCGTTGTCGCTGAGCACGGTGTTCTTCGCGGTGGCGAGGGCCAGCAGCTTCTGCTCGTCCTGAGCCGTGATCTGGGTGAGGCCCCAGTAACCATCGGCGCCGGGAACGGTCTGGGTCATACCCGCGGCCTTGATGAACCCCTTGATCTTCGTCAGGCCGAGCTGCTTCCACAGGGTGGTGGTCGCGGCGTTGTCCGACTTGGTGATCATGGCCGTGGAGAGATCGATCTCGCGCTGCGTCAGGTAGCGGTTCGTCTTCTTCGCGTCCCAGAGCAGGGTGGCGAGGACGGTCACCTTGACCACGCTGGCGGAGTCGAACTTCTGCGTCGCCCGCAGGGTGCAGCTCGTTCTGGTCGTACGGTCCAGGACGGCGACGGCGGTCGTGGACTTCCTGTTCTTGAGCGACGCGGTGATGTCCTTGGTGAGCTGGGCGGCGAGCCCCGCCTTGCCCGAGGTGCAGACGACGGCGGGCGCGGCGGCAGCGGCGGGCGCGGCTCCCGCGACGGCGGCGACCGGGACGAGCACACCCGCGGCGAGCGCCACGGAGAGCGCGCCACGGGCCCGCCGGGAGGGACGCCCCGCTATGTGCGCCGGTATCTGCTGGTGAGTCATGTCGGCTTCCCGCCCCTTGGTGTCGGTGGGTGCGCCCCCGCGACACACCCACCGGTATGACACACCGGCGTCAGGGAACGGTTGTACGGGACAAGGTCACGCTTCCGTACTGAACGTCATCGAGCGTCCAGATGGGTCGGGGCGAACATCCGCAGCAGCGCGGGGAGTACCACGACGGAAGGGCCCGGCTCCGCGAGCGCCTTCGCCAGGTCCTCGCGCAAGGACTCGGGTGCCGTACGGACCGCCGGGACGCCGAAGGACTCCGCCAGGGCCACGAAGTCCGGCCGGGACAGCTCCGTTCCCGCCGGCTCGCCGAAGGCGTCCGTCATGTACTCGCGCAGGATGCCGTAGCCGCCGTCGTCCACGATCAGCCACGTGACCGGCAGGTCGTACTGGCGGGCGGTGGCCAGCTCCGCGATCGAGTACATCGCGCCGCCGTCGCCCGACACCGCCAGCACCGGTCGCGTACGGTCGGCCACCGCCGCGCCGAGCGCGGCGGGGAAGCCGTAGCCGAGACCGCCCGCGCCCTGACCCGAGTGCATCGGGCCCGGCCAGGCGGACCACGCCCAGTAGGCCAGGATCGTCATGTCCCAGAAGCTGGGGGACGCGGCGGGCAGGGCCTCGCGGACCGCGGCCAGCACCCGCCGCTCCAGCGTGAGGTCCTGGGCCGCGATCCGCTCCCGTACCCGCTCCAGGACGGCGGCCACGGCCGCGGCGGCGGCCGGGTCCTCACGGGCGCCGACCGACTCCAGCAGCGCGGCCAGCGCGTTCCTGGCGTCGGCGTGGATGCCGAGCGCCGGGTGGTTGGACTCCAGCTTGCCGAGGTCCGCCTCGATCTGGATCACCCGGCCGCGCGGGCGGAACGTGTGGTAGTTCGAGGACAGCTCGCCCAGCCCCGAGCCGACCACCAGCACCACGTCCGCGTCCTCCAGGAAGTCCGTGGTGTGCCGGTCCTCCATCCAGGACTGGAGGGACAGCGGGTGCTCCCAGGGGAACGCGCCCTTGCCCCCGGCCGTCGTGACGACCGGCGCGTCCAGCTTCTCGGCGAGCGCCCGCAGCTTGCCGGACGCGTCCCCCCGGACCACCCCGCCACCGGCGATGATCACCGGCCGTACCGCGTGCGACAGCGCGTGCGCGGCGACGGCGGTCAGCTCGGGGCGCGGGTGCAGCTCACGCGGGGTGGCGTCCATCGCCGTGACGAGGGGCAGCGAGACCTCCGCGAGCAGCACGTCCTGCGGGATCTCCACCCAGACCGGGCCGTGCGGTGCGGTGAGCGCGGACTCCCAGGCTGCGGCGATCGCGGACGGGATCTGCGAGGGCGTACGGACGGGGTGCACGGACTTCACGATGTCGCGGAAGGACGCCTGCTGGTCGCGCAGCTCGTGCAGATACCCGTGGCGCCCGCCGCCCAGACCCGCCGCCGGGATCTGGCTGGAGATCGCCAGCACGGGCGCCGAGGCCGCCGCCGCCTCCTGGAGCGCGGGGAGCGCGGTCAGCGCGCCGGGGCCGGTGGAGAGCAGCAGCGGGGCGACCTCGCCGGTGACCCGGCCGTACGCGTCGGCGGCGAACCCCGCGTTGTTCTCCACGCGCAGCCCGATGTACCGGAGCGAGGAGCGGCGCAGCGCGTCGAACATGCCGAGGGCGTGCTGCCCCGGCAGGCCGAAGACGGTCGTGGCGCCGAGGCCGTACAGCGTCTCGACGACGAGATCGCCGCCGCGCCGGCCGGACGGCGGGGCGAGGGCCGCGGCGGTCTGTTCGGGGGTGAGACGTGCGGGTTCGTGGTCGTGGTCGTGCATCAGCGCGCCTCCGCCGCGGAGCCTTCGGCGGCCTCGGCGGCCCGAGCAACCTCGGCGGCCTCGGCGACCGCCGAGCCCTGTGCCGCCCCGGAAGCCCGGGCGATCTGGCGGGACATGACCGTCGTCAGTTCGTACGCCGTGTGGGAGGCGGCGACGGCGGTGATCTCCGCGTGGTCGTACGCGGGCGCGACCTCCACCACGTCCGCGGAGACGAGCCGGCAGGAGGCCAGCCCCCGGATGATCTCCAGGAGCTCCCGCGAGGTCAGCCCGCCCGCCTCGGGGGTGCCGGTGCCCGGGGCGTGCGCCGGGTCCAGGACGTCGATGTCGACGGAGATGTACAGCGGCCGGTCCCCGATGCGCTGCCGGAGCTGGTCGGCGATCTCGTCCACGCCCCGGCGCATCACATCGGCGGACGTGACGATCCCGAACCCCATCCTGGCGTCCTCGTCCAGGTCCCGCTTCCCGTACAGGGGGCCGCGCGTACCGACGTGGGACAGCGCCTCCGTGTCGAGAATGCCCTCCTCGACGGCCCGGCGGAACGGGGTGCCGTGCGTGTACTCCGCACCGAAGTAGGTGTCCCAGGTGTCGAGATGGGCGTCGAAGTGGAGCAGCGCGACCGGTCCGTGCCGCTTCGCGACCGAGCGGAGCAGCGGGAGCGCGATCGTGTGGTCACCGCCGAGGGTCATCAGCCGCGCACCGGTCCCGAGCAGATCGTCGGCCGCCGCCTCGATCGTGTCGACCGCCTCGTTGATGTCGAACGGGTTGGCCGCGATGTCCCCGGCGTCCGCGACCTGCGCGAGCGCGAACGGCGAGGCGTCCTGCGCCGGGTTGTACGGACGCAGCAGCCGCGACGCCTCCCGTATCGCGTTGCCGCCGAAGCGGGCGCCGGGCCGGTAGGAGACCCCGGTGTCGAAGGGGACGCCGACGACGGCGACATCGGCCGTACCGACCTCGTCCAGCCGGGGCAGCCGGGCGAACGTGGCCGGTCCCGCGTACCTCGGGACACGGGACGAGTCGACGGGCCCGCGCGGGCCGTTCCGGTGTCCGTGGTGTCCGTTGCTGCTCATCGTCGGGCCTCTCCGAAAATCGTCGTACCGCTGTATCGGTGTATCGCTGTATTGGTGTGTCACCGCGTCGCTTGCGTCGCCGCGTCGCGTCGTGCGGCCCCGCACCGCGTGACCCGCTGACGCACCGACGCACCGACGCACCGACGCACCGACGCACTATGACCGTTCTGCGGCACTCTGCCGCAAGTGCTCCGTCTCAAGAATGGACCAGCCCACTGACAGTGGACTCCCCGGCCTCCTCCGGCGTCTCCCCGGCGAGCCGGGCGCGCCAGGCCGCGAGAACCGCCTCGTCCGTCGGTGGCGTCGCCAGGCTGACGATCACGTACGAGGCGAGCGAGGCCAGCAGGCCGTAGTAGATGGGCTGGTTGGCGAGGATCCCGTACGCCGCCATCAGCCCCACGACCGTGCCCCCGCCGACGACCACGGCGGTCAGCGCGCCGTACACCGTGCCGCGCCGCCACAGCAGCCCGCCCAGGATCGGTACGAGCAGTCCGCCGACGAGCAGGTTGTACGCGACGGTCAGGGCCTCGACCACGTTGTTCAGCGCGATGGCGACGCCGATCACACCGACGCCCATGACCAGGATGAACAGCCGGTTGCCCCGCACCTCGTCCACCTCGCCGCGCTCGTCCCCGCCCCGCCCGACGGCTCCGCGCAGCCGCGCCCAGATGTCGTTGTTGGCCACGGTCGCGCAGGCGATCAGCGCGCCGGAGGAGGTCGACATCACGGCGGCCAGGGCGGCGGCCAGCACCAGCCCGCGCACGCCCACGGGCAGTTCGTCCTTGACGATGGTCGCGAACGCGTCGTCCGCGCTGCCCAGGTTCGGGTAGAGCACCTTGGCGGCCGTGCCGATGACCGCGCCGGCCAGCGCGTACAGCAGACAGTACGTACCGGCGACGGTGCCGCCCCAGCGCGCGACCTTGTCGCCGCGCGCGGTGAACACCCGCTGCCAGATGTCCTGTCCGATCAGCATGCCGAAGGTGTAGATCAGGACGTACGTGAAGATCGTCTCGCCGCCGATGCCGAACGGCGAGAAGTACTCGGAGGGCAGCCGCTCCTTCATCTCTGCGAAGCCACCGGCCTTGACGACCGCTATGGGCAGCAGGAGCAGCAGCACCCCGATGGTCTTCACGACGAACTGCACCATGTCCGTCAGCGTGATGGACCACATGCCGCCGAGCGTCGAGTACGCGACCACGACGGCCCCGCCCAGGATGATCGCGACGGTGCGGTTCAGGTCGAAGAGGACGTCGAAGATCGTGGCGTACGCGATGGTCGAGGTGACGGCGAGCATCAGGGTGTACGCCCACATCACGATGCCCGAGATGAGCCCGGCCCGGCCGCCGTACCGCAGGTCGAGCATCTCGGAGACGGTGTAGACCTTCAGCCGGGCGATCCGCGCGGAGAAGAAGACGGAGAGGGCGAGCAGCCCGAGGCCGATGGCGAAGACCATCCAGGCACCGGAGAGGCCGTGGCGGTAGCCGAGGCCGACCCCGCCGATGGTCGAGGCGCCGCCCAGGACGATGGCGGCCATGGTGCCGGAGTACATCCAGGGGCCGAGCCTGCGGCCCGCCACCAGGAACTCGCTCTTGGACTTGGCGCGGCGCATGCCCCACCAGCCCATGGCGAGCATGCCGGCCAGATAGACGACGATCACCGCGTAGTCGACAGCCATGGGCTTCCTCCGTCTCGTCTCACACCTGAGGGGGCTCGTGTCCGTACGCGTACGCGGAGAAGTGGGCGTACGCGGCGGTGGCCGAGCGTGTGGGTCATGACGGTAGGTGGCCGGAAAGCGGCGCTGAAGTGTACGTTTCATCCATTCTTTCCGCCGAAGATGGATGGACCATCCATGCCGGACACCACCGCCACCCCCTCCACCGCCTCGTCCTCCCCGCCCACTCCCCCGGTCCCGCTCGCCGATCTGCTGGCGGACCGGACGCTGGGTCTGCGCCGGATCGCGGGCCCGCCGGACGACGGTTCCCAGGTGGTGCACTGGGCGCACACCTCCGAAATGGCGGACCCGTACCCGTATCTGCTCGGCGGCGAGCTGCTGCTGACCGCGGGCGTCCAGCTCACCGACGCGTACGCGGACGCCTACGTGGCGCGCGTGGTCGAGGCGGGCGCGGCGGCGCTCGGCTTCGGGGTGACACCGGTGTACGACACGGTGCCGCCCGCCCTGATCGACGCCTGCGACCGGCACGGCCTGCCACTGCTGGAGGTGCCGCCCCCTACCCGGTTCACGGCGGTGGCACGCGCGGTGTGGCGGCTGATGGCGGAGGCACGCCACCGCGAGCTGCGCCGGGTGACCCGGGCCCAGCAGGGTCTGGCCGCAGCGGCGGCCAGACAGGACCCGGTGCCCGCGGTGCTGCACCAGCTCGCCGTGGGGCTCGGGGGCCGCGCGGTCCTGTTCGCCCCGGACGGCGCGGAGCTGCACTCGACGGGCCGCACCCCGACCCCCGGCGCCCGTACGGCGCTCGCCCGCCTGGCCAGGGTGGTCAACCCGGCCTCCACCCCGTCCCCCTCGTCGGCCACGGACACGACCCAGGGCGCGCATCTCGCCGCGTACGCGCTCGGCGGCGGCCAGGGCCTGGTGCTCGGTGTGGCGGCCGAACGGCGCGAACCCGGCGACCACACCGTCGCGGGCGTCGCCGTCGTCCTGCTCTCCCTGTTGACCGCGCCCCATCAGGGCGCGGCGGAGGCGGGCCGCTCGGCCGCGCTGGTACGGCTGCTGCTCGGCGCCACCCCCGCCGAGGTGGCGCCGCTGCTCGGCCCCGGGCCCTGGCGGGTGGTCCAGGGACGCGGCGGCGCCACCCCCTTCGCGGCGGGCGCGCTGGCCGCGGCCCTCGGCAGCGCGCTGGCCGACACGGACGGCACGACGGTCCGCGTCCTCACCGACCGCGAGGTCACGGCCCGGCCCGGCTGGACCCTCGGCGTCAGCGACCCGGTCCCCCCGCAGGAACTGGCCGCCGCCGACACCCGCGCGCTGCGCGCACTGGGCCGCGCGGAAGCCACCGGTACCCCCCTCGTACGCCACGACCCGGCCGGCCCGGCGGCCGGCCTCGCCGCCCTGATCCCCCCGGAGGAGGCCGCGTCCCACGCCCGCACCCTCCTGGCCCCGCTCCTGGCGGCCCCGGGCGCCCCTGCCCTGACGGAGACGCTGCGCGCCTGGCTCTCGCTGCACGGAAGCTGGGACCGTACGGCGGTGGCGCTGACCGTGCACCGCAACACGGTCCGCCACCGCATCACCCGCTGCGCGGCCCTGCTGGACCGGGACCTGGACGACCCCGACGTACGGATGGAGCTGTGGTTCGCGCTGCGGGAGCCGCCCGCGGCCGACGGCGCCCCGTCCCGGTAGTGCCGGGTCCCCCGTCACGAGCCTTCCGGGCGGACACACGTATGCGCCGACACGCGTTCCCCTTTCCACGGATTCGGCCCCGCCCCGACGGTGTTCACCTTGCCGCAGCACCCGCTTCACCTGGCCTTTCACCGTCCGACACCGCAGGACCCAAAGGGTCCGCGCAGCCTGGCGAATTGGGGTCCTGACTGGGTCCCGGGGCCCAAGCCGTCGCAGTTCCCCGCTCCGTAGCGTTCGGTCAGGACCGAATCGTCAGCGGGGGATGAGAGGCAAGGACATGCGGAGGAACGGTTGGAGACGCCCCTCATTCTCCCGGGCCGGTGGGCAGACATCGGTGGAATATCTCGGTCTGCTCGGCATCGTGGTGAGCCTGGTGCTGACCCTGGCGCTCACGCCGGTCGGAACCCAGGTGACCGGTGGACTCCACCGTGCGATATGCCAGTTGGTCGACAAAGGCCCTTGCCCGTCGGGCCCGGGTTCCGAGAACGGCGGGGACAGCGCGCTGCCGGATCCGGACGGCACCGGCTCCGGGGACGACGGAGTGTCGACGCTGCCGGGGCCGGGTGACGGGGACGACAAGACGAAGGCCGAAGATGTGGCGTTCGAGCCCGACAAATGCATCCTGGCGTCGGAGACCGACAAGCAGAAGACCGTGATGCGCATTCTGTTCATCAAGATCAGTTCCAGCAGTGAAATGAAGGTCACCCAGTGGTCCGACGGGTCGGTCACCCTCGATTCCACGGGAACGGTGCAGGGCGGGGTGGAGGGCGGGATCGACTTCCCCGGGCTCAAGAAGTGGGGCGGCAGCGCCTCGCTGAGCGGTAGCTACACCAAGGGCGGTGGTGGCGGCGGGCGATGGCTGTTCGACGGGCACCAGAGCGACGACCCGCAGAAGGACCTGGAGAACAACTACAACGACGCCAAGCAGTTCGCGGAGTACCTGAAGGGCGCCGCGAAGTGCAACAGCGGTCCGCCCCGGGCGTACGGCACCGAACTGGGCATGATCTGCAACCACTCGAACGAGAAAAAGCTCCCGAAGTTGGAGCCCGACCGGCAGCCCGACCTCGACATCACCAAGACGACCAGCGAGAAGTCCGGTGACGTCAAGTTCGGCAAGAGCCTCAGGACGGGCAAGGAGAACAAGAGCGTCGGCCAGCTCACCGGCAAGGGCGCCCAGGGCACCTGGATGAACGACACCCTCGTCATGCGCGGCAACGGCGAGATCACCTTCGTCTACACGATGGAGATCAACGGCCGGATCGGCAACGCCTATCAGGGCGAGGGCAGCCACATGCAGCAGTTCTACGTGACGTACAACGCGGAGGACTACGACAAGGAGGAGAAGGAGGGCAAGGCACACCGCCCGACCAGGCTCAGGATCTCCACGGCCGAGCGCGGCATGAGCGGCAACCCGGGCGTCGACATACGCGGTTCGGTACCGGCGGGACCGTTCACCATGCATGTCGAGGGCGGCGGCGGAAAGACCGACACCGAGGTGCACACCGAGGTGGCGGAGCTGGACCTGAAGGACCCCAAGGACAGCGAGACCGTCGAGAACTACCTGCGCAACGGGGAGGACGGCGGCGACAGCGGGATCAAGCAGATCCACAACGCGGGCATCCCCTCCCCGCACTCCGCCTCCGAGCCGCTGGACTCCGACGCGACCCCCTTCGAGACGCTGCTGCACGACAAGGGCAAGCTCAGCAGCCTCGACTACAAGGTCAACATCGACTGGTGGAAGGCCGGCTTCGCGCTCAGCCTGGGCACGTCCCTCCACAAGCTGAGCACGGGCTTCAAGCTCTTCGGCCTGGAGACCAGCCACGAGCACGAGGAGCAGAAACTGATCGGCGACCCGACCTACGCGGGCGCGCCCCGCGAGGACGGAAACCGCCCCTGGCTCCCGTTCAAGAAGTGCAGCTCGGTCAAGCCGGTCTGACTCCCGCCGGACACACGGGCGGCATCCACCTGTTCGAATGCCGGGCATGCCCGGACAGGCCCTTCGAGTACCGCTCCGACTGCTCCTGAACACGGGGCCTGGTCGAGTGGATGGGGGGCGGGATCCGGGGAGGGACCTCGGTCATGCCGCCAGGCGGCTGCCGCGCCGCCAGACGGCACGGGTGTTGAGGGTGTCGCCGATGTTGCTGGTCGGGTCGCCGTCGACCAGCAGGAGGTCGGCCCGGAGGCCCTCGGCGATGCGGCCCCGGTCGCTGAGGCGGAAGCGGCGGGCCGTGGTCGCCGTGGCCGCGCGCAGGGCTCGTGCGGGTGTGAGGCCGGCCGCCACCAGGTACTGCAATTCGTGGTGCAGGCTCGCCCCGTGCGCCAGGCCCCCGAAGAACGTCTCGGGCATGGAGACGTCGGTGCCGGCCAGTACGTCGACACCGGCGGCGTCCAGCGCGCGCACGGTGTCGTACACGTCGTGGAGCTTGCCCTGCGGGAAGCGGTTGTAGCTGGAGCGCAGGGTCCGGTCCCAGTCGGCGTCGAGACGTGCGGCGACCCGGGGGTCGTCGGCGAGTTCGCTGCCGTCGATCCCCATCATCGAAGCGTTGAGAGTGACGCAGGGGATGACGAACATGCCCGCGTCCTTGATCAGGGCGATGATCTCGGCGGTGTGCGGCTGGTCCATGAACACGTGGGTGACGCCGTCGACGCCGGCTTCGGCGGCCGTCCTGGTGGCCTCCACGGTGAGCGCGTGGGCCACGGTCAGGGCGCCGTACTTCTTGGCCTCGGCGACACCGGCGTGCACAGTGGCCCGGTCGAGCACGGGCAGCCCGGGGTGTCCCTCCACGCTGCCGTCGTCGATCATGAACTTGATGAAGTCGGAGCCCCGGGCGAGGAGTTGCGGCACGAAGGCGGCGGCCTCCTCGGGCGTGGTGGAGAACGGCATCAGGGGCATCACCGGGGGAAGGTCCCACTTGGGCCGGAACCCCTCGGGCATCAGCTCGCTCGGGTGTCCGCCGGGCGGTGTGATGGCGAATCCGGAGGAGCGCACGTCGGCCTGTGTGTCGTCGTCGGTGATGGCCCCCCGGTTCTCCCGGGTGTTCATCCCCTGCATCTCCAGTTCGGTCGTCACCCCGAACCGCAGGGCGAGCGCCAGGGAGCCCGGGGCGGAGTGCACATGGGCGTCGATGAGTCCCGGCAGCAGTGTGGCACCACTGCCGTCGACGATCTCGCTGCCCTGCGGAGCCTCGCCACCGACACGGGCGATCCTCCCGCCGTCGATGACCACGGTCCGCACGCCGACCGACCTCTCCCCGTCGAAGATCTGCGCGTTGGTGATCGCGGTGAGCGCCATGACGGTCCGCCTCATTTCGTGGTTCGTTCAAGATTTACATACCCAATGCTATGCACTTGTTGAATGGTATGCAAATGTGCCGGCCGGGCCTAGACTCGGCACATGAGCAGCACGCCCCTCTCCGAGCAGCCCCCCGACGACCCGGCGCTGGATCAGATCGGCCCGTCACTGTCCCGTCTGCGGCGACGCGCACCGGCATCGGGCAAGGACCTCTCCCGCAACCTCGTGCTCAACGTCATCGCCGACGCGCCGGGCGAGACGACCGTCGGCGGGCTCGCCGCCGAGATGGGCGTCGCGCAGCCGGTGGCCAGCCGGACCGTCGCGGCCTGCATAGCGGACGGGCTGCTGCGGCGGGCGGCATCCCAGTCCGACGGACGCCGCACCGTGCTCGAACTCACCGAGCACGGCGAGGCCGAACGCAACCGCTTCGCCGCCGAACAGCGAAAGGCGTTCCTGGAGATCACCGTCGCCTGGTCACCGGAGGAGCGGACCCAGTTCGCACGACTCCTGACCCGGTACGGAGCCGACGCCACCGCCTGGTCCAGGAGACAGGCCGCACACCGCGATTGAACGAGCAGCGCCCCGCAGGGCCGACCGACCGGCAGCCGGGGGTCACCCCTCGGAGTCCTCCGCATCGGGACACGGAGGCTCCGGAATACGGGCACCCCTGCTCTCCGCCACCCGGCAGACATCGCGCAACGCCTCGGACATGCGGGCCGCGAGGAAGCGGAGCTGTACCGAGGTGGTCCTGGAGTCGGCGAGCATGTCGGCCGCGTGGCCCAGGATTTCAGCAGCCATGTCGAGCTGCGCATCCTCCATCTCGTCGGCCATCCGGGAGATGTAACCGTTCCCGCCACCGGCGAGATAGCACGGCTTGCCATCCTCACCGGACCACGGAAGCAGGCGCAACGCCTCCCCCGAGCCATTGAGGGCAGACACACTGAACACGTCGTCAACTCCTGTTGCTTGAAGGGCACGCCCCACAGGAATGCCCTGTGTAGCGATTCCCTCACACAGTGCGACCGCGCTCGCTAGGCTCGCCAGAGGATTGCAGGTGACACCGCGTCTGTCGCAAGGGAGTCGGCACATGGGAAGCATCTACGGCGATTGGCTCAAGGAACAGCGAGTAGCGGCGGGGCTGACGCAACAGGAACTGGCGGACGCCGCGATCATGACTCGTTCGCACATCTCGCACATCGAGGCCGGGCGCCGTGTCCCGTCCAAAGAGGACGCGCAGCGGCTCGACAGGGCCCTGAATACGGGGAATGTGCTGCGCAGCTTTCTGCCACGAGACGACTCGGTTGTCGCCGATCGATTCGAGGTCGCACGACAACTCGAACAACAAGCCACCACAATCCGTGAGTTCGCGCTGTCCCTCGTGCCTGGAATTCTTCAGACCGAACGCTATATGCGCGCGGTTCTCGACACGGCTTCGCCGCCTTGGAGCAAGGAGGAGTGCGACAGGATCGTCGTCACGCGGCTGGGGCGGGCCAAAATCCTCGACTCCCCGGTAACCCCCGTAGTGTGTGCCCTGCTTGACGAATCGGTGCTACGTCGTGCAGTCGGCGGGCCGGAGGTCATGGCAGAGCAGATGAACCACATCGTGCACTTGGCGGAGGTTCGACGCGTACGGATTCACGTGCTGCCGCACAGCCTGGGGGCCCACCCGCTCCAGCAGAGCATGCTGTCGCTGATGTGGTTCGAGGATCAACCGCCCGTGGCGTACTCCGAAGCCATTTACATGGCCAAGCTTCACGATGACCCCACCATGGTCGAACGGATCCAAGCGGCCTACGCTCTAGCGCTGGGCGACGCGCTGCCCACAAGGGAATCGCTTGCCCTGCTCAGGGCAGCAGCAGAGGAATACGGACACAATGACCGAGATGACCGCCCCTGACGCCACCGGCACAAACCGCTGGCGCAAGTCGTCCTACAGCGGAAACGACGCGGACAGTTGCCTCGAAGTACTCGACAACCACCCCTCCGGTGTCCCCGTCCGCGACTCCAAGACCCCGCACGCCCCCGCCCTCCTCTTCCCCCAGGCGCCCTGGATCTCCTTCGTGGCCGCCGTCAAGAGCGAGGCGTTCCCCGGCCGAGCGGGCGCGCGTACGTGACGGCTTCGCGGGTCGCCGCGAAGCCTGACCTCTCGTACATGCCCAGCGCTCCCGACGGGTTGTCCGTGTCGACGGTCAGCGACACCGTGTCGTAACCGGCGTCGCCCGCCGTGCGCAGGACGTCCGTCAGCAGTGCCTGCGCCGCGCCCCGGCCGCGCCAGGAGCGGCGTGTTCCGAGGTAGCCGACGTGGCAGTCGCGGCTGCCCGTCGCGGCCGTCTCCGCCTCGCTCTCCTCCGCGAGGAGGTACGCCACGACCTCGTCGCCCGCGATCAGCAGCCGGGACATCGCGGGCCGGAACGAACCGGCGCCGGTGACCCAGGTGCGCCAGTCGGTGGCGTCGAACGGGGTGAAGTTCCAGTGGTCGCGGAACGCGTCGTTGTGGGCCAGCCGGGTGGCCTCGTCGTACGCCGCCTCGAACGCGGCCAGAAGGGTGCCCTCCGGGGCGGGCCGGGGCTCCGGGCGGTTGTCGCCGGTGGTCGCCGGCTGCTTCATGTCGAACCACCAGCGGCACGGCCGGAAGCCGTGCCGCTGGGCGAGTCTCAGCAGCCCCGGGTCCCCGGCCAGCCCGTCCAGCAGCAGTTCGCCGCGTAGGGCTGAGAGCTGGGCGTCCTCCTGGAGGCGGGCTTGCGCGCGGGTCTCCAGCCAGTCGACCAGCCGGGTTCCGATGCCGTGCCGCCGCCGGTCGGGGTGGACCGCCGCGTCACCCTGGAAACGGGCCACCTCCGGTGCGCCGTGCGGTGTGTGCAGGACCGCGTACGCGACGAGGCGCGACCCGCTCCACAGGCCCAGGCTGTCCCGGGCCGGGTCGAGCTTGGGGTCCTCCAGCACCTCGACGAGGTCTTCGGCGCTGACGTGCTCGCCGGTCCGGTCGACGCTCTCGATCTCCGCGCGGAGTGCCTGCCAGACGGCGACGGAGCCCTGGTCCAGGGGGCGGGCCTCCAGGTCGTCCGCGATGTGCTGTCGCGCCATGTCCATGGTCCTTTCGCGGATCTTCGCCGCCCCGGTTTCACCGTATTTCACGCGCGCGCCCTCAGCTCTTCGGGCTGAGTCCCGCCACCGTCAGGCCCAGCAGCCGGTGCGCCTCGGCGGCGGGGTCCTGGTGGTGTTCCGTGGCCCAGACGATGCCGGCGATCAGGGTGAGCAGGTCGGCGACGGTCAGGCCGGGCGCCACCGCCCCGTCCCGTTCGGCGCGGCGCAGGAGCGGGTCGAGCGCCTCGGTGAACTTCGCCGCGCAGGCGTTCAGGTGCGCGGCGTCGGCGGAGATCGGCGCGTCGGGGGTCAGGGCGACGGCCAGGCCCCGGGCCGAGGCGGCGTACGCGGTGACGGCGGTCAGCCACTCCAGGAGCGCGGCGCGGGCGTCGGGCGAGCCGGACAGTTCGTGGGCGCGGACGCACAGGGCGTCGAGCCGTTCGTGGAAGACCGCGTCCAGGAGGGCGCGGCGGCTGGGGAAGTGCCGGCGCACGGTGGCGGATCCGACGCCCGCGACGCGCGCGATCTGCTCCAGGGAGGCGTCGGCGCCGTGCTCGGCGACCTCAGCCTCGGCCACGGCGAGGATCCGCGCGTAGTTGCGCCGGGCGTCCGCGCGCTGGACGGGCATGGCGTCATCTCCGGGGTCGTCGAGTGGGGTCGCTCAGCGGGAGTTGCTAAGTGGCGGGGCCCTCCGTATCTTACCGAAGAAGAAACGGCGGGCCCCGCCGTTTAGCATCGGCGCCGGTCACGCGCCGGCCGCCCCCTGCCCGAGGAGTGCCATGTCCGCAGATGCCGTACCCACCGGATCCACTCCCGTCCTGGTCACCGGCGCCACCGGCCGGCAGGGCGGCGCCACCGCCCGCGCGCTGCTCGCGGCGGGCGTCCCCGTCCGGGCGCTGGTCCGCGACCCGGCGACCGCGCGGGCGAAGGCCGTCGAGGCGCTCGGGGCCGAGCTGGTCACCGGTGACCTCCTCGACCGCGCCTCCGTGACGAGGGCGGCCGAAGGGGCCCGCGCCGTCTTCTCCGTACAGATGCCCGCGATGAGCGAGGACGGCATCGACTTCGAAGACGAGCTGACCCAGGGCGTCAACCTGATCGAGGGCGCGAAGGCCGCCGGGGTGGAGCAGTTCGTGCACACCTCCGTCTCCGGCGCCGGGCAGCACACCGAGGCCCCCGGCTGGGCCGAGGGCCGCTGGGCGGCGATGGAGCCGTACTACACCACCAAGTCCGGGCTCCAGGACCGGGTGCGCGAGGCGGGCTTCGCACACTGGACGCTCATCAAGCCGGGCTTCTTCATGGACAACTTCCTGCCCTCCATGGCGTTCCTGTTCCCGCGCGGCGTCGCGGGCGGCCTGGTGAGCGTCGTGAAGCCGGGGACCCGCCTGTCGCTCGTCGCGGTCGGCGACATCGGCCGGGCGGCAGCCGCCGCCGTCGCCGAGCCGGAGCGGTTCGACGGGGTGGAGCTGGAGCTGGCGAGCGACTACCTGACGATGACGGACATCGCGGCGGTCCTCTCCCGGGTCCTGGGTACGGAGCTGACCGCGCCCGACATGACCGAGGAGCAGGCGCTCGCGGCCGGGATGCCGGCGATGGGCGCCGGGCACGAGTTCATGAACGTGGCAGGCCAGCCGGCCCGCCCGGAGTTCGCGCGGGCCCTCGGCATCCCGCTCACCCCCTTCGAGAAGTGGGCGCGGGACCACATGCGGGCCACCGCGTGACCGGTGGACGCCATCTCCGCCTCTGGACACCCGAACGAACCCCCGGGTAACTTGGGCCTGAGCAACCGCTTAGATTCGTGAACCGTAACCACCCATTGAGCAACCCCGACGGCGAGCAACCGCGTCCGCGAGAGCGGCGGCGGTTTAGCCGCAAAGGAGGGCTTTCCCGTGCGCCGTACCGTTTACAACGAGGACCACGAGGCGTTCCGGGAGACCATACGGGCCTTCGTCGAGGCCGAGGTCGTCCCGGTGTACGACGAGTGGTACGCGGCGGGGCAGGCGCCCCGCGACTTCTACTACACCCTCGGTGAGCTGGGCATCTTCGGGATCGAGGTGCCCGAGGAGTACGGCGGCGCCGGCGAGGAGTCCTTCAAGTTCCAGGCCGTCATCACCGAGGAGTGCGCGCGGGCCGGGGTCTCCTTCGGGGGGTCGGGCGTGCATGTCGCGCTCTGTCTGCCGTATCTGAAGGCGTACGCCACCGAGGAGCAGAAGAAGCGGTGGCTGCCCGACTTCGTCAGCGGCCGGACGATGTACGCGATCGCCATGACCGAGCCCGGCACCGGCTCGGACCTGGCCGGGATGAAGACGACGGCCAAGCTCTCCGAGGACGGTACGCACTACGTCCTCAACGGCGCGAAGACGTTCATCACCGGCGGTGTCCACGCGGACCGCGTCATCGTCTGCGCGCGGACCGCCGCGCCGACGCCCGAGGACCGGCGGTACGGGATCTCGCTGCTGGTCGTGGACACGAAGGCGGAGGGGTACGCGGTCGGCCGCAAGCTCGACAAGCTGGGCCTGAGGACCTCCGACACCGCCGAGTTGTCCTTCACCGATGTGAAGGTGCCGGTCGGGGATCTCCTCGGGGAGGAGAACAAGGGCTTCTCCTACCTCGGCCAGAACCTGCCGCAGGAGCGCCTGGGCATCGCCATGGGGGCGTACGCACAGGCCGCTGCGGCGGTCCGGTTCGCACAGGCGTACGTGCAGGACCGTACGGTCTTCGGCAAGAGCGTCGCGTCCTTCCAGAACACCAAGTTCGAGCTGGCCGCCTGCAAGGCGGAGGTGGACGCGGCGGAGGCCGTCGTGGACCGCGCGCTGGAGGCGCACGACCTGGGCGAGCTGTCCGCCGCCGAGGCCGCCTCGGCGAAGCTCTTCACCACCGAGGTCGCGCACCGCGTGATCGACAAGTGCCTCCAGCTCCACGGCGGCTACGGCTACATGAACGAGTACCCGATCGCCCGCCTGTACGCGGACAACCGCGTCAACCGGATCTACGGCGGCACCAGCGAGGTCATGAAGATGATCATCGCCAAGTCGATGGGGCTGTAAGCCACACCGATGAACGACGTCCCCGGCTCTCCGGACGCTCCGACCACACCGGACGCCCCGGCGGCTCCGGACGCTCCGGACGCCCTGTCCGCGCTGCTCGATCTGCTCGACCTGGAGCGGATCGAGCAGGACATCTTCCGCGGACGCGGCTCCTCCGCGTCCGCGGTCGTCCCGCGCGTCTTCGGCGGGCAGGTCGCCGCCCAGGCGCTGGTGGCCGCGGGCCGTACGGTCCCCGCCGACCGTACGGCCCACTCCCTGCACGCGTACTTCCTGCGGCCCGGCGACCCCGGCGCGCCGATCGTCTACACCGTCGACCGGATCAGGGACGGGCGCTCCTTCACCACGCGGCGAGTCGTCGCCGTCCAGCACGGCCGGCCCGTTTTCCATCTCTCGGCGTCCTTCCAGACGTACGAGGAGGGGCTCGATCACCAGTCGGAGATGCCGGGGGCGCCGGATCCGGAGACGCTGCCGACGGGCGCGGAGCTGCTGCCCCGGTACGCCGACCGGTTCGTCCACCCGGGCGTGGTGGACCGGCTGCTGGAGGCGCGCGCGGCGGTCGATCTGCGCTATGTGGACGCGCCGCCGTACGCCGGGGTGGGGGAGCCGCGCGAGCCGCGCTCCCAGGTGTGGTTCCGTACGGCGGGGAAGCTGAGCGACGATCCCCTGCTGCACGTCTGTCTGGCGACGTACGTCTCCGACATGACGCTGCTCGACTCGGTGCTGCTGGCCCACGGGCGGGGAGGCTGGACGGTCGGGGACGTGGTGGGGGCGAGTCTGGACCACGCGATGTGGTTCCACCGGCCGTTCCGGGCGGACGAGTGGCTGCTGTACGACCAGCAGTCCCCGTCGTCCTCGGGCGGGCGCGGGCTGGGGCAGGCGCGGATCTTCACCCGGGACGGCAGGCTGGCGATCTCGGTGATCCAGGAGGGTCTGATCCGGGTACCGCGCGACTGAACCGGCCGTCCCGCCCCGGGGGCGGCGCCGTCAGAGCAGCCCCGCCGCGTCGAGCAGGTAGGCCGTCATCGGGTCGTAGAAACGCGGGTCCGTCACATGGTCGTCCAGCGGGACCGTCACGCTGAGCGTGCCCTCCGCCTCGCCGAGGAAGAGCGCGGGGTCGTTGCAGTCCGCGTACCCCATCGAGTCGAGCCCGCGCTGTCCCGCGCACCCCGCCCAGCCGTGGTCGGCGACCACCAGATCGGGCTGTGGTCTGCCGTCGCGCTCCAGGCCGTCGAGGATCGCCCGCATCGGCTCCGGGGAGTGCGTGTGCCACAGGGTGGCACCGCGCTCCAGCACCGCGACATCGGCGAACTGGAAGACCATGCCCTCGTCCGCCGTGAGCCCGGCGGGGATCGTGACGATCTCGCACCCCGCGGCCCGCAGGGCGTCGGCGGTCTGCCGGTGCACGTCGAGCAGCCCGCCCGGGTGGCCGGTCGCGAAGAGGACGCGCTCCTTGGCGGCGGCGGCCTTGCGCAGCCGGGCGGCCATCCGCTCCAGGGCGTCGACGGTCAGCTCGGGGTCGATGGTGTCCTGGCCGGCGCGGTGCTCCGGGTCGTCGCTCACGCCGCAGCGTTCGGCCATCACGGCGAGCACGTCCTGCTCGTCGGTCCAGCGGTCGCCCAGCTCCAGGCCCAGCCAGTAGTGGCGGTCGCCGTTGGCGAGCTTGCGGTAGTGGCGGAGGTTGTTGTCGCGGGGCGTGGCGACATTGCCCGCGATGTGCGTACGGACGAGGTGGTCGACGAGGGCGGGGCGGCTCGGTATCGGCATGTGCCCATTGTGCCGTCAGGTCCGCTGCGCCGTCAGGTCCGCTGTGCCGTCAGGACCGCTGTGCCGTCAGGACCGCACGGCGCGCCGGGGGCCCGCGCCCCGGGGGCCGGCCTCCCCGGCAATCCGGCGGGACCCCGGCGCCGAATGCCCTGCGGGTAGTGGTCCACTGTCCGTAGCTCCGTCCGTACATCTGTACGTCCGTCCCACCTCAACGCTCGACCCAACCCTCAACCGGGAGTGTTCTGTGGCAGCTTCACCCGATCTCGGCCGTCCCGTAGAGCCCTTCACGCTGCCGGGCGGCGTGTTCGACGGCGACACCTTCGTACGGCGGGAGTACCGGCTCGAAGAGCGTCAGGGGCATCCGCTGGTCCTCGCCTTCTACCCCGGGGACGACACCACCGTCTGCACCAAGCAGCTCTGCTCCTACTCCAGCGGCCTGGAGACGTTCACGGACCTGGGGGCCGAGGTCTGGGGCGTCAGCCCGCAGGACGTCGACAGCCATGAAGCCTTCGCACGTAAGTACGATCTGCGGATTCCGCTGCTCGCCGACACCGACCGGTCGGTCGCGAAGGCGTTCGGGGTGGCCGCTCCCGGGATCGGGGTGCGCCGGTCGGTGTTCCTGATCGCGCCGGACGGCTCGCTGCACTGGAAGCACGTCGCGCTGCTCGGGGTGACCTTCCAGCCCGTGGAGACCCTGGCCAGGGAGCTGTCGGGGCTCAAGGCCGTCTGAAGCGCTCCGCCTCGTCACCGACGGCGCCCTCGTCGCCCAGTGCGGCGAAGGCGCCGTGGGCCAGGCGTCGCAGCAGCGCCTCCGTCTTGGCGCGGCCGGGCAGGCCGCCACCGTACGAGCCGAGGTGCGGCGTCGAGTTGAGCAGCCCGAAGACGGCGTGCACGGCGCCGCGCGCCTGCGCCTCCGGTACGCGTGGGTACAGCTCCCGCACGACCGTGACCCACAGCTCCACGTACTGCCGCTGGAGCTGACGCACCAGCTTGCGGTCGCTGTCCCTGAGCCGGTCCAGCTCGCGGTCGTGGAGGGTGATCAGCGGGCGGTCGTCCAGCGCGAAGTCGATGTGCCCGTCGATCAGCGACGCCAGCAGCGCGGCCGGATCCCGGCCCTCCCCCGTAACCCCCGCGGCTCCGTCCGCCTCCCTGACCCGCAGCCGCCCGCCGTCCAGCAGCCGGCCGCTGATGCCGACCAGCAACTCGGCGAGCATGGCGTCCTTGCCCGCGAAATGGCGGTACAGACCCGGTCCGCTGATACCGACGGCCGCCCCTATCTCGTCGACGCCCACGCCATGGAAACCACGCTCGGCGAAGAGGCGCGCGGCCTGCTTGAGGATCTGTTCGCGGCGGGTCGGCGCGGCGGTCCGGGTGCTCATGGGAAATCATTCTAGACAGGGCCGTTAGCGATCGTTAACCTGGGTGACGTGAGGTTAACGCTCACTAACGTCTGGGCAGGTACACGTGGGCGGACACGTGGGCAGGTACACGTGGGCAGCGACCTGCGCGGACGGCAGGGGCGGTACGGGCGGAAACACGCGGGCCGGAGCGAGGGAGCTACCAGCGATGCAGCAGCCGACGAGGCGGGTGACCGGGCGGGCGGCGGTGCGGGAGGCCGCACGGCCGGCGGCGCAGCGGGCCCCCGTGCTGACCAGTTCCGCCGACCCGGCGTCCGCGGTCTGGAAGGCCAACGAGGTGGCGCACGGCGCGCTGGCCGACGCGCTGCGCGCCCGGCTCGGCGCGGCCCGGCTGGGCGGCGGCGAGAAGGCCCGCGCCCGGCACACCGCGCGCGGGAAGCTGCTGCCGCGCGACCGGGTGGACGCGCTCCTCGACCCCGGTTCGCCCTTCCTGGAGCTGGCGCCGCTGGCCGCGGAGGGGATGTACGGAGGGGCCGCCCCGGCCGCCGGGGTGATCGCCGGGATCGGCCGGGTCAGCGGCCGTGAGGTGGTGATCGTCGCCAATGACGCGACGGTCAAGGGCGGCACGTACTACCCCATGACGGTGAAGAAGCATCTGCGCGCCCAGGAGGTGGCCCTGGAGAACCGGCTGCCGTGCCTGTATCTCGTCGACTCGGGCGGCGCCTTCCTGCCGCTCCAGGACGAGGTCTTCCCGGACCGGGACCACTTCGGGCGGATCTTCTACAACCAGGCCAGGATGTCGGGCGCCGGCATCCCGCAGATCGCCGCCGTCCTCGGCTCCTGCACGGCGGGCGGGGCGTACGTCCCGGCGATGAGCGACGAGGCGGTGATCGTGCGCGGGCAGGGCACGATCTTCCTGGGCGGGCCGCCACTGGTGAAGGCGGCGACGGGCGAGGTGGTCACGGCGGAGGAGCTGGGCGGCGGCGAGGTCCACTCCCGTACGTCCGGGGTGACCGACCATCTCGCGGAGGACGACGCGCACGCGCTGCGGATCGTGCGCACCATCGTCTCGACGCTGCCCGCGCGCGGGGCGCTGCCCTGGTCGGTGGAGCCGGTCGAGGAGCCCGCGGTGGATCCGGCGGGGCTGTACGGCGCGGTGCCGGTGGACTCCCGTACGCCCTACGACGTGCGCGAGGTGATCGCGCGGGTGGTGGACGGCTCGCGGTTCGCCGAGTTCAAGGCCGAGTTCGGTACGACGCTGGTGACGGGGTTCGCGCACGTCCACGGCCATCCGGTCGGGATCGTCGCCAACAACGGCATCCTCTTCTCCGAGTCCGCCCAGAAGGGGGCGCACTTCATCGAGCTGTGCGACCAGCGCGGCATCCCGCTGCTCTTCCTCCAGAACATCTCGGGCTTCATGGTCGGCCGGGACTACGAGGCGGGCGGGATCGCCAAGCACGGCGCCAAGATGGTGACGGCTGTCGCGTGCGCGCGGGTGCCGAAGCTGACGGTCGTGGTCGGCGGTTCTTACGGAGCGGGCAACTACTCGATGTGCGGCCGGGCCTACTCCCCCCGCTTCCTGTGGATGTGGCCCAACGCCAAGATCTCCGTCATGGGCGGCGAGCAGGCCGCCTCCGTCCTCGCGACGGTCAAACGGGACCAGATCGAGGCGCGCGGCGAGGAGTGGGGCTCCGAGGACGAGGAGGCGTTCAAGGACCCGATCCGCGCGCAGTACGAGACCCAGGGCAACGCCTACTACGCGACGGCGCGCCTGTGGGACGACGGCGTGATCGACCCGCTGGAGACCCGCCAGGTGGTAGGTCTCGCCCTGACCGCGTGTGCCAACGCCCCGCTGGGTGAAGCGGGCTTCGGCGTCTTCCGGATGTGAGAGGGCGATGGTGAGGGTGGGAGCAGGAATGTTCGACACGGTCCTGGTGGCCAATCGCGGCGAGATCGCGGTCCGCGTGATCCGTACGCTGCGCGCCCTCGGCGTGCGGTCGGTCGCGGTGTTCAGCGACGCGGACGCGGACGCCCGCCATGTGCGCGAGGCGGACACGGCGGTACGGATCGGGCCCGCGGCGGCGTCGGAGAGCTATCTCCGCGCCGACCGGCTGCTCGAAGCGGCGGCGCGTACGGGCGCGGAGGCGGTCCACCCGGGGTACGGCTTCCTCTCGGAGAACGCGGCGTTCGCGCGGGCCTGCGCGGAGGCGGGGCTGGTCTTCATCGGGCCGCCCGCCGCCGCGATCGAGCTGATGGGCGACAAGATCCGGGCGAAGGAGACCGTACGGGCGGCGGGCGTCCCGGTGGTCCCCGGCTCCTCGGGCAGCGGGCTGACGGACGCCCAGCTGACCGAGGCGGCGGCCGGGATCGGGATGCCGGTGCTGCTGAAGCCGTCGGCGGGCGGCGGCGGCAAGGGCATGCGGCTGGTGCGCGCGGAGGCGGCGCTCGCCGAGGAGATCGCCGCGGCGCGGCGCGAGGCGCGCTCCTCCTTCGGGGACGACACGCTGCTGCTGGAGCGGTGGGTGGACCGGCCGCGCCATATCGAGATCCAGGTCCTCGGCGACACGTACGGGAACGTGGTGCATCTCGGCGAGCGCGAGTGCTCGCTCCAGCGCCGCCACCAGAAGGTGATCGAGGAGGCCCCGTCCGTCCTGCTGGACGCGGCGACGCGCGCGGCGATGGGCGCGGCGGCGGTGCGGGCGGCGCGCTCGTGCGGCTACACGGGGGCGGGGACGGTCGAGTTCATCGTCCCGGGCGACGACCCCGCGTCGTACTTCTTCATGGAGATGAACACCCGCCTCCAGGTCGAGCATCCGGTCACGGAGCTGATCACCGGCCTCGACCTGGTGGAGTGGCAGCTCCGGGTGGCCGCCGGGGAGGAACTCCCCCTCGCCCAGGAGGACATCACCTTCACCGGCCACGCGGTGGAGGCCCGGATCTACGCGGAGACGGTGTCCGTGAAGGAGGGCAGCCGGGGCTTCCTGCCCTCCGGGGGTACGGTGCTGGCGCTGCGCGAGCCGCAGGGCGGCGGAGTACGGACGGACTCGGGCCTGGCGGTCGGCACGGAGGTCGGCAGTACGTACGACCCGATGCTGTCGAAGGTCGTCGCCCACGGCCCGGACCGCGCCACGGCGCTGCGCACCCTGCGGGCGGCCCTCGCGGACACGGTCACGCTCGGCGTCCCGACGAACGCCGGGTTCCTGCGCCGGCTGCTGGCCCATCCGTCGGTGGTCGCGGGCGAGCTGGACACGGGGCTGGTGGAGCGCGAGATGGCCGGCCTGGTCCCCGACGGGGTGGCGCCGGAGGTGTACGCGGCGGCGGCGGCCGTCCGCCAGGCGGAGCTGGAGCCGGGCGCGGCCTCGGGAGCGGCCACGGGGTGGGTGGATCCCTTCTCCGTACCGAACGGCTGGCGGCTGGGCGGCGCGCCCGTGCCCGTACGGCACGCGCTGCGTGTCGCGGGACATGAACCCGTTACCCAGGAGGTGTCGTCCTCGGACGTGTTCCGGGTGGAGCCCGGCCTCGTCACCGTCACCCTGGACGGCGTGACCCACACCTTCCACCGGGCGGGGCACTGGCTCGGCAGGGACGGCGAGAGCTGGCACGTACAGGACTTCGATCCGGTGGAGGCGGCGCTGCGGGGCGCCGGGGCGGCGGGCGGCGTGGACGCGCTGACCGCGCCCATGCCGGGGACGGTCACCGTCGTGAAGGTGGGCGTCGGGGACGCGGTCGTGGCGGGGCAGAGCCTGCTGGTCGTGGAGGCGATGAAGATGGAGCACGTCATCTCCGCCCCGCACGACGGGACGGTCGCCGAACTGGAGGTCGCCCCCGGCGCCACGGTCGCCATGGACCAGGTGCTGGCCGTCGTCACCCCGGCCGGGCCACCCCGGGAGCCGGTCACCGAACCGGCCGACCCGCCGGTGCCCGACCTACCGGCGTCCGACCCACCGGTGTCCGCCGTACCGACTTCCGGCGCGGAGGCGTCCGGGGCGTCCGGGTCCGGCGCGGAGGCGTTCGGCGCATCCGTCTCCGGGGCATCCGGGGCATCCGGGGCATCCGGGGCATCCGGGGCATCCGGGGCATCCGGGGCATCCGGGGCCGGCGTACAGGAGGGGCCATGACCGACGGGCTGCCCATGGCCGTTCCCGCGCAGGGGCTGCCGCCCCGGGTGCGTATCCACGAGGTGGGCGCGCGGGACGGGCTCCAGAACGAGAAGGCCGTCGTACCGACCGAGGTGAAGGCCGAGTTCATCCACCGGCTCGCGCACGCCGGGCTGACCACCATCGAGGCCACCAGCTTCGTCCACCCGAAGTGGGTGCCCCAACTGGCCGACGCGGAGGCGCTCTTCCCGCTGGTGGCGGATCTCCAGGGCGAGGTGGCGCTCCCGGTCCTCGTGCCGAACGGGCGGGGTCTGGACCGTGCGCTGGCGCTCGGGGTCCGCCGGATCGCCGTGTTCGCCAGCGCCACCGAGTCCTTCGCCAAGGCCAACCTGAACCGGACCGTGGACGAATCACTCGCGATGTTCGCGCCGGTCGTCGCCCGCGCCCGTGACGAGGGGATGCGGGTCCGGGGCTATCTCTCCATGTGCTTCGGCGATCCGTGGGAGGGGCCGGTCCCGGTCCACCAGGTCGTCGGCGTCGCCAAGGCGCTCAGGGACCTCGGGTGCGACGAGCTGAGCCTCGGCGACACCATCGGGGTCGCCACCCCCGGCCATGTCCAGTCCCTGCTCGCCGAGTTGAACGAGGAGGGCGTGCCCACCAGCGCCCTCGCCGTGCACTTCCACGACACCTACGGCCAGGCGCTCGCCAACACCCTCGCCGCGCTCCAGCACGGCGTGACGACGGTGGACGCGTCGGCGGGCGGTCTGGGCGGCTGCCCGTTCGCCAGGAGCGCCACCGGGAACCTCGCCACCGAGGACCTGGTGTGGATGCTCGAAGGTCTCGGTGTGGAGACCGGTGTCGATCTCGGCCGGCTCACCGCCACCAGCGTCTGGCTGGCCGGGGAGCTGGGCCGCCCCAGTCCCTCCCGTACCGTCCGCGCGCTGGCGGGCCGGACGGCGTCCGCCACGGTCCAGTCCCCCACCTCCCAGTCCCCCACCTCCCAGTCCCCCACCTTCCAATCCCCCACGGCCCGGTCCGCCACGGCCAGGTCCCCCAAGGAGTGACCCGATGCCCCTGGACCACCGCCTCTCCGTCGAACACGAAGAACTGCGCCGCACCGTGGAGGAGTTCGCCCGCGAGGTGGTCGCGCCCAAGATCGGCGACTTCTACGAGCGGCACGAGTTCCCGTACGAGATCGTCCGCGAGATGGGGCGGATGGGGCTGTTCGGGCTGCCGTTCCCGGAGGAGTACGGCGGCATGGGCGGCGACTATCTCGCGCTCGGGATCGCGCTGGAGGAGCTGGCGCGCGTCGACTCGTCGGTGGCGATCACCCTGGAGGCCGGGGTCTCGCTGGGCGCCATGCCCGTGTACCGGTTCGGCACGGAGGAACAGAAGCTCGCGTGGCTGCCCCGGCTCTGCTCGGGCGAGATGCTGGGCGCGTTCGGGCTGACCGAGCCCGACTGCGGTTCCGACGCGGGCGGTACGCGCACCACGGCCGTGCGTGAGGGCGACCAGTGGGTGATCAACGGCACCAAGTGCTTCATCACCAACTCGGGGACGGACGTCACGGGCCTGGTGACCGTCACCGCCGTCACCGGCCGCAAGGCGGACGGGCGTCCGGAGATCTCCGCGATCATCGTCCCGTCCGGCACCCCCGGCTTCACGGTCGCCGCCCCGTACTCGAAGGTCGGGTGGAACGCGTCGGACACCCGGGAGCTGTCCTTCTCCGACGTACGGGTCCCACTGGCGAACCTGCTCGGCGAGGAGGGCCGCGGATACGCCCAGTTCCTGCGGATCCTGGACGAGGGCAGGATCGCGATCTCCGCGCTGGCGACGGGACTCGCACAGGGGTGTGTGGACGAGTCGGTGACGTACGCCCGGGAGCGGCACGCCTTCGGCCGGCCGATCGGCGCCAACCAGGCGATCCAGTTCAAGATCGCGGACATGGAGACGCGCGCGCACATGGCGCGGATCGGCTGGCGGGACGCTGCCTCGCGGCTGACGCACGGGGAGCCGTTCAAGAAGGAGGCGGCGATCGCGAAGCTGTACTCGTCGACGGTCGCCGTGGACAACGCCCGTGACGCCACCCAGATCCACGGCGGCTACGGCTTCATGAACGAGTACCCGGTGGCCCGGATGTGGCGCGACTCCAAGATCCTGGAGATCGGCGAGGGGACCAGCGAGGTCCAGCGGATGCTCATCGCCCGGGAGTTGGGCCTGCCGGACTAGGGCGTGTTTCGAAAGTCCCGCCTGGCCCGCGACGCTCGGTGGGGGCCGGCCGAGCGGCGCCCTGATCTTCCGCGTCCGGGTGACGGACGCACCCTGGGATACTCGGTGAGGTTAGGCTAACCTACCTCCGAATGAGCAACCTGGCCGTGACAGGCCGTACCCGCCGCCCAGGGAGGGAAACCGTCATGCCCACAGACTCCGGTCCGGCCCAGGCAACCGAAACCGCGAGGAAGGTCGGCTGACCCCCATGAAGACGGCTGAGACAGCCCCGTTCCGTTTCTTCTCCCTCCAGGTCGTACGGACGCGGCGCCTCGGTCCGTCCCTGGTCCGCGTCACCTTCGGCGGCCGGAACGGCGGCGATCTCGCCGAGTTCTCCGCCGGGGGCCGCGACCAGAGCCTGTCGCTCTTCCTCCCGCACCCGGGCCAGACCGCGCCCGTCGTGCCGGTCGAGGAGGGGGAGGGCTGGTGGACGGCCTGGCGGGCGCTGCCCGACGACGTACGGGCCGTGATGCGCTCATACACCCTGCGGGAGCAGCGCCGCGGCCCGGACGAGGTCGACATCGACTTCGCGCTGCACGCCGACGGCGGCCCCGCGTGCCGCTGGGCGGGCCGGGCGTCGCCCGGTGACCAGGTGCTGGTGCTGGGGCCGGCGGTGGCGGACAACACGGCGGTACGGTTCCGGCCGCCGGCCGACGCCGACTCCGTACTGATCTGGGCCGACGAGACGGCGCTGCCCGCCGCGTCGGCCATTCTGGAGTGGCTGCCCGCGGGCCTGAAGGCCGACGTCTGGATCGACGTGCCGCACACCGCGGACCGGCAGCCGCTGCCCACCGCCGCCGACGCCAGGATCACCTGGCTGGTGCGGGACGAGGGCGCGCCGTCCGCGCTGGAGGCCGTACGCGCCTTCGAGCCGCGCGGGAGCGCCCCGTACGCGTGGATCGCCGGAGAGTCGGGCACGGTCAAGGCGTTGCGCCGCCACCTCGTGCACGAGCGGGGCGTCGACCGGCGCCGGGTGACCTTCGTCGGCTACTGGCGGCTCGGGCTGAGCGAGGAGCAACTGCGCGAGGCGGCGGGCGAGTCGGCCAGAGCAGCCGCCAGGGACGCCGCCGAGAAGGCGGCCGGGGAGAGGGGCGCGCGGGTCGCCGAGGCCGCGCGGGCCGCCGCGTAGCTCCGTACGCCTACAGCCGCACGTGCGGCTACGCGCCGCCGTTGCCGTACTCGCACACGTCCCAACGCACCACAGGTACACCCTCGTCGCACCGATGGCGGGCGGGGCCGGTTCGATGCGGGATTGAAATGTGAAGTTAGGTTAGGCTAACCTAACTACGCCTCATCACGCCCTACCCCGTACCCCGTGAACCCCCGTACCCCCTGAACCCCCGCACCCCCACATCCGGGAGGACCCCAGCATGCGTGCGCACCTGCTCAATGGCGCGACGGCGGACCGCTATCGGCGCTCCGTGACCGAAGGAGTCGAGCGGGTGGCGAACCGACTCGCCACAACGGAGAGGCCGTTCAGCGGCATCACCCCCGACGCACTGGCCCCGGTGGTCGCCGCGGTCGACCTGGACCGGCCGCTCGGAGATGCCTCGGCCGCGCTCGACGAGCTGGAGAGCGTCTATCTGCGGGACGCCGTCTACTTCCACCACCCGCGGTATCTCGCGCACCTCAACTGCCCGGTCGTGATACCCGCCGTGCTCGGCGAGGCCGTGCTCTCCGCCGTCAACTCCTCCCTGGACACCTGGGACCAGAGCGCGGGCGGCACCCTGATCGAGCGCCGGCTCATCGACTGGACCGCGCAGCGCATCGGGCTCGGCGCCGGTGCCGACGGCGTCTTCACCAGCGGCGGTACCCAGTCCAACCTCCAGGCGCTGCTCTTCGCCCGCGAGGAGGCCAAAACCGACGAGCCGACGAAACTGCGCGTCTTCGCCTCCGAGTGCAGCCACTTCAGCGTGCAGAAGTCGGCCACCCTGCTCGGGCTCGGCCCGAACGCCGTGGTCTCCATCCCCTGCGACCGCGAGAAGCGCATGCAAACCGTGGTCCTCGCCGCCGAGCTGGAGCGCTGCCGCGCCGAGGGGCTGACCCCGATGGCCGTCGTCGCGACCGCGGGCACCACCGACTTCGGCTCCATCGACCCGCTGCCGGAGATCGCCGCGCTCTGCGAGGAGTACGACACCTGGATGCACGTCGACGCCGCGTACGGCTGCGGGCTGCTGGCCTCCCTCACCCGGCGTCCGCTCCTGGACGGCATCGAGCACGCCGACTCGGTCACCGTCGACTACCACAAGTCCTTCTTCCAGCCGGTGAGTTCGTCGGCCGTGCTGGTACGGGACGGCGCCACCCTGCGCCACGCCACGTACCACGCCGACTATCTGAACCCGCGCCGGACGGTCGAGGAGCGCATCCCCAACCAGGTCGACAAGTCCCTACAGACCACGCGCCGCTTCGACGCCCTCAAACTGTGGATGACCCTGCGCGTCATGGGCGCCGACGGCATCGGGGAACTCTTCGACGAGGTCTGCGACCTGGCGGCCGAGGGGTGGCAGCTCCTCGCCGCCGACCCGCGCTACGACGTCGTCGTGGAGCCCCAGCTCTCCACGCTCGTCTTCCGCTACATCCCCGAGCACGTCGCCGGCCCCACCGAGATCGACCGCGCCAACCTGCACGCCCGCAAGGCGCTGTTCGCCTCCGGTGAGGCCGTGGTCGCCGGGACGACCGTGGACGGCCGTCAGTACCTGAAGTTCACCCTGCTCAACCCCGAGACCACCGTGCTCGACATCGCCGCCGTCCTCGATCTGATCTCCGGCCACGCCGAGCAGTACCTGGGAGAGAACCTTGTCCACGCTTCCTGAGCGCAGCGCGCCGTACGACTTCGTCGGCATCGGGCTCGGCCCCTTCAACCTGGGACTCGCCTGCCTGACCGAGCCGATCGACGAACTCGACGGCGTCTTCCTGGAGTCGAAACCCGACTTCGAATGGCACTCGGGGATGTTCCTCGAAGGCGCCCACCTCCAGACGCCGTTCCTCTCGGACCTGGTCACCCTGGCCGACCCGACCTCGCCGTACTCCTTCCTCAACTACCTGAAGGAGTCCGGGCGGCTGTACTCGTTCTACATCCGCGAGAACTTCTATCCGCTGCGGACCGAGTACAACGACTACTGCCGCTGGGCCGCCGCCAAACTCTCCAGCGTGCGCTTCAACCGTACGGTGACCTCCGTCTCGTACGAGGAGGAGAGCGAGCTGTACGTGGTCCGCACCGCTGACGAGACCTACCGCGCCCGGCGCCTGGTGCTCGGCACCGGGACCCCGCCGTACGTCCCGGAGTCCTGCCAGGGGCTCGGCGGTGACTTCCTGCACAACTCCCGCTATCTGCAAGGGAAGGCGGAACTCCAGAAGAAGGAGTCCATCACCCTCGTCGGCAGCGGGCAGAGCGCCGCGGAGATCTACCACGACCTGCTCTCCGACATCGACGCGCACGGCTACCAGCTCAACTGGATCACCCGGTCGCCGCGCTTCTTCCCGCTCGAATACACCAAGCTGACGCTGGAGATGACCTCCCCGGAGTACATCGACTACTTCCACGCGCTGCCGGAGGCCACCCGCTACCGGCTGGAGTCGGGGCAGAAGGGGCTGTTCAAGGGCATCGACTCGGATCTCATCAACGAGATCTTCGACCTGCTCTACCAGAAGAACCTGAGGGGCCCGGTCCGCACCCGGCTGCTCGCCAACACCGCGCTGACCTCGGCATCGTACGAGCACGGGACCTACACGCTGGGGCTGCGCCAGGAGGAGCAGGAGCGGGACTTCTCGCTCGCCTCCCAGGGCCTGGTCCTCGCCACCGGCTACAAATACGTCGCCCCCGCCTTCCTGGAGCCGGTCGCCGACCGGATCAGGCTGGACGGCCACGGCCGGTACGACGTCGCCCGCAACTACAGCATCGACACGACCGGGCGCGGGATCTTCCTCCAGAACGCCGCCGTGCACACGCACAGCATCACCTCGCCCGACCTGGGCATGGGCCCGTACCGCAACGCGTACATCATCGGTGAGCTGCTGGGGCGGGAGTACTACCCGGTCGAGCAGGCCATCGCGTTCCAGGAGTTCGCCGCACCGGAAGGCACCGTCCGATGACCGGGCGCACGGAACACCCCGGGCACGCGGCGGGACCGGAAATCCTGTTCTCCCGTACGGACGAACGGCTGGGCCTCTTCGAGGTGCGCGCCGTCGACCCGTTCGCCGACGTCGAGCTGCTGCACGGCTGGGTCACGCACCCCAAAGCGGCCTTCTGGCTGATGCAGGGCGCCACGCTGCCGGACGTCGAGCGCGAGTACATGGGCATCGCCGCCGCCACGAACCACGACGCGTTCATCGGGCTGCACCACGGCGTCCCCGCCTTCCTGATCGAGCGGTACGACCCGGCCGAGGTGGAGCTGAAAGGCCTGTACGACGCCGAGCCCGGCGACATCGGGATGCACTTCCTGGTCGCCCCGGTCGACGGCGCGCGGCGGCTGCACGGCTTCACCCGCGCCGTGATCACGACGGTGATGGCGCTGCTCTTCGACGACCCGTCCGTACGGCGTGTGGTCGTCGAGCCCGACGTGCGCAACACCGCTGTCCACGCACTCAACGAGGCGGTCGGCTTCCGGATCGAGGAGAAACTCGAAAAGCCGGAGAAGGACGCCTATCTGAGCATCTGCACGCGCGAGATGTTCCACGCCGCGCTCGCCGCACAGGCCGAGCGGACCGACGAGGCCGAGCGGACCGCACGGGCCGCGGAGGCCGCAGAGGCCGAGCAGGCCGCCCCGACCGCACCGACCGCCCCGGCCGAGCAGAGCGCTCAAGCAGCACGAGGAGTCACCCGATGAGCAGCCCGACCGCTTCCCCCGGCAAAGCACCGGCGAAAGCACCCTTGAATGCACCCGTGAATGCACCCGCCCACGCCGGCGCCCCGGCGAAAACCACGGCCAGCGTCGCCCACCTCACCCCGGCCCTCTGGGAGCAGGCCGGCCGGCTGCTCCTCCGCAAAGCCCTCGCGGAGTTCTCCCACGAGCGCATCCTGACGCCCGAATCCCTCGGCGGGGACCGCTACCGGGTACGGAGCGACGACGACGCGACCGAGTACCACTTCACCGCGCGCCGGTTCGCCCTCGACCACTGGCAGATACCCGCCGACTCCGTACGGCGCCACCGTGACGGCGCCGAACTGCCGCTCGACGCGCTCGACTTCTTCATCGAGCTGCGCGAGACGCTGGGGCTCTCCGCCGCGATCCTCCCGGTCTACCTGGAGGAGATCTCCTCCACCCTCGCGGGCACGGCGTACAAACTGACCAAGAAGCCGGTGACCTCGGCGGAGCTGACCACCGCCGGATTCCAGGAGATCGAGACGGGGATGACCGAGGGGCATCCCTGCTTCGTCGCCAACAACGGCCGGCTCGGCTTCGGCGTGGACGAGTACCGCGCGTACGCCCCCGAGGCCGCGAGCCCGATCCGGCTCGTCTGGCTCGCCGCGCGCCGCGACCGGGCCACCTTCACGGCGGGCGCCGGGCTCGACTACTCCTCCCTGATCCGCGAGGAGCTGTCCGCCGGGACCCTGGAGCGGTTCGACGGGATCCTGCGTGCCCAGGGGCTCGACCCGGACGGCTACTTCCTGATCCCCGTGCACCCCTGGCAGTGGTGGAACAAACTCTCCGTCACCTTCGCCGCCGAGCTGGCACAGCGCCATCTCGTCTGCCTCGGTGAGGGCGAGGACGACTACCTGGCCCAGCAGTCGATCCGTACCTTCTTCAACACGAGCGACCCGGCCAAGCACTACGTCAAAACGGCGCTGTCCGTCCTCAACATGGGCTTCATGCGCGGCCTCTCCGCCGCGTACATGGAGGCCACGCCCGCGATCAACGACTGGCTCGCCGGTCTGATCGAGAGCGACGGCACCCTGCGCGCGGCCCGCTTCTCGATCATCCGCGAGCGCGCGGCGATCGGCTACCACCACCGGCAGTACGAGGCCGCCACCGCCAAGGGCTCCCCGTACCTGAAGATGCTGGCGGCGCTCTGGCGCGAGAGCCCCGTGCCGTCGCTGCGGGGCGGGGAGCGGCTCGCCACGATGGCGTCGCTCCTCCACACCGACCGGGAGGGCTCGTCCTTCGCGGGCGCGCTGATCGCCGCGTCGGGGCTGGCGCCGGCCGACTGGCTGCGCCGCTACCTGGACGCGTACCTGGTGCCGGTGCTGCACTCCTTCTACGCGTACGACCTGGTGTTCATGCCGCACGGCGAGAACGTCATCCTGGTCATCGAGGACGGTGTCGTCCAGCGCGCGATCTTCAAGGACATCGCCGAGGAGATCGCGGTGATGGACCCGGACGCGGTGCTGCCGCCGGCGGTCGAGCGGATCCGCGCAGACGTCCCCGAGGACATGAAGGTCCTGTCCCTCTTCACCGATGTCTTCGACTGCTTCTTCCGCTTCCTGAGCGCGGACCTCGTCTCGGACGGCACACTGCCGGACGAGGACACGTTCTGGCGTACGGTCGCGGAGTGCGTCCGGGGGTACCAGGAGTCGCTGCCGCACCTCGCGGACAAATTCCGCCAGTACGACCTGTTCGACGCGGAGTTCGCGCTGTCCTGCCTCAACCGGCTCCAGCTCCGCAACAACGAGCAGATGGTCGACATCGCGGACCCGGCGGGCGCCCTCCAGCTCGTCGGTACGCTGCCCAACCCGCTGGCCCGGTTCGCGAATTAGCCGGACGGGACAGAGGGACCGACATGACCAGGGCGCCGGAGATTTGGCAGAATCTCCGGCGCCCGTTTCCGTCTCGCCCTTCCGCCACGCCTGATGGAAGAATCCCGGCATGGCGGAAATCATCCAGAAGGACGGCACCTGGACCTTCGACGGGAACACGGTCCGCATCGTGCCCGGCAAGGACAAGGGGGTGAGCCTGCTCCGCAGGACGCTCGGCGAGACGGCCGTGCCGCTGGAGGCACTGGCGGGGATCTCCTTCGAGGAGGGGCGCAAGTCCGGGCGGCTGCGGCTGCGCCTGCGGGACGGCGCCGATCCGCTGCTGCGGATCGCCGGCGGGCGGCTGGACGACGACTCCGAGCCGTACCGGCTGACGGTCGAGAAGGACCGTTTCGGCGTGGCCGAGTACCTGGTGGACGAGGTACGCAACGCGCTCCTGCTCGACCAGGTGGACCCCGGGCCCGTCGGCCGCTACCTGCTGCCGGGCCCCGCCCTGCCGATCACGGTGGGCGCGGGCGACGCGACCGTCTCCTTCGACGGGGAGCGGATCCGGCTGGAGTGGAACTGGAAGACCGAGGATTCAAAGTCCTCCGGCGGCCCCCGGACGCTCACCCTGGACGACGTGGCGGCGGTGGAGTGGCAGCCGAGCCGGGGACTGGAGAACGGCTGTCTGCGCTTCCTGGTGACGCGGATGCCGGCCTCGACCCCGGCCAAGTACGACCCGCACGCGGTGGATCTGTACGGGTTCCGGAAGGACCCGCTGATGGCGCTGGTGGGCGCTGCGGTGGTGGCCCGGCTGCCGCACCCGCTGGCGGCTCCGTCCCCGGACGGTGATCTTCCGGGCGCCAGGCCGGTGGAGGTCCCCGTCACCGCCACCGAGGCGGCCGGGGGCGGCGACGATCATGACGCCCTGCTGCGGCGGCTGCGGGAGCTGGGCGAGCTGCATCAGTCGGGGATACTCACCGCCGAGGAGTTCGCCACCGCCAAGAAGGCCGTCCTCGGACGCCTCTGACCGGACGGCCGGAGCGCCCCGTCTCCCCCGGTTTCCCCCTCCGCCCTTCCCTCATTCAGCTCTCACTTTCAGCGGATCCTGCCCGATTCCGGGCAGGAATGTTGCAAACACCCCCTCGCGCCCGCAATATCGACGAGTGCTCGAACGCCGACCGTCGTACGACGACCTCATCGACCATCTCGTGCGCTCCACCGCGCTCCAGCGCGGTGAGGCCGCCCGTGTGGTGCTCGACGTGCTGGCGTACTTCGACGAGACGGCCGAGGAGTTCGTACGCCGCCGCCACCGGGAACTGCAGTCCGGCGGGGCCGCCAACGCGGAGATCTTCGAGCGGATCGCGGCCGAACTGCCGCACCGCGCGGTGGCGCCCCCGGAGCTGTCGCTCCGGCAACTGCGCCGCATCGTCTACGGCTGACGCGGCCGCGGCCCTCACGGACCGCCGCCGCGTCCGGGCACACACCGTGAGAACTTCAGGAGGGGCAGAGACCGTATGTGCGGAATCGTCGGATACATCGGCAAGCGTGATGTGGCACCACTGCTGCTGGAGGGCCTGCAGCGACTGGAGTACCGCGGGTACGACTCCGCGGGCATCGTCATCACCGGCAAGCCGGCCGCGGGCAAGGCCGCCACGCTGAAGATGGTCAAGGCCAAGGGCCGCGTCCGCGAGCTGGAGGCCCGCGTCCCCAAGCGCTTCGCCGGCACCAGCGGTATCGCGCACACCCGGTGGGCCACGCACGGCGCCCCGAGCGACGAGAACGCGCATCCGCACATGGACGCCGAGGGCAAGGTGGCCCTCGTCCACAACGGCATCATCGACAACGCCTCCGAGCTGCGCGTGAAGCTGGCGGCGGACGGGGTCGTCTTCCTCTCCGAGACCGACACCGAGGTGGTCACCCACCTCATCTCCCGCTCCCAGGCCGACACCCTGGAGGAGAAGGTGCGCCAGGCGCTCCAGCTCGTCGAGGGCACGTACGGCATCGCCGTCATGCACGCCGACTTCCCGGACCGTATCGTCGTCGCCCGCAACGGCTCCCCCGTGGTGCTGGGCATCGGCGAGAAGGAGATGTTCGTCGCCTCCGACGTGGCGGCGCTGGTCTCGCACACCCGCCAGGTCGTGACGCTGGACGACGGCGAGATGGCCACCCTCAAGGCCGACGACTTCCGTACGTACACCACGGAGGGGTCGTCCACCTCGGCCACGCCGACCACGGTGGAGTGGGAGGCCGAGTCGTACGACATGGGCGGCCACGACACGTACATGCACAAGGAGATCTCGGAGCAGGCCGACGCCGTGGACCGCGTGCTGCGCGGCCGGATCGACGACCGCTTCTCCACCGTGCACCTCGGCGGGCTGAACCTGGACGCCCGCGAGGCGCGCGGGGTGCGCCGGATCAAGATCCTCGGCTGCGGCACCTCGTACCACGCGGGTCTGATCGGGGCGCAGCTCATCGAGGAGCTGGCCCGGATCCCCGCCGACGCCGAGCCGGCCTCCGAGTTCCGCTACCGCAACCCGGTCGTGGACCCCGACACGCTGTACGTGGCGGTCTCGCAGTCCGGTGAGACGTACGACGTGCTGGCGGCGGTGCAGGAGCTGAAGCGCAAGGGCGCCCGGGTGCTGGGCGTGGTCAATGTCGTGGGTTCCGCGATCGCCCGGGAGACGGACGGCGGGGTGTACGTGCACGCCGGCCCCGAGGTCTGCGTGGTCTCCACCAAGTGCTTCACCAACACCGTGGTCTCGTTCGCGCTGCTGGCGCTGCACCTGGGCCGGATCCGCGACCTGTCCGTGGCGGACGGCAAGCGGATCATCGCGGGGCTGCGCAGGCTGCCCGAGCAGATCTCGGAGATCCTGGCGACGGAGAACGAGATCGAGAAGCTGGCCGCCGACTACGCGCAGGCGAGTTCGATGATGTTCATCGGGCGGGTACGGGGCTACCCGGTGGCGCTGGAGGCGTCGCTGAAGCTGAAGGAGATCTCGTACATCCACGCCGAGGCGTACCCGGCGTCCGAGCTGAAGCACGGTCCGCTCGCGCTGATCGAGCCGGCGCTGCCGACGGTCGCGATCGTGCCGGACGACGAGCTGCTGGAGAAGAACCGGGCGGCGCTGGAGGAGATCAAGGCGCGCAGCGGTCCGATCCTGGCGGTGGCGCACCAGGAGCAGGAGAAGGCCGACCACACCATCGTGGTGCCGAAGAACGAGACGGAGCTGGACCCGATCCTGATGGGGATCCCGCTGCAGTTGCTGGCGTACCACACGGCGCTGGCGCTGGGCCGGGACATCGACAAGCCGCGTAACCTCGCGAAGTCGGTCACGGTCGAGTAGCAGCCGGTCACGGTCGAGCGGGCGGGCGCCGCGGCCAACCCAGCCAACCCGGTCGGCCCGGCCAACTCACTCGGCCCGGCCGGCCCGGTCGCGGTGAGAGCGCCCCCAGCGCGTGCCACCCATCACGCTGAGGGCGCTCTCCGAAGGGGCCGGCGCTTGCCCGGGCGCCGGCCCGCGGCCTTGGGGCCTGTGGCCTGTGTCCTAGCGGGTGGCTGTGACGCGGTCCACGACGCCGCTCAGGCCGATGCCGCAGGCGAGCGGGACGGGGCCGGGAGCAAGTTGGCCGAGAATGGAAGCGGAATTGGTGCTTCCCGCAGAGATGTCGTTGTCCACGGCGGGCTCCCTTCACGGCGTGCGGGCGCGCTGAGTCCCAGCGACCGTTATGTACCCTGCACGAGCGCGCGACGCACCTCTACGCGTGAGTAAATTCACGCTGCGGCCAAGAGAGTTGACGGCGTCTCGGAGCCGACCGGCCGCCCTCCGGGAATCGGCCTCCTGACGGGACGTCTCCTGAGGGGGACGTCTCCCGAAGGGGCCGTCCGCCGAGGGGGCCGTCCGCCGAGGGGGCCGTCCGCCGAGGGGCCGTTACGGGATGACGACGACGGGGCGCTGTGCGCGGCGGGCGAGCCGCCCGGCGACGGAGCCGAAGATCCGCCCGACGATGCCGTGGGTGGAGCCGACGACGATCGCGTCGGCGGAGTACTCCTGACCGACCTCTTCCAGTTCGTGGCAGATGTCGCCGCCGCGCTCGACCAGGATCCACGGCACCTCGGCGAGGTAGTCCGCGCAGGCCAGTTCCAGCCCGAGCACCTCGGTGCGGTGGTCGGGCACGTCCACGAAGACGGGGGGTTCGCACCCCGCCCAGACCGTGGTCGGGAGCCGGTTGGCGACATGGACGATGATCAGGCCGGAGCCGAGGCGCCGGGCCATGCCGATGGCGTACGCGAGCGCGCGCTCACTGGACATCGAGCCGTCGAAGCCGACGACCACTCCGTGCCGGAAGGCCGGATCGCAGGAGGCGCGTGTCTGTTCCGCCGCTTGCAGGTCCGACAGGGGGTCGGCTACCTGCTCGCGGTCTGCGGGTTCTGGGATTTCGTGACCGGCCATGGATGTCTCGGCGAAAGAAGTCCTCTTGAGAAGGAGCAACGAGTGGCGGGGCGGACGGAGCTGTGTCCGGGAATCATCTTCCCAACCCCATACCCCAAAGGGTACGGCGACACTCCTCTCATGCCCAGAGCCCGCCGCGTCACACGCGGCGTTCCAGGGAGCATGCACGAGGCGGTCCCGGATCGCAATGCCGGATGGCCCCTACAGGCTTCCCACGCGATGCCCCGGCAGCCCTGAGGAGATCCAGGATCACCCCCACGGGTGACCGGACGGTTCCGCTCCCCGTCGGCCGTCGGCCACGCCGCCGCCCCCGGGGAACCCCCGCGCCCGCACCACCCGGCACCCGCCCCTCACGGGCGCCACGCGCCACGGTGCGCGCGGCCGCCACGAAGGGGCCCCAGGCCCGCCCCCAGGCCCCTCCCGGGGTCCGGGAGGCCGGGTCGGCACGGAATACTGGGAGCGGTCCCACGGGCCTCCGGCAGGCCCGCCAGGGCCCGCCACGGGGGCCGCACGGATTCGCGCCAACCGGAGCAGGCCCCCGTCGGACACGGTGGCGTCGTACGTAAGGATGTACGGAACGTACGGACCGTCCGGAAGCCATCAGTCGTGGAGGGTTCAACCAGATGGACAGGGGGCGCGGGAGGTCTCACGCGCGTACGAGGGTGGTGCGCCGGGAGATTGAGCGCATCGCACAGACGCACCCATCACTTTTCAGCCAACTTCGCACTTGGGCCCAACCTTTGATGAAATGGCCTGCCAACCCCCTTGCCACCAGGGAAGAAAGGACCGCTACGGCCCTCCGCACCCTACGGGGATGGGCCATGCACGCGAGGCCCACTTCCACTCTCGGCTCGCGAGTGGAACGCTTCGTGATCGAATGCTTCGCGCCAAGTTGCCTTGTCGACATAGCGCCGGTTGGAGAACTTGTCACGCCGGCACCACGGAACACAGTAGATTCGATCATGAGGATCGACGGCTGGGGACCCGTGCAAAACCGAGGGGAATCGTGCAGGAGCGAAAGGCCCGACAAGAACGGGGAGACGAGAACACCGAGGGGGGCTTAGCGCCATGAGCCAGGACTCCACCGCCGTACCGGAGTCAGTACGGAAGCTTTCCGGGCGTCGACGCCGGGAAGTCGTCGCCGTGCTGCTCTTCAGCGGCGGCCCCATCTTCGAGAGCTCCATTCCGCTCTCGGTGTTCGGAATCGACCGCCAGGACGCCGGAGTTCCCCGTTACCGCCTGCTCGTCTGCGGTGGGGAGGACGGCCCGCTGCGCACCACCGGCGGGCTCGAACTGACCGCGCCGTACGGCCTGGAGGCGATCAGCAGGGCAGGCACCGTGGTCGTGCCGGCATGGCGGTCGATCACATCACCGCCACCACCCGAGGCACTGGACGCACTGCGCCGTGCCCATGAGGAGGGCGCCAGAATCGTCGGACTGTGCACCGGCGCGTTCGTACTCGCTGCGGCCGGACTGCTGGACGGCCGCCCGGCCACCACGCACTGGATGTACGCCCCGACGCTCGCCAAACGCTATCCGTCCGTCCATGTGGACCCGCGGGAGCTGTTCGTCGACGACGGAGACGTACTCACCTCCGCCGGAACGGCGGCCGGAATCGATCTGTGCCTGCATATCGTCAGGACGGACCACGGCGCGGAGGCAGCGGGGGCCCTGGCCCGCCGGCTGGTCGTACCGCCGCGCCGCAGTGGTGGGCAGGAGCGCTATCTGGACAGGTCTTTACCAGAGGAAATCGGCTCCGACCCGCTCGCCGAGGTCGTGGCCTGGGCGCTGGAACATCTCCACGAGCAGTTCGACGTGGAGACCCTCGCCGCCCGCGCGTACATGAGCCGCCGCACCTTCGACCGGCGGTTCCGTTCGCTCACCGGAAGCGCGCCGCTCCAGTGGCTGATCACCCAGCGGGTGCTTCAGGCACAGCGGCTCCTGGAGACCTCCGACTACTCGGTCGACGAGGTCGCCGGCCGCTGCGGCTTCCGCTCCCCTGTGGCGCTGCGCGGGCACTTCCGGCGGCAGCTCGGCTCCTCCCCCGCGGCATACCGGTCCGCCTACCGGGCCAGGCGCCCGCAGGCCGATCCCATGCCACCGGGGGTCATGGAGTCGATGGTGCCCGCCCAGGCGTCCGCGCACTCCAGGCGGGCGGCGGCGGCCTCCAGCGCACCGGGGCATCCGGCGGCGTCGGCGGCGCTGCCGGACCACGGAAAGGCCGGTCCCGACATGTACGCGACAGGCCCGGCCCGTCCGAGTCTGCCCGGCCAGCGGAGCGCCCCGTAGGGTAAGGCGTATGAACGATCGAATGGTGTGGATCGACTGCGAGATGACCGGGCTCTCGCTGACGGAGGACGCACTCATCGAGGTGGCCGCGCTGGTCACCGACTCGGAGCTGAACGTGCTCGGCGAAGGGGTGGACATCGTGATCCGCCCGCCGGACGCTGCGCTGGAGACCATGCCCGAGGTGGTGCGGCAGATGCACACCACCTCGGGGCTCCTCGACGAGCTGGCGGGCGGCACCACGCTCGCCGCCGCCGAGGAGCAGGTCCTGGCGTACGTACGCGAGCACGTGAAGGAGCCCCGGAAGGCGCCGCTGTGCGGAAACACGGTCGGCACCGACCGCGGTTTCCTGCTCCGCGACATGGCGACGCTGGAGGGCTACCTCCACTACCGCATCGTCGATGTCTCCTCGGTCAAGGAACTGGCCCGCCGCTGGTACCCGCGGGCCTATTTCAACAGCCCCGAGAAGAGCGGCAACCACCGCGCGCTGGCGGACATCCGCGAATCCATCGCGGAGCTGCGCTACTACCGGGAGGCGGTCTTCGTACCCCAGCCGGGGCCGGACTCCGACCGGGCCAAGCAGATCGCCGCGAAGCACGTCCTGCGTGCGGAGTAGGACCCCGTTCCACGCCCGGAACAACGCGGGTGCGAGCACCCTCGCGGACCCTGTACACTTTTTCTCGGCCGGTCAGTGAAGGAAAAGACCGGTCGTGGTGGGTATAGCTCAGATGGTAGAGCACCTGGTTGTGGTCCAGGATGTCGCGGGTTCAAGTCCCGTTACTCACCCTTGAGAGATCGCCCCCGGAGCCTGTATGCCAGGCACCGGGGGCGATCTTCGTTTCCGGGCCGGGGCCCGGGGAGTTGTCGCCGGCCTGAGCTGCCATCACGTCATGCCCTGCCACGTCATGCCACGGCGTCGGCCAGCATGAAGGCGGCCACGGCCAGCAGGACCACCGCGAAAACGCGCCGCAGACGGGGCCCGGAGACCTTCGCGGCCATGCGCCTGCCGTCCCGGGCGCCCAGGATCGCGGCTCCGATGAACGGGCCGACCACCGCCCAGTCGAGCGAGGCGGCGCCGGAGCGAGTGGTCAGGGAAGCCAGCGAGTTGGCCGTGATGACCAGCAGGCTGGTGCCGATCGCGGCCTCCATCTCGAAGGCCAGGACGGTGACCAGGGCGGGGACGGCGAGAAAGCCGCCGCCCACACCGAGCAGTCCGGTCAGCGCGCCCAGGCCGGCCCCGGCCCCGGCCGCCTTGACCGGCCGTACGTCGCCGCCGCTGGGCCGGGCGGCGTCAGCGGGCCGGAGCATTCCGACGGCGGCGAGGATCGCCACAGCGGCGAAGGAGACGGTGAGGACGGCTTGGGGGATGCGGGCGGCGGCGGCACCGGCGGCCGCGGCCGGGAGGATCCCGGCCGCCGCGAACGCGGCTCCGGCCTTCCACCGCACCTGCCCGGCCCTGGCGCGCGCGTACAGGGCGGTCAGGGATGTGGCGGTGACGATGATCAGGCCGGCGGTGGTGGCCGCGGCGGGGGTGAAGCCGAGCAGGTAGATCAGCGCGGGCACCGCGAGGACGCTGCCGCCGCCACCGAGGGCGCCGAGCGCCAGGCCGACGACGGCTCCCGCGGTCAGGGCCAGGATCAGGGCGCTCACGCTATGCGCCCACGGCTCGGGTCCGGGTAGGCCGGCGGCAGCGGCAGGCGCACGGCACCGGGCGCGTGTCCGGCCCGCCGCCCGGGGGCCTGGCGCACGGCCGGCGGCACGGTGACGCGGGGGCGGGTCCGTTCGGGGCCGAGGCGGCCAGGACGGCCGGAATGGCCGGGACGGCCAGGGCGGCCGGAACGGCCGGAGCCGTGGCGGGAGAGGAACATCACGTGCCTTCTGTGCGGGTGGCGGAGGGGGTTCAGGGCCGGGTGACGCTCAGGCCCGCTTCGGCGGCGGCCTCGAAGCCGTCGTCGACGGCGACGACCTTCCGCCCGGTCGCGTCCAGGAGGGAAGCGGCGATCGCCGCGCGCATCCCGCCCGCGCAGTGCACCCACACCGTGCCGTCCGGCACCTCGCCGGCCCGGCCGTGCAGCTCGTGGAGCGGAATGTGCACCGAACCCGCGATGAAGCCGTCTCCGCGCTCGGAATCCCGGCGCACATCCAGCACCACCACGTCCTCGCCGCGCTCGTGGGCATCGGCGAGGCCGGCGAAGCGGGCGCGGGGGAAGGAGGCGAGCTGTTCCCCCTCACGGACCCAGGTGGCCGGATCTCCGGTGGCGGCGGCGGCCGGGCGGTCGATGCCGACCCGGGTCAGCTCCCGCTGCGCGTCGGCGACCCCCGCCGGGGTGTCGGCGAGCAGGGTGACCGGCTTGCCCCACGGGATCAGCCAGGCCAGATAGGTGGCCACCTTGCCGGTGCCCTCGAAGTTGAACGATCCGGCCACATGGCCGTCGGCGAAGGCGACCCGGCTGCGCAGGTCCACCACCCACTCGCCCGCCGCCAGCCGTTGGGCGATCCGTGCGGCGTCGGCGGGCTCGGGCGGGGTCAGGTCGACGGGCGCGGGCCCGGCGGCGTTGGCCGGCCCCATGTGCGCGTAATAGGCGGGTACGTCGTCCAGCCCGGCCAGGACCCGCTGCACGAAGGTGTCCACGTCCAGGGTGAGAGCGTCGTTGCTGACGCGTTCCCTGCCGATCGTGGTCGCATCGCCCTCGGCCTGGGAGGAGGAGCAGAAACTGCCGAAGCCGTGCGTGGGCAGCACGGGCACCTCGTCGTCGAGCGTTGCCGCCAGCCGGTGGGCGGAGGAGTGCTGCGCGCGGGCCAGGCGCTCGGTCAGCCGCGGGTCCACCAGGTCCGGACGCCCCACGGTGCCGATCAGGAGCGAGCCGCCGGTGAAGACCGCCACCGCGCGGCCGTCCTCCTCCAGCGCGTACGAGGTGTGGTGCGGGGTGTGCCCCGGGGTGGCGATCGCCCGCAGCACCAGGTGCTCGTCCACCTCGGACAGGTCGCCGTCCATGACGGGGGTGCGGGGGAAGGCGACGTCGGCGTCGGCCGGGACCAGATAGCGGGCGCCGGTGAGACGGGCCAGCTCCAGCCCTCCGGTGACGTAGTCGTTGTGCACGTGCGTCTCCGCCACGCAGGCGATGCGCACCCCACGCCGGGCGGCGGCGGCGATCATCTGATCGACGTCCCGCGGCGGATCGACCACGATCGCCGCTCTCGGACCGCCGGCCAGGTAACTGCGATTACCCAGACCCTCGAACTCCAGGGTGTCGACGAAAAACACGGTGTGGCTCCTTTCAGGAAATGGTGTACCCGGGGAATTCCCGTCCCGGGAGACCGCCGCCACAGCTCCGGAACACTCGCGCCGCCCAGAGCCGCGCGTGATATCCGCGGCCCTCATGTCATGACCCGTTTCACGAACGGTCAGCGTCTGAAAGGGCGGTGGGAAATGTCCCGAAGGGCGCGAGGCGGACGGCGTGGGCGACGGTGGTTCGCCGGTTCCGCTGTCGTCAGTCCTCGCGTACCGCGGTCTCGGTACGGCCGCCGTTGTCCGCCGCGTCCTCGCGGTCGGGGCGGGTGACCGGCAGCCCCGCCGCTTCCCATGCCTCAAGGCCGCCTGCCACGCTGTGGACGGGGGACCGGCCCGCGCGGATCGCCTGCGCGCCGCCCCGCACGCTGCGCGTGCCCGTACGGCAGACGAAGGCCAGTGGCCCTTCGGGCAGGTCCGGCAGCGAGGCCGGCAACGTGCTGAGCGCGGCGTGGACGGCGCCGGCCGGGTGTCGCAGCGCCCATTCGTCGTCTTCACGGACATCGACGAGCGTGAGGTTCCCGTCCACGACGCGGCGGTGCGCCTCGGCGGGAGACAGGTCCGCGGGCGTGCGGCCGCCGCCGCCCAGGGGCTGCTCCGTGGTGGGCAGGACCGTCCGGATCGCCTCGTAGTTCGAGGCATGGGCGACGGCCAGCCGCTGCCCCATCATCGGGCAGACGTTCATCGCCTCTTCCCAGTGAGAGGTGGACTCCCATTCCGCCACATTGACGAGAGAGAACGCACTCCCCGGAACGATCGCGCGGAACATGTACGTCCGAATGAAACCGGGCTGAGCGGCCATCACTTCCGCGGCGTCCTGCCAGGCGTCGAGATACGCGCTTTCCTTCTCCTCGTCGATCTCGATCGGAATGATCACGACATGGCGATTTTCCATCTGCTGCCTCCGGCTTCGCGTGGTGAGCCAACGCTTTCCGGACGCAGCCTGCGCGCACGTATCCCGGAGCGGCAAATGTGTTTGCCGAACCGGCAAGCCGGACCTGACGAGCGAGTTGCCCGTTCGGCGCGTGTCCCGGTCACACCCCTACGGGCCGCGCCGGCGCCGGGGCGTCAGGACGAGTCGCGTACGACCAGTTCCGTCGGGAGGATGATCTGCCGGGGCCCCGGCCCCGCCCGGCGCGTTCCCGCGCCGTTGCCGCGGGCCGCGATCTCCGCGAGGACCAGGCGCGCCATCGCCCGTCCCATCTCCTCGATCGGCTGGCGGACGCTGGTCAGCGGCGGGTCCATCAGGCGCGCTGTCGCCGAGTCGTCGAAGCCGACCAGGGCCACGTCGTCCGGTGTCCTGCGGCCCGCCGCGCGCAGGACCTGGCGGGCGCCCGCCGCCATGACGTCCGAGGCCGCGAAGACCGCGTCCAGGTCCGGGCGGCGGGCGAGCAGTTCGGTCATCGCCCGGCGGCCGCCCTCCTCGGTGAAGTCGGCCACGGCGACCAGACCCTCGTCGGGCGCGTGGCCCGCCTCCGCGAGGGCCCGGCGGTAGCCGTCCAGGCGGCAGGCCGCGCCGTACACCGCCAGCCGGCCGGTGATCGTCGCGATGGTGCGGCGGCCCCGGGAGAGCAGGTGCGTCACGGCCGTACGGGCGCCCTCCACGTTGTCGGAGTCGACCGAGGGCAGCGGCTCGGCCTCGGACCTGCGGCCGCTGATGACGGTCGGGATGGGGATCCTGGCCAGCAGCTCGGGCAGCGGGTCGTCCGCGCGCACGGAGACCAGCAGGACGCCGTCGGCGCGGTGCGCGGCCAGGTACTGGGCGAGGCGGCGTCGCTCCCTGGCGCCGCCCGCGAAGGTGAGCAGGAGCTGCATCCCGGTCTCGGACAGGGCCTCGCCGACCCCGCTGACGATGTCCGAGAAGTACGGCTCGGCGAAGAACCGCGCCTCCGGCTCCGGTACGACCAGGGCGATCGCGTCGGCGCGGTTGGCGGCGAGCGCACGGGCCGCCCGGTTGGGCACGTACCCCAGCTCACCGATGGCGCGCTCGACGGCGGCCCTGGTCCGGGCGCTCACCTTGGGGGATCCGTTGATCACCCGGGAGACCGTGCCCCGGCCGACCCCGGCGCGCGCCGCCACCTCTTCGAGCGTGGGCAGCTTGCCGCCCCGCGGCCGGTACATCCGAGACGTCATCCGTGCCTCCCCTGGATTCGACGAAACCCGCACCCGCCCACCCTCGCCCGAACCTGCCGGCCCGCGCCCGGACCTGCCCGTCCGAAGCTGCCCGCCCGCGCCCGCCCGCGCCCGGACCTGCCCGCTCGCGCCCGCGCCCGCCCCGGACGGGTCGTCCCGTACGCCCGGTCGGGCCGTCGAGACCGTCCGTCCGAGGAATCCGTCCCGAGTCCAGCCCGGTCCCTTGACACCCCTACGGGGACCCGAGACCCTTCAACACATCACATGTGGGAGCGCTCCCACCGTACCTGACCCATACATGCCCCGCACGTGGCCCGACCGCGCCGGATCCCCCCTCGCACCGCGGACAGCGGCACACAGCACCAGCGCGCACGCGGTTGGCCGGAGGCCGGCAACGTCGGTGGCACTAGGAGGACGTCATGCGTACACGTACTCGTTCGTCCCGTCGGCTCGCGGCCCTCGCCGCCGCCGCGGCCCTGGCCGCGGGCACCCTGGCCGGCTGCGCCGCCGACGACGAACCCTCCGGCGGCGCCGCGAGCGGAGGCGACGGCGGAGGCAAGGGGAAGACCACGATCACCGTGGGTGTCTTCGGTGCCTTCGGCCTCAAGGAGGCCGGGCTCTACGACCAGTACATGAAGCTCCACCCCGATGTCCTGATCAAGCAGACCTCCATCGAGCGCAACGAGAACTACTACCCGCAGCTCCTCACACACCTGGGCTCCGGCAGCGGACTCGCGGACATCCAGGCCGTCGAGGTCGCCAACATCGCCGAGGTCACCGCCACCCAGAGCGACAAACTGGTCGACCTGGGCAAGGCGCCCGGCGTCCAGAAGGACAGCTTCGTGCCGTGGAAGTGGGAGCAGGCCACCAACAAGGCGGGCCGGACCATAGGGCTCGGTACGGACATCGGCCCCGAGGCCATCTGCTACCGCAAGGACCTCTTCGCGCGGGCGGGGCTGCCCACGGACCGCGCCGAGGTCGGCAAGCTATGGGCGGGCGACTGGCAGAAGTACCTGGACGCCGGGAAGAAGTTCAAGGCCAAGGCCCCCAAGGGGACGGCCTTCGTGGACTCGGCGAGCGGGGTGATGGCCGCCGTCATGGGCAGCTCCGCCGAGCGCTTCTACGACGCGGACGGCAAGGTCGTCTACAAGACCAACCCGGCGGTGAAGGCCGCCTGGGACGAGGCCGCCGCGTTCGCCGGGAACGGACTGACCGCCAAACTCCAGCAGTTCACGCCCTCCTGGGACCAGGGCTTCTCCAACAACGCCTTCGCCACGGTCTCCTGCCCGCCCTGGATGCTCGGCTACATCCAGGACAAGGCCGGGGACGCGGGCAAGGACAAGTGGGACGTGGCCGCCGCGCCCAAGCCCGGCAACTGGGGCGGTTCGTTCCTCACCGTGCCCGAGGCGGGCAAGAACAAGGAGGCCGCCACCCGGCTCGCCGCCTGGCTGACCGCGCCCGAACAGCAGGCCACGCTCTTCGAGAAGCGCGGCAGCTTCCCCAGCTCGCAGGCCGCGTACGCGCTGCCCGCGGTCTCCGGCGCGAAGCACGCCTACTTCGGCAACGCGCCGATCGGGGAGGTCTTCGTCCAGGCGGCCAAGGGCGTGCCGGTGCAGGTCCTCGGCCCGAAGGACGGGATCATCGCGCAGAACCTGGCCGATGTCGGCATGCTCCAGGTCGACCAGAAGGGAACCTCGCCGAAGGACGGCTGGAACGCGGCCGTGAAGGCGATCGACAACGCACTGGACCAGTGACCGATGGCCAGTGACGCACCCGCCGCCGCGCCCTCCGAGGAGGAGGGCGCGGCCCCGGCCCCCGGTACCACCGCTCCCGGCGGCCGGCGCGCGCGGACCCGTCCCGGCGAGGGGGACGGCGAGAGGGACGGTGAGAGGCACGCGCAGGACGAGCGGCGCAGGGAGCGGCGCAGCCGCTGGTACCGCCGCGACGTGCGGTGGAGTCCGTACGCCTTCGTCGCGCCCTTCTTCGTCTTCTTCCTGGCCTTCGGCCTCTTCCCGCTCCTCTACACCGGCTGGGCCTCGCTCCACCGGGTGGAGCTGACCGCGCCCGGCGACATGGAGTGGGTGGGGCTGCGGAACTTCTCCCGGCTGCTGGGCGACGAGTTCTTCTGGAACGCTCTGAAGAACACGCTCACCATCGGGGTCCTGTCGACCGTTCCGCAGCTCCTGATCGCGCTGGGCATCGCCCATCTGCTCAACTACCGCCTGCGCGGCTCGATGTTCTTCCGGGTCGCCGTGCTCACCCCGTACGCCACCTCGGTGGCCGCCGCGACGCTCGTCTTCGTGCTGCTCTTCGGCCGCGACTACGGGATGATCAACTGGGCGCTGGGGATGGCCGGGATCGATCCGGTCGACTGGCAGAACGGCGCGTGGACCTCGCAGCTCGCGGTCTCCACGATCGTCATCTGGCGCTGGACCGGCTACAACGCGCTGATCTATCTGGCGGCGATGCAGTCGATCCCCGACGATCTCTACGAGTCGGCGGCGCTGGACGGGGCCTCGCGCTGGCAGCAGTTCATCCATGTGACCGTGCCGTCGTTGCGGCCGACCATTCTGTTCACGGTCGTGGTCTCGACGATAGGGGCGACCCAGCTCTTCGGCGAGCCGCTGCTGTTCAACGGCGCCGGAGGCGCGAACGGCGGGGCCGACCATCAGTTCCAGACGCTCGGGCTCTATCTGTACGAGCAGGGCTGGGTGAACCTGCACCTCGGCCGGGCCTCGGCGATCGCCTGGACGATGTTCCTGATCCTGCTGGTCGTCGGCGCGGTGAACTGGCTGATCAGCCGTCGTCTGCGCAAGAGCTCGTAGGGCCGGTGAGGGAGACGCATGTCCACGACGACACAGTCACAGTCATCAGAGTCGAAGCCGGAGCCGGAGCCAGGGGCGGGCTCGGGCTCGGGCTCGGGCTCGGGGTCGGGGTCGGGGTCGGGCTCGGAGAGGGAGTCCCCGGCGGGGGCCCGGGTACCGGGACCGCCGTCCGAGGGAGCCGGGCGTCCGGGCGGGCGCGGCGCGGGGCGGCAGCTCCACGGTGGCCGGATCACGTACGCCGTGCTGATCGTGTTCACCGTCGGCTCGCTGTTCCCGCTGGTGTGGACGGCGATCGCGGCGTCCCGTAACAACACCCGGCTCGCGCAGACGCCGCCGCCGTTCTGGTTCGGCGGGAACCTGTTCAAGAATCTGGAGATCGCCTGGACCGACGCCAACATGGGGACGGCCCTGCTCAACACGACGGTGGTCGCCGGTTCGATCGCCGCAGGTACGGTGCTCTTCTCCACGCTCGCCGGATTCGCCTTCGCCAAACTCCGCTTCCGGTTCAAGAACCTGCTGCTCCTGCTGGTCATCGGCACGATGATGGTGCCGCCGCAGCTCAGCGTGGTCCCCCTGTACATGCTGATCGCCGAGCTGTCCTGGACCGACCGGCTCCAGTCCGTCATCCTGCCCACCCTGGTCAGCGCCTTCGGCGTGTTCTTCATGCGCCAGTACCTGATCGGGGCGCTGCCCACCGAGCTGATCGAGGCGGCCCGGGTGGACGGCGCGGCCAGTTGGCGGGTGGTCTGGCACGTCGTGTTCCCCGCCGCGCGGCCCGCGATGGCCGTCCTCGGGATGCTGACGTTCGTGATGGCCTGGAACGACTTCTTCTGGCCGATCATCGCGCTGACCCAGAACGGCAGCCCCACCGTGCAGGTGGCGCTGACCGGGCTCGGCCGCGGCTACATCCCCGACCAGTCGGTGATCATGGCGGGCGCGCTGCTGGGCACGCTGCCGCTGCTGATCGCCTTCGTCCTGTTCGGCAAGCACATCGTCGGCGGCATCATGCAGGGCGCGGTCAAGGGCTGACCCCGCGCCCCCGCCCGCCGGGTTTCACCGCATCTCACCCCCCACCCACACCCCCCATCCCTACGGTCAATGGGAGCTGCACCATGTCCGAAACCTTCCCGCCGGGCTTTCTCTGGGGCACCGCCACCGCCGCGTACCAGATCGAGGGCGCGCCCCAGGAGAACGGCCGTACGCCCTCCATCTGGGACGTCTTCAGCCATACACCCGGCAAGACGCTGAACGGCGCCACCGGCGACGTCGCCGTCGACCACTTCCACCGCCGGGCCGAGGACGTCAGGATGATGGCGGACCTCGGCGTGAACGCGTACCGCTTCTCGGTCTCCTGGCCGCGCGTGCAGCCCACCGGGCGCGGTCCCGCCGTCCAGCGCGGCCTGGACTTCTACCGCGAGCTGGTCGACGATCTGCTCGCCCACGGCATCGAGCCCGTCCTCACCCTCTACCACTGGGACCTCCCGCAGGAGCTGGAGGCGGCGGGCGGCTGGCCGGAGCGCGAGACGGCGTACCGCTTCGCGGAGTACGCGCGGTACGTCGGCGAGGCACTGGGCGACCGGGTGGAGCGCTGGACGACCCTCAACGAGCCCTGGTGCAGCGCGTTCCTCGGGTACGCCTCCGGGGTGCACGCCCCGGGCCGTACGGACCCGGTCGCCGCCCTGCGCGCGGCGCACCACCTCAACCTCGGCCACGGTCTCGCCACGCAGGCGCTGCGCTCGGTGCTCCCGGCGCGGGCGCAGGTCTCGGTGAGCCTCAACCCGTCCTGTGTACGGGCCCGTACGCAGGCGCCCGAGGACCTGAACGCCCGGCGCCGGATCGACGCCCTCGCCAACCGGATCTTCACCGGGCCGATGCTCGCGGGCGCGTACCCGGACGATCTCTTCGCCGATACGGCGCGGCTCACCGACTGGTCGTTCGTCCACGCGGGCGACGCGGCGGTGGCCCGGCAGCCGCTGGACTCGCTGGGCGTCAACTACTACGCGCCCGCCGTCGTCTCGGCCGCCGCCGGCGCCGGTCAGGAGCGGCACGACGGTCACGGCGAGAGCGACCACTCCCCCTGGCCGGGCGCGGACGACATCGCCTTCCACCAGCCGCCCGGCGAACTGACCGACATGGGCTGGTCGGTGGATCCGAGCGGGCTGTACGACCTGCTGATGCGCTATTCGCGCGAGGCGCCGGGGCTCCCCCTGATGATCACGGAGAACGGCGCGGCGTACGAGGACAAGCCGGCCGCCGACGGCGCGGTCCACGACCCCGACCGGATCCGCTATCTGCACGGCCACCTGTCGGCGGTGCGGCGCGCGATCGGGGACGGGGCCGATGTACGCGGCTACTTCCTCTGGTCGCTGCTGGACAACTTCGAGTGGGCGTACGGGTACGAGAAGCGGTTCGGCGCGGTCCACGTGGACTACGAGACGCAGCGCCGTACGCCGAAGTCGAGCGCGCGGTGGTACGCGAAGGTGGCGGCGACCGGTGAGCTGCCGGAGCCGCCGCTCGGCTGAGCGGGGCGGGAGACGCCGGCGGGGGCTGGGGCGGGAGTAGCCAGGACGGGGCGGGAGGCGCCGGGGGCGGGGCGGGAGGCGCCCCCGTCCCCGGCGGCCGGTTCATGCCTCGTGCCGCCGGTTCACGCCTCCGCGCCTTCGGACGTGCGCGTTCCCCGGCCGGGCCGCCCCGGCCACCTGCCGCCGCGCCCGCGCCCCCGTCCGCGCAGCCGGTGGCCGCGCCCCTCGTCCGGGGAGCGCCAGCCGTCGAGGCCGATCCAGATCCGTATCTCCGTACCGCCGAGCACCGAGCGGCCGATCCGTACGTCGCCGCCCGTCGACTCCGCGACCCGGCGCACGATGTCGAGCCCGAGACCGGTGGAGCCCTCGCGGGCCCCGCTGTTGCCCCGGGTGAGCGCCGCCTCGGGGTCGGCGATGCCGGAGCCCGCGTCCGAGACGAGGACGATCACCGCGTCCTCGCCGTTGTGCACGTCGACGGAGAAGGCCGTGCCCTCCGGGGTGTGCCGGAAGACATTGCCGAGCAACGCGTCGAGGGCGGCGGCCAGTTCGGTCCGTACGACCGGGGCGCGCACCGGGCGGCCGATGCCGGCGACCCGTACCGTACGGTCCTCGTCCTCGGCGAGCGCGGACCAGAAGTCCATGCGTTCCCGCACCACTTCGGAGATGTCGCAGCCGCCGGCCGGTCCCGCGGCGACCGTCTGCGGCTTGGACTCGCGGGCCGTCCTGATGATCGTGTCGACCTCGCGTTCCAACTGCGCGACCGCCGACCGGGTCTGGTCGGCGGCCGGGCCCTCGCCGAGCGACGCGGCGTTGAGGCGGAGCACGGTGAGCGGGGTACGGAGCCGGTGCGAGAGGTCGGCGGCGAGTTCGCGCTCGTTGGCGAGGAGCTGGACGACCTGGTCGGCCATGGAGTTGAACGCGACGGCGGCGGAGTGGAGTTCGGCCGGCCCCTCCTCGGGGACGCGCGCCCCGAGCTTGCCCTCGCCGAGGGCGTGCGCGGCGCCCGCGAGGCGCCGCGCGGGTTCGACCATCCGTACGCCGAGCCGGTCCGCCACGGCGACCGAACCGATGATCAGGGCGACGCCGACGCCCGCGAGGACCAGCCAGGCGGTGGTGACGCCGTTGGTGACCTCGTCCTGGGGGACGTAGATCTCGACGATCGCGATCCGGCCCGCGCCGAGGGCGGTCGGCTGGAGCAGCACCGAGCCGCCCGCGACCTCGGCCATGGCGGCGCGCGGGGCGCGCCGTACGGTCTCCAGGTCCGCCGGGCCGGCCCGGCGGGTGCCGATCTCCACGGCCGCCGCCTGCTTCTCCCCGGCCGCCGGGACGTGGACGGCCATCCGCCCGTCGGCGCCCGCCTGTGTGGAGGCGACGGCGCGTTCCAGTTCGGCGCGGTCGGTGGTGATGGAGAGGGTGGGGCCGATGGCGGCGGCCTGCCGCTCGGCGTTGGTGAAGGCGCGGTCCCTGGCCATCTCCTTGATGACCAGGCCGAGCGGTACGGCGAAGGCGACGACGACCATCACGGTGACGGCCAGCGAGACCTTGACCAGGGCCCATCTCACCGGCGCGGCTCCCCCGGGGACGCCACGGGCGGCTCCAGCTTCACGCCGACGCCGCGCAGGGTGTGCAGATAGCGGGGCCTGGCCGCCGTCTCGCCCAGTTTCCGCCGCAGCCAGGAGAGATGGACGTCGATGGTCTGGTCGTCGCCGTACGACTGCTGCCACACCTCGGCGAGCAGTTCCTTGCGCGGTACGACGACCCCGGGGCGCCCGGCGAGGAAGGTCAGCAGATCGAACTCGCGGCGGGTGAGGTCCAGCGGCCTGCCGTCCAGCTCGGCCTGGCGGCGCAGCGGATCGATGGCCAGCCCGCCCACCCGCAGGACGTTCGGGGCCGGCGCGTCGCCCCCGGCGGCGCGGGAGCGGCGCAGGACGGCCGCGATCCTCGCCGAGAGGTGCGCCACGGAGAACGGCTTGGTGAGGTAGTCGTCGGCGCCGTCGTTGAGCAGCCGGACGATCTCGGTCTCGTCGTCCCGGGCCGTCGCGATGATCACGGGGACGTCGGTGATGCCGCGCAGCATCTTCAGCGCCTCGGACCCGTCGAGGTCGGGCAGTCCGAGATCGAGGATGACCACGTCGAACCGGAAATGGGCCACTTCACGCAGCGCCTCCAGGGCGGTGCCGACGCTCCGTACGGTGTGGGAAGCCTCGGTCAAGTGCCTGATGAGGGCGGAGCGTACGAACTGGTCGTCCTCGACCACGAGCACACTGGGCATGGGCGGCACCGTACGCCATCGGGAAGACGCGGGGAGACTGGTCCACCGGGTCGGGCGCCGAACTGTGGTGACCGGCGGGACAGCGGTGTCGTACGTGGTGCACTATGGCCCCGATGCGCAGAGGACTCGTACACGCGATCGCCTGGCTGCTCGCCACCGGCGCGGCGACCACGCTGACCTGGTGGGGCGTCCACACGGTCATGGCGGGGACGGCGTACGACCCGCCGCGCGCGCTCCTGTTGCCGGTGAGCGGCTCGAAGGAGGTGTCCGCCGCCTCGCGCGCGCCGCTGGACTCCTCGACGCGGCGGCCCCGCACTCAGTCGGCGCGGCCGCCGGCTCCCTCGCCCCCGGCACCGGAGGCCGCGGAGCGCGACCGGACCGCGTCGCCCTCCGCGGCCCCGGAGCCCGGGGCGAGCCAGGAAGCGGGCCCCGGGGCGAGTCCGGAACCGTCCGCGTCCACCGGGTCCGGATCCGGGTCCGGCTCCGGGTCCGGCTCCGGGTCCGGCTCCGGTGGCCGGGTGGAGAGCTATGCGGTCGACGGCGGCCGGGTCGTTCTGGAACTGGGCGCCTCTTCGGCCGAGTTGGTCTCCGCCACGCCGAACGCGGGGTGGCAGGTGCAGGCGTGGACGGAGGAGTACTGGATCCGGGTGACGTTCACGCGGGACGGCCGGGAGGTGTCGGTGTTCTGCACCTGGCACGACCATCCGCCGACGGTGGAGTTCGACGACCGCTGAGACTCCCGTGCCCGCCGGGGCCGCTTCAAACGTCCAGGCGCTCAGGCGCTCAGGCGCTCAGGCGCTCAGGCGCTCAGGCGCTCAGGCGCTCAGGCGCTCAGGCGCTCAGGCGCTCAGGACGCGAACGTACCCGGCGGGGGCAGCGGCGACGCCTTCGCGCCCGTGTCCGTCACGACGGCCGCCCCGCCGCTGAAGTCGGCCAGCGCGCGCCCGTGTTCGACGCGTCCGGGGTGCGGATCGCTCGCGACCCTGCGGGTCAGTTCCGCGACGGGCAGTTCCCGGTCCGAGGCGAGCAGGACCGCGTTGCCGAAGCGTCGTCCGCGCAGCACGGCCGGGTCGGCGGCGAGCGCCAGCCGCTCGAACTCGCCCGCGGCGGTGGCGATCTGGCCCCGGAGGTGGGTGAGCGGCGGGCCGTCCGCGATGTTCGCGGCGTACCAGCCGTCCGGCTTCAGGGCCCGCCGTACGTCGGCCAGGAACTCGGCGCTGGTGAGGTGGGCGGGGGTGCGCGTTCCGCCGAACACGTCGGCGATCACCAGGTCCGCCCAGCCGTCGGGCACCTTGGCGAGCGCGGCGCGGGCGTCGGTGGAGCGGACGCGGATCCGGGCGGCGGGGTCCAGCGGCAGGTGCTTCCGTACGAACTGGACGAGGGCCGCGTCCACTTCGGCGACCTGCTGGGTGGAGCGGGGCCGGGTGGCGGCCGTGTAGCGGGCGAGGGTGAAGGCGCCGCCGCCGAGGTGCACGACGTGCAGGGGCCGTTGGGCGGGGGCCACGAGGTCGATGGCGTGGCCGAGCCTGCGCTGGTACGCGAAGGAGAGGTACGCGGGGTCGTCGAGGTCGACGTGGGACTGCGGGGCGCCGTCGATCAGCAGTGTCCAGGCGCGGGCGCGCTCGCGGTCGGGGGTCAGCTCGGCCACACCGGCGTCGACGCTCTCGACGACGGCGTCCGCCCGGTCCCGCCTGCCGCGTGCCACGCCCCCATTATCGGGGAGGCGGGGGCGGGGCGGAAACGCGGGTCCGCGCCGGGGCGGAAACTCCCGCGCGGGAGCGCCCGTTCAGAAGCGCCTGGGGAGCGCCCGGAGACAGCACGTGGGAGCGGGACCCGTTCAGGAGCGCCTGTGGGTGGACGCTGGAGGGCCGCCCGTTCAGGAGCAACGGTCCGCGGCCTCGATCAGCCGCGCCGCCTCCCCCAGCGCCGCCCGCAGCACCACCGGATCCGTGACCGGGCCCGTCGCATCGGGTGGCAGCAGCCAGCCCGATCCGGTGACCGGCGGCTCCGACGGGATCCGCAGGCCCCGGCCGAAGGTCTGCGTACAGGCACTGCCCGGCAGGTCCCAGCCGGCCGCCGTGCCGGGCGGCACGAGGAAGCCGAGCGTGTCGCAGGAGCCGTCGTGCAGCACCGGCCCCACCCGGGGGGCGGCGCCCGCCGGGGCCGGGCCGCGGCGCAGGATGTCCACCGCCTCCAGCCCCTGGCGCGCCGGGACGGTCACCAGGTCGCACGGCTCCCCGGCGTCGTAGGGGCGCGCGCTGGACTCCTGGTGATGTGCGTGCTGAGCAGTCGTGCGTGAGCCACCGCTGGCCTTCATACCGACCTCCCACTCCCACTCCCACTCCAACAAGGCAAGCCCTCCTCGTCGAACGCAGACACGTTGAGCGTCTCCGTCAGGTTCAACGCGACGCGGTGTCAACGGCTACGGCGAAACGCCGCCGCAAAGGATGGCAGTTCATGGCGGATCGTGGGCGAGAAATCCGATTTGTGGGCAAACGCTGCGTATAAGCACCGTCACGGACGGTACGTTCGTGCTCTGCCGGGACCAACAGCCGCACACCGGCCGTATCCGGCGGTACCCCGGCCGCACTCCGGCTGTCCATCGGCTGCACCAGGAGAGGCTCGGCCATGACGTCGTCCCGGGCAGTTCCCAACCTCGTCTTCCGCCGGCTGCGCGGACAGCGCTCGCCGGGGGAGTTCGCCGCCGCCGTGCGCAGGGCCGCGCGGGAGATCGGTGAACACGTCGCGTGCGACGCACGTTATATCGGACGGGTGGAGGCCGGCGAGATCCGCTGCCCCAACTACGCGTACGAGCGGGTCTTCCTGCACATGTTCCCCGGGCTGACCCTGCGGGAGCTGGGCTTCTCGTCGCGCGAGGACGTACGCGGCAGAGCCGCGCGGGTCACGGCCCAGCGCCGCCCCCCGTCCGTCCCTCCCCCCGCTCCTTCCCCCGCCCCTTCCCCCGCCCCCACGCCCGTACCGACCTGGACCCCCGTATCCGTGACCCCGACGAACCACCCCAGCGACACCAGCGAGGAGAGCGACGTGCTGCGTCGCGCATTCATGACGTCCGGCCCCGCCACGGTGATGGCCGCCTCCCTCGGGCTCGGCGGTACGGCCGTCGCCTCCGTCCCCGCACCCCGGCGGGTCGGCGAGGCCGAGGTGCACGCCGTCGAGGAGGCCGTACGGCGGATCCGGCTGCTCGACGACCGGCACGGCGCCGACGGTCTCTACCGGAGCGCCGCCCAGCCGCTGCGCGCCGCGTACACCCTGCTCGACGCGGGTACGACGACCCGGCGCGCCACCGCCGACCGGCTCTACTCGGGCGCGGGCGAGCTGTCGATCTCGGTGGGCTGGCTCGCCCACGACTCCGGCCGCTTCGACGAGGCGCGCTCGCACTACGCGGAGGCGCTGGCCACGGCGCGGATCGCGGGCGATCACGCCCTGGAGGCGCACGCCTTCTGCAACACGTCGTTCCTGGCCAGGGACGCGGGCCAGTACCGGGAGGCCGTACGCGCCGCACAGGCGGGCCGGCGGGCGGCGGGGCGGCTCTCCTCGCAGCGGCTGCTGTCGCTGCTCGCGCTGCGGGAGGCGGGCGGCCGGGCCTGGCTCCGGGACCGTACCGGGTGCGAGCAGGCGCTGTCCCAGGCCCACGGCTACTTCGAGCGCGGGCCCGCGGACTCCGATCCGGAGTGGATGTCGTTCTTCGGCGAGCCGGAGCTGGAGGCGCAGGAGGCGCTGTGCCACGCGGCGCTGGGCGACTGGGCGCGGGCCGCGCGCCACGCGTACCGCGCGACGGTCCTTCAGCAGCCGCACTTCGCCCGCAACCTCGCCCTCTACCGCGCGGAGCTGGCCACGGACCTGGCCCGCGCGGGCGCGCCGGACGAGGCGGCGGCGGCCGGGCACCAGGTGCTCGACCTGCTGGACGACGTCCAGTCGTCGCGCATCCTGACGAAGCTGGCCGCGACGGCGCGGGTGCTGCTGCCGCACCGGCGGGTGCCGGAGGTGGGCGCGTTCCTGGAGCGCCACGCGTCGCTCGACGCACGCCGGTAGGCCGCCGGGCGGCCCCCGGAGCACGGCCGCCGGACCCCGGCCCCCGGACCCGTCAGGCGGCGAGGTGGCCCGTGTCGTTCCAGACCTGGATCGCGGGCAGGTCGTACGCCCAGCTCAGCACCGATATCGACGTCGGGTCGAGCCGGATACGGGCCGCGAACGCGATGTCCTCGCCCAGCCAGCGCGCCCCTATGGCACGCAGGATGTGGCCGTGCGCGAAGACCAGGACGTCGCGGTCGGCCGAGCGCGCCCAGGCGACGACCTCGTCCGCGCGGGCGGCGACCTGCGCCAGGCTCTCGCCGTCCGGGACCCCGTCGCGCCAGATCAGCCACTCCGGGCGGTCCGCCTTGATCTGCGCCGGGGTCATCCCCTCGTACGCGCCGTAGTCGAACTCCATCAGCGCGTCCCAGGGCTCCGCGCGCTCCCCGAACCCCGCCAGCGCGCAGGTCTCGCTCGCGCGGGCCAGCGGGCTGGTGCGTATCTCCGCGTCCGCCAGCCCCGACCAGGGCTCGCGGTGCAGCCGCTCGCCGAGCAGCTTGGCGCCCCGGCGGCCTTCTTCGAGCAGGGGGACGTCCGTCCGGCCCGTGTGTTGTCCGGACAGCGACCAGGCGGTCTGGCCGTGCCGGGCGAGCAGGATGCGCGGTGCCATGGAAATGCTCCCTGAGGTTCACATTGGTGCCGTTCCATCATCGCGCACCTGAACGAACGGCGACTTCCAGGGGGCAACCTCCCGACGCGTACGGGCGTCCCACACTCCGTCGGGGGTGATGTTGTCGAACACGGATTCCCGGGTACACCCGGCCGAAGGCGCGCACCGCCTACACCGTACGGTTGAACGTCGGCCGAAGGCCGCATGAAAACATGATGGAGACCGCCCGGATGCCGTACCGCGCCAGCGCCAGCGCCACCCGTGCCGCCCGTGAAGACACGGAAGCGACGCACCGCCCGCGCCCCCGCTGGTGGACCGAGCTGGCACTGCTGGTCGTGGTCTACGCCGCGTACTCGGCGGGACGGCTGCTGGCGCGCGGAGACGTGACGACGGCGGTCGACCACGGCCTCGCGATCCTCCGAATAGAGAAGGCGCTGCTCCTCAACGCCGAGCATCCCCTCAACCGCCTCTTCACCAGCACCCCGGCGATCGGGATACCCGCCGACTTCGTCTACGCCTCGCTGCACTACCTCGTGACCCCGGCGGTCCTCGTCTGGCTCTTCCGCCGCCGCCCGGCCCGCTACCGGGCCGCCCGTACCTGGCTGATGGTCTCCACCGTCCTCGGACTGGTCGGCTTCACGCTTCTGCCCACCTGCCCGCCCCGGCTGCTGGACGCGGGGTACGGCTTCGTCGACACCATGGCGCAGTACAGCTCGTACGGCTGGTGGGGTACGGAGGCCAGCGCGCCACGCGGGCTCGGCGGGATGACCAACCAGTACGCGGCGATGCCGAGCCTCCACGTGGGCTGGGCGGTGTGGTGCGGGGTGCTGCTGTGGAAGCACGCGCGCACCCCGCTGGTGCGATGGCTGGGGCTCGCCTATCCGCTGGTCATCACCGTGGTGGTGATGGGCACGGCGAACCACTACTTCCTGGACGCGGTCGCGGGCGCCGCGGTGATGGGCGCGGGGGCGCTGCTGACGCGGCCGGTGACGCGCGCCGTGCAGCGCGTAAGGACCCGGCTGATGCCGGGGACGGTTCCCCTTCCGTCGCAGGCACCCTCCCCGTCGCAGGTGTCGTCCACGTCGCAGGCGCCTTCCCCGTCGCAGGTGTCGTCCCCGGCCCGTTCCGCCCGCTCAGCCCCGATTGTCAGCGGTGGATGCGAGACTTCGGCGGGTGAGCGATTCCCTGGGCAGCGGACCCGCAGCAGCACCAGCACCTCCTCCGCAGACGACACTCCGGCGACGGCTCGCTGAGCTGCGCGGCCCCACCGTCGCGCCGCATCCGCTCGACGCCCGCGCGCTGGCCGCCCTCGCGGCCAACCCCGGCTGCCGGCGCCGTGCGCTGCTCGACGGCGCGGGCGTCGACAAGGCGGCGCTCGCGACGGCGCTGGGCTCACCCGCGCCGTTCGGGCAGTCGCAGTTCGCGTTCATGCGCGGCAACGCCTTCGAGGCCAAGGTCAAGGCCGACGGCGGTACGGAGCTGATGCGGCTGGTCGCGGAGCGCCTCGGCGGTGCGGCGCCACCGCCCGGCGCGGGCGAGGTCCTCGTGCCTGACCTGTCGGCGGCCGGTCCCGAGGGCCGCGTGGCCCGTACGGCGCTGGCGCTGCGCGAGGCGACGGAGGCGGCGGCGTGGGCGCTGTTGGACCATCCGCTCCTGGCCCTGGAGGTCGCGGGCTCCCCGGCGTATCTGGAACCGGACGCGGTGGTGGTGCGGCCCGACGGCCGGTGGACGGTCGTGGAGATCAAGTCCTTCCCGATGATCGACGGTTCTGCGGACGCCGCCAAGGTCGGCGCGGCGGCCCGGCAGGCGGCGGTGTACGCGCTCGCGCTGGAACGGGTCGCCGCGGTCACCGAGGGCGCCGAGGTGGGCCACCGGGTGCTGCTGGTCTGCCCCAAGGACTTCTCCAACCTGCCGACCGCGTCCGTCGTCGACATACGCAAACAGCTCTCGGTGACGCGCCGCCAGCTCGCGCGGCTCACCAGGATCGAGGAGATCGCCGAGGCGCTCCCCGAGGGCACCACCTTCGATGTGGAGCGCTGCTCGGGCGCGGAGCTGACGACCGCCGTCGAAGCGGTCTCCGCGGCGTACGCACCCGAGTGCCTGGCCGCCTGCGAGCTGGCCTTCCACTGCCGTTCGGCGGCGCGCGTGGACGGCGCGGTGGAGGCGCTGGGCCGTGGCGTACGGGGAGAGCTGGGCGGGCTGACGACGGTCCCCGCCGTGCTGGCGGCGGCGCGCGGGGAGGCGGGCGACCCGGCGGACCCGACGGTCGCGACGCTCCGGCGGGCGGCGGCGCTGCGGGCGGAGGCCCTGGCGGAGGGGCGGCGACGCGCCTGTGCGAGCGCGACGGAAGATGTCCTGGAGGAGGTCCCGTGTCGCTGATCGGTACGCTCGCCCGGCTGGAGGCCACGGAGAGCGGGCGCGCCCAGCCGCTGACGACCGTCCGGCACCGCCGGATCTCCGACCGGCCGCTCGTGCTGGTCCCACTGACCACGGCGGGCGAGGCGGGCGCACCGCTCGGCGCGCTCGTCGGGACGGACCGGGACGCGCCCCGGCTGCTGACCGTGGCGCAGCCGCGCGACCGCGATCTGCGGTTCGCGTTCCTCGGCGAGCTGGCCGAGGCGGTCCTGCCGTACCTGGACGCGTACGCCGATGTGATCGAGCCCGCCGAGCGGAACGAGACCGACCCGGAGACCGGGAAGCGGGTCAAGGTCGAGGTCGAGCTGTGCGTGGACGCGCCGCAGCTGATCGTGCCGAACAGGCCCGGCACCGACTTCGTCCGGCTGCTGGGCCGGTCGATGCGGTTCCGGCGGACGGCGGAGGACGACCCGGACGCGCCGTACCCGGCGCCGCCTCGGGTGCCGCTGCTCGGCCGCTGGCTGACGCATTACGGCGAGCGGGCCCGGGTGCCCGGCTCCTCGCTGCTGCTCGCGACGACGGATCTGCTGAACCGCCACTGGGCGACGGGCCAGTCCAACCTGGAGGACCAGCACCTGGGCGCGCTGCTCGCCTGGCTCGATCCGCCGGACGGCGCCCCGGGCGCGGAGGCGGCGCTCCGGGCGGAGCTGGCGCGGGACGGGGAGGGGCAGTTGGAGTGTCCGCCGGCCGGTCCCGCGACGGACCCGGCGTTCGACAACCGGCTGCTGGCGCCCGCGATCGAGGCGTACGACCGGGCGCGCGGCGCGCTCGCGGCGGCGGAGGACGGGCCCGGCGCGGAGGAGCAGCTGGCGAGGCTGACCGCGGCCGAGCGGCGGATCCGCGCGCTGCTGGAGTCCGTCATGCGGCCCACGTGGGACGCGGTCTGGCAGGGCCTCGACCTGCTGCGCGCGCTGCCGGAGGGGGAGCGCGTGGGCGAGCGCTGGACGCGTGACCGCTGGTCCTTCACCGGCCACCGCGACCGGGTGCGCGCCGGGGAGCCGCCGCAGCCCCGCAGGGACGACGCGGTGACGGCGGCCCAGAAGCTCGCCTCGCGGGAGACGGCCCAGGGCCAACTGGAGGCGCAGGAGGCGCTGGACGACCCGCTGGTGCTGGCGGGGCGGCGGCTCGCCGGGGAGGCGTTCCTCGGGGAGGTGACGGAGGTGGAGATGGCGTACAGCGAGAGCAAACGGCCGAGCCCGCGCCCCCTGGTCACGCTCCGCACCGACGACCGGCCGCAGCTCGGCGCGGGGGTGAAGGTGTTCCGCTCGCTGGACGGCAAACCGCAGTCGGCGGAGTTCGTGCGGTACGAGGAGTCCGCACCGCACGAGGAGGACGGCGCGGCGCGGGGCCCGGCGGAGGACGGAAGCGGCGTGCTGGTGGTGCGGCTGACCGACCGCATGGGCCGGAGCAAGGAGCCCGCGCCGGGCTCCGTCCCCGCCAAGGGCGACCGGATCGTCTGGACGCTCTTCGAGCACGCCCAGCGCGGCGGCCCGAAGCTGCCGGACCCGGAGCACACGCCGTGGACCCACGGCGGCCCGCCGGCGGGCCCGGAGGGGACGCTCGACGGCACGGGCCCCGCGCCGGTGCCTGACCCGGTGACCGAGGAGGACTTCCTGTGAGCCCCGCCAGGACCGGCCGCCACGACGGCCGTCTTCCGTGCCACCCGTCCCGCACGCGATCCCGCACGCCCACCTCGCCCCGTACCCTCACCCCACCCCGCTCCCGCATCCGATCCCGATCTCCGGAGCCCCGCCGATGAACCAGCCCACCGCCCTGGATCCGGGTGCCGCCGCGACCCGGGCCACCGACGCGATCCTGCGCGACACGCTCCACGGCGCGCACCGCGGTGTCGTCGTCGACTCCCCGCCCGGCGCGGGCAAGTCGACGCTCGTGGTGCGGGCCGCGCTGGAACTGGCCGCGGCGGGACGCCCGCTGATGGTCGTCGCGCAGACGAACGCGCAGGTGGACGATCTGGTCGCCCGGCTCGCCGAGAAGAACCCCGAGTTGCCCGTCGGCCGGCTGCACAGCAACGACCCCGACCCGTACGACAAGGCGCTGGACGAGCTGGCCAACGTACGGAAGTCGGCGAAGGCCGCCGACCTCGCCGGTCTTGACATCGTCATCTCGACGGCCGCGAAGTGGGCGCACGTCCAGGGCGTCGAGCCCTGGCGGCACGCCATCGTCGACGAGGCGTACCAGATGCGTTCGGACGCGCTGCTCGCCGTCGCCGGGCTCTTCGAGCACGCGCTGTTCGTCGGGGACCCTGGCCAGCTCGACCCGTTCAGCGTGGTGGGCGCGGACCAGTGGGCGGGGCTCTCGTACGACCCGTCGGCGAGCGCCGTCTCCACGCTCCTCGCGCACAACCCCGAGCTGCCGCAGCACCGGCTGCCGGTCTCATGGCGGCTGCCCGCCTCGGCGGCGCCGCTGGTCTCGGACGCGTTCTACCCGTACACGCCGTTCCGCAGCGGTACGGACCACGGCGACCGGCGGCTCGCGTTCGGCGTCGCGTCCGACGGGTCGGGGCCCGACCGGGTGCTGGACGAGGCCGCCGCGTCGGGGTGGGGGCTGCTGGAGCTGCCCGCGCGGCGCACGCCCCGTACGGATCCCGAGGCGGTAAGGGCCGTGGCTCTGGTGGTGCGCAGGCTGCTCGACCGGGGGGCGGCGGCCACCAGCGAGCGCGCTCCCGGCCCGGTGCCCGTGACGGCGGACCGGATCGCGGTCGGCACGGCCCACCGCGACCAGGCGGCGGCGATCCGGGCGGCGCTGGCGGAGCTGGGGGTGAGCGGCGTCGCCGTGGACACGGCGAACCGGCTCCAGGGCCGTGAGTTCGACGTCACGGTCGTCCTGCACCCGCTCTCGGGCCGCCCGGACGCCACCGCCTTCCACCTGGAGACGGGCCGGCTCTGCGTCCTGGCCTCGCGCCACCGCCACGCCTGCGTCGTGGTCTGCCGGGCGGGCGTCGCGGAACTCCTGGACGAGCACCCGTCCACCGAACCGGTCCAGCTCGGGGTGACGGTGAAATTCCCGGACGGCTGGGAAGCCATGCAGTCGACCTGGGCACAGTGGTCCAACCACCGCGTCCCGTGGCGCCCCTGAGGCCGGCGCAGCCGCCCGGACCGGCGGACAGGGCCGGGCGCGGCCGACGGGCCGTCAGCCCTTGACGATCCGGGTCTCGACACCGGGGAACCCCTTGTCCCACCAGTGTCCGTAGCGCCCGTAGACGGCCGGGTCGCGGTCGGCGAGAAACGCGGACAGTCTCTGCGCCTCCTCGGTCAGCCCGCGCCACGCGGCCTTGCCGAGGGTGCGGAAGGCGGTCAGCTCCAGCCCGCCGCCGCTCGCGCGCCACACCCCGGCGACCTGCCCGTCGACGAGCAGGCAGGGCAGCATGTCGCCGTTGCGCCGGACGACCAGCGGCCGGTACTCCGGGGGCATGAGCCGCCCGGGGAGGGCGTGGGCCAGCAGTGTGCTGTCCCACATCGGCAGCAGCCGCGGCGGCACCGGGGTGTCCTCGGCGGGCACGGCCGCCCCCGCCAGGTCGAACAGGGCGGCGCGGCCGGGCCCCGCGACCGGCACCACCCGGTCCTCCAGCTCCTTCAGCGCCCGCGTGATCACCTGGCGTCCCAGCAGGGTGAACCGGGCGATGTCCTGGGCGGTGGCGGGCCCGAACGCGCGCAGGTGGGCGAGGATCAGCCGGAGCGCCCCCGACGCCGCGTCCGGCGGCCCGTCCCCGGGCGCCGGGGGCGAGGCGAGATAGGCGTTGCGCTGCGTGAACGACCACGGGCCGCCGGTCGGTGCGTGATGTATCGGCGCGTACGTCCGCAGCGCCCACCACATGAGGTGCGCGTGCGCGCCGAACCGCCCCGTGACCTCCCGCTCCACCTCGGCGCCGGTGCGTGGCCGCGCCAGGAATCCGGCCAGCTCCGGCAGGAGCGCGTCGGCGTCTTCCAGGGTCAGCCCCGTCGAGGTGAAGCGGCGGTCGTGGAGGCGGGCCGCGCGCAGGGTGCTCTCCATGGCGGCGTGGTACGGCGCGTAGTCCTCGGCGTGGACGGCGTGCAGCGTGCCCCGCAGGAGGGTCGCCTTCACGACCCGGCGGTCCGCGAACGCCGCGTCGAGATCCCCGGGTGCGAAGTCCTGGACACGGTTCCACAGGGCCAGGTACGGCGACGCCGGTGTCTGCGCCTGCACGGCGCAGATCCGGCGCACCGCCTCGGCCACCTCGATACGGCGGCGTTCGAGCAGGAGCTGACGGTCCAGGGTGGACAGCAGAAGCTGTCGCGCGGTAAGGCTCATGGCCGGATTATGCCGACCGGCGCTGACATCGGTGCCGGACCCGGTCCGTACCGCCGCCCGACGTCCCGGCCCCCCTCGGCCCGAGGCCCCCTTGCGGCGGGCGGGACAATGGACCGTGGCCCGAGGGCCCGGTACACGCACGAGCAGGAGGAGAGACATGGCGGATCCCGAGCGGAGCGAGCGGCGGCTGCGGCCCGCGCCGTTGCTCTTCGAGCCCTCCGAGGCGGCCACCGACCCCGAACACTTCTTCGATCTCGAATCGATGGAGGACCCCGGCGAGCTGCTCGCCCGGGCGACGGAGCTGGCCCTGGCGTTCCGTGCGGCGACGGACCGGGCGGTCGAGTTCCAGGCGGTCGCCGCCGCGCAGCTCGCCGATCCGCGCCGCTTCGACCGGCTCACGACCGCGGACATCGCCGAGCGCGCGGAGTGGACCGAGGACTACGCGAAGAGGATGGTCGAGTTCGGCAGGGGCCTGCTGGCCGGGGATGTACAGCCGGGTCAGTGACCGGGATCCGTGGCATATGCCGGGGTGCAGGTTACGCCCCTCTGCGGAGCCTGTCCCGGTTTCCGGGAACTCTGGGAAACCGACTCGTTACTCCCGGTAGATCTGACTCCCATGAGTGCATGGGTACGAGATGAATCCCCGCTGAGCCCCGGCACAGGCGACGACGAGCGACGCACCGACATCTTCGGCCTCCTCCATGACGAGGACCGCCACCAGGCGGCCCAGGTGACCCCGGCCGGCGCGGACTGGCTCGCCTCCGCCGGCCCCTACCCCCGGTCCACCCTGTCCCTGTGGGCCGCCCGCCCGGCCGCCCCCGGCGTACTGCCCTGCGGCTCGGCCTTCGACGTGGTGAGCGTGGAGTCGATGTTCGGGCGCCGCATGCTCGACCGGTTGTGGTGCGACGGCCCCGGCTCGGGTCCGGTCGCCGCGCACCGGGGCCGCACCCTGCTGTTCGCGGCGCCCGGCACCGCCCAGCGGCTGCCGTCGCTGCTCGCCTGGGAGGAGTGGGGCCGCCGGGGGCCCGACGGGCGGGACGCCGAGCCGCCGCCGCTGCTCTGCCACGGCGCGGGCGACGCCGTGACCGTACCGGCGCTCACCCCCGGCGCCCGGTCCGGGCCGCGCTGGGTGGTCGCGCCGGACACCCGCCATCCGTGGCTGCCGGGGCCCGATGTGCTGCTGTGGGCGTGCGTCCGGGCGGCCCGTACGGCGGCGCGCACGACTCTCGGCCGCCTGCGCTGACCTCCGCGAACGCCTCCGCACGATCGATTTTTCTTCGTGCCGATCCGGGTGCTAAGGTCTACGACGTCAGCAGGCGCCGCTAGCTCAGTTGGTTAGAGCAGCTGACTCTTAATCAGCGGGTCCGGGGTTCGAGTCCCTGGCGGCGCACCGACGGGAAAGGCCCCTCGCTCCGGCGAGGGGCCTTTTCGTATGCCGTCATCCACCGGTGCTGTCAGCCGTCCGGTGTGATCTTGACGGTGAAGGCGCCCGAGGACGTACGGTCGGCCACCTGCACCCGGGTCCGCTCCCCCGGCACCGTGAACGTCTCGCCGACCTCCAGCGGCGCGTCCGCCAGCGGCGGGTAGACCGACCGCTCCCAGCACGCGTCGCTGTCCGGGTGCGTGTCCACCACCTCGACCGGGCCGCCGCCCGACGCCTTCCCGCTCCGCACCCGGTAGATCAGCACCCCCTCCGTACAGGTGTGCAGGTCGTTGCCGGTGGCGGCGCGCGCCTCGATCGCCAGGGCCGAGTCCGCGCCGGTCCGCACCACCGCGAGCCGGGTACCCGCACCGCCGCCGAAGGAGGGCTCGGCGGCGACCGGATCGAGGGTGAGCAGGGTCGTACCGGTGGGTGGGACACAGCTCACCTGCCGCCGGTCGAGCCAGCCCAGCTTCCACTTGTGCCAGGCGAAGAAGTCCGGCGCGAGACCGAACTGGCTGCCCATCACGTCCCAGTCACCGACGTAGGTGTCCCAGTCACCCTTGTCGTTCGTCGGCCGGTGGTAGAGGTCGGCCAGGTCGAAGACGTGACCGGTCTCGTGGGCCAGCACGTTGCGGTCGGGGGGATGCCGTTCGAAGACGGTGACGACGCGTTTGATGTCCGTCCCGTCGGCGCGCATCGGCTCGTCGAAGTTGACCACCTTCGTGGCGTCGGAGTCGACGCCCGGCGCGTCCGGGTCGGCGACGAAATAGACCACGTCGTAGCGGGAGAAGTCGATCTCCGGGTCGGCGACGGCCAGCGCGTCCCGCAGATAGGCGGTGCGCCGCGCCGGCTCCCAGTCGCGCCGTATCCCGTAGGAGGTGGAGGGGCGCGGCATCGCGAACCAGCGGAGCTGCGGGTGCGCGCGGAGCGTGAACCTGCCGTACGAGGCCCGCTCGTAGAACCGGCTGGTGGCCGGGAAGTGGTCGGCCACCAGGGCATCGGTGGTGGCGAGCGGCCGGGAGTCCGGGAAGGAGAGGAAGATCATGACCGCGTCGAGGGAGCGGGCGGGGCGCGGATAGGCGTCGTTCCAGGTGTCCAGGCCGAGGGAGTGGTGCGCGGCGGTACGGGGCAGGGCGCACGGCCCCTGCGCGGTCGCGGTCGCGGCGGGCCCGGCCACCAGGGAGGTGGCGGCGACCGCCATGAGGGAGGTGAAGGCCGCAGCGGCCCTGCGCAGCCGGGGCCTTTCCACTGCCTCGGGTGGCTGCGGACGCTCCACATCGACCTCCGGCTGCGGATGGGGACACGGCGGTACGGCAGGTACGGCGACGCGGGGACACGTCGCACTCCACCTTGTGATGTTTTGTCGGTTTACGCCCTGTTGGGCTGCCCCACGCGGGTGAGCGCGGCCCGACACCCCGGGCGCGGCGGCGAAGTCACAGCCGGTCACCGCGGCGTGGCCCGGTGCCACAGCCGTGCAGAAACGATCGCGCGATGGTGAGGGAACTCCTCTTCGGGGCCGTCTCCGGTACGGGGGAGCTGGAATGGCCACCCGGCCTACCTCTATGATCGGCACACTTTCTCTGGCTGACCCGTCTCCACCACCCCCTGTACAACACGACTGCACCGCGGGAGCGAGCCGTGAGCGGAACCTCCGAAGGGCCGCGTCCAGCGGCGGTCGCGGCGGCGGGCGGCGGGCACCCGCCGAACACGGAGCGTGCGCACCGTGCGGAGCGCACGGACCGTACAGAGCGCGCGGACCGTGCGGACCTCGCGGGACGTGCGGAAGCTACGGCGCGTGCGGAACCTACGGTGCGTCAGGCCGTGGGCCGGGCCGTCCCCGACGACGACACCGAACGGCACGACCGGACCACCGCCGAGCAGACCGAGCGCACCGAGCAGCGCGCGCCGCACCGGGCGAGTGACGCGCACGACTACCGCGCCGCGTTCCACGTCTCCCGGCTCGCCATGGCCCTGCTCGACCGCGAGGGCACCGTCCTCGACGCGAACGACGCGCTCGGCGCGCTCCTCGGCACCGGGGCCGACGCGCTGCCCGACCAGGCCGCCGCCGACCTCCTCGACCTGGCCTCGGACGCCCGCACCTGGCACGCGTACCGCGACGCCCTCGCCAGCCTGCGCGCCCGCTTCCGCTGCACCCGGCGGCTCAAGCACCCCGACGGGCGGACTTTGTGGGCCGAGGTCACGGTGGCCCCCGTACCGGACACCGAACGCGTGCTGCTGTCGGTCACGGACATCAGCGACCGGCGCGAACTCCAGGCGCGGTTGCGCCATCTCCAGCAGCACGACCCGGTGACCCGGCTGCCCAACCGCACGCTCTTCTTCGAACGGCTCACCTCTGCACTGGAGGCGTCGGCGTACCACGCCGGAGCGTTCGAGGGCGGGACGTACGGCAGCAGGACCTACACCACGGGCGCGGCGGCGTACGGCACGGGCGTCGCGTACGGGGTGTCGGCCTCGTACGCCGCGCGTGGGCACCACCGCGGAACGGGAAACGGGAGAGGGGATGGCAGAACAGGGCGGATCGGTCTCTGCTACCTCGATCTCGACGGTTTCAAGGCCGTCAACGACACCCTCGGCCACCGCACCGGCGACCGGCTGCTGGCCGCCGTCGCCGGCCGGCTCACCGAGTGCGCCGACCACGGCGGGTACACGCGCAGCGGCGGCCACCTCGTGGCCCGGCTCGGCGGCGACGAGTTCGCGATCCTCGTCGAGGACTCCACCGGTACGGAACAGCTCGCCGATCTCGCCCGTTCCGTGCTCGCCGCGCTCCAGCGCCCCTTCGACCTCGCCGGGCAGCGGCTCTCGGTGTCGGCGTCGATCGGGGTCGTGGAGCGCGCCGCGGAAGGCACCACCCCGACCGGTCTGATGCAGGCCGCCGACACCACGCTGTACTGGGCGAAGGCCGACGGCAAGGCCCGCTGGACCCTCTTCGACCCGGAGCGCAACGCCCACCGCATGACCCGGCAGGCGCTCACCTCCGCGCTGCGCCCGGCCGTCGAGCGCGAGGAGTTCGTCCTCCAGTACCAGCCGCTCGTCGGGATGGCCGACGGGATCGTCCGGGGTGTGGAGGCTCTGGTCCGCTGGAACCACCCGCAGTTCGGGACCCTGTCGCCGAATCGGTTCATCGGTATCGCGGAGGAGGACGGCTCGATCGTCCAGCTCGGCGGGTGGGTGCTCCGTACGGCCTGCCGACAGGCGCGGCGCTGGCAGCTCGACCACCCGCACGCCCAGCCGCTGTTCGTCAGCGTCAATGTGGCGGTACGTCAGGTGTGGGACTCCGATCTGGTCGGGGACGTGGCCGGGATCCTGGCGGAGACCGGGCTCTCGCCGCACCTGCTGCAACTGGAGCTGACGGAGTCCGCGGTGATGGGCTCGGCGGGCCGCCCCCTTCAGGCGCTCCAGGCGCTGAGCGACATGGGCGTGCGGATCGCGATCGACGACTTCGGCACCGGCTACTCCAACCTCGCCTATCTGAGCCGGCTGCCGGTCTCGGTCCTCAAACTGGACGGTTCGTTCGTCCGGGGGTTCCGGTACGACGAGGGCGTGCACCCGAGCCCGGCGGACGAGACGATCGTCGAGGCGCTGATCCAGCTCGCCCACCGGCTGGGGCTGACGGTCACGGCCGAGTGCGTGGAGACCTCGGGGCAGGCGGCGCGGCTCCAGCGGATCGGCTGCGACACGGGGCAGGGGTGGCTGTTCTCGCGTCCGGTGGCGCCGGAGCGGATCGCGGAGATGATCGCGGCGGTGAGCCCGAACGGCGTGTGACGGGCCGTGGGGTCCGTGAAGGTCCGCCCGGTGCGGGCCGGGCCGATGGGCCGGCCCGCACCGGACCGCCGAGGGCCGTCGAGGCCCGTCGACATCGAGGCCTGTAGGCGGTCCCGGCCCCTCCCTCAGCTCGTCAGGGCCGCCGCTATGCGCTCCACCATCCGCGACTGCTCGGCGTCGCGCCGTACCGGCGTGTAGGACCAGACCAGCCGCAGTCGCCGGTCCAGGGTCCCGAACGCGCCCGAGTGGTATCCGTAGCGCTCGCCGGTCTTGCCCCAGAACGTGACGCCGTTGACGGTGACCGTCTGGAGCCCGGCCGAGTAGCGGGCCGGGGCGCCGTCGACCATCCGTACCTCCGGCGGCGGCAGGGTGAACATGTGCTCCAGGAGGTGCGGTGGCAGCAGTTGGCCCGCGAAGAGGGCGGCCAGGAACGTCTCCACGTCGCGGGTGGTGGAGACCATCTCTCCGCTGCCGTAGGCGGCCGACTGGTTGTAGACGGTGGCGTCCTCCAGTCTGCCGTCGCTCATCTCCTGGTAGCCGTGGACGTGAGGGCCGTGCAGATAGGGATCGTCGCTCGCCGGTACGGACGTGCCGGTCAGCCCCAGTGGCCGGGCGATCCGGCGGTGGACCTCCGTACCGTACGACCGGCCGGTGACCCGCTCGACGACCATCGCCAGCAGGACGAAGTTGATCCCCCGGTACTCCTGTGCCGTGCCCGGGTCGAACTTCATCCGCTTCGTACGCGTGACCCGCGCGACCAGGCGCGGCGGCGTCCAGCGGTCGTACCGGTGGGCGAGGATCAGCTCGGGCGTGCTCCGGTCCGGCAGGTCGGGGCCGCTCTCGTCGGGCAGGCCGCTGGTGTGGTTCAGCAGGTGCGAGAGCCGGATCTCCGGATACTCGACGGGCAGCAGATCCGGCAGGTACCGCTGGACGGGAGCTTCCAGGCGCAGCCGCCGCTCACCCGCCAGTTGGAGCACGACGGTCGCGATGAAGGCCTTGGAGATGCTGCCGGCCCGCACCTGGTCCCCGGTCCTCGCCGCCCGCCCGCTGCGCAGATCGGCGACGCCCGACGTGCCGTACCAACGACCGGCCGCGCCACCCACGCGGAGCTGCGCGCCGGTGGCCCTCGGGTGCTCCAGATCGTCGATGGCGGCCTGTAGGGCCTTGGTGTCGAGGGACGGGTGCGACGGAGCGGCAGGGTACCCGGCAGGCCGCGCGGACGCCCGCGCGGGAACCGCCGCGGCGAGCGCGGCGGTCACCGCGCCGGCGACGACGACCCGGCGGGAGACCGGACGCGCGGACACCGGTGAGGCAGGTGACACCGGTGACGCGGGGGACGTGGGCGACGGAGGACGTAAGGAGGATTCGGTCATGTCTCCAGACTGAGGCTCCGCCCACCCCGCCGGATCCGGGCAGTCCCTGATCCCACCCCGACGTTCCACCCGCCACCCCCCAGGTGACACCCCTGAGACGAAGGGGCGTCACTGTGGTCGGAGGCGAGGTCGGAGGATCAGGCCGACCCCGGCAAGCCGTACCCGTCCGCGATCAGTTCGTAACTGCGCAGCCGCGCCTCGCCGCCGTGCGCGTTGGCCGTGATCATCAACTCGTCGGCGCCCGTGCGCTTCTGAAGGTCGTTCAGCCCGGCGATCACCGCGTCCTTCGTGCCGTGCACGATGTTGGTGAGCCAGCCGTTGACGAACTCCTCCTCCATCGGGCTGAACCGGTACGCCTCGGCCTCCTCCGGCGTGGGGACGAGCCCCGGCCGGCCCGTCCGCAGCCGCACCATCGAGAGCGCGCCGCTCAGCACCTGACGGCGGGCCTCGCGCTCGTCGTCGCTCGCCAGGGCCGCGACGCCGATCAGGGCGTACGGCGCGTCGAGGAGGGCGGACGGCTTGAACGACTCGCGGTAGAGGTCGAGCGCCGGGATGGTGTTCTGCGCCGAGAAGTGGTGGGCGAAGGCGAACGGCAGCCCCAGCATCCCGGCCAGCCGGGCGCTGAAGCCCGACGAGCCCAGCAGCCAGATCGGCGGGCGGCCCGTCGGGCCCTGGACCGGTCCCGGCACGGCGTGGATACGGGAGTACGGATGCCCGTCGGGGAAGTCGTCGTCCAGGAAGCGGGTCAGCTCGGCGAGCTGCTTCGGGAAGTCGTCGGCGCCCTCGTTCAGCCGCTCGGAGCGGCGCAGCGCGGCGGCCGTCGCGCCGTCGGTGCCGGGTGCGCGGCCCAGCCCGAGGTCGACGCGGCCGGGGGCGAACGCCTCCAGGGTGCCGAACTGCTCCGCGATCACCAGCGGCGCGTGGTTGGGCAGCATGACGCCGCCCGAGCCGAGCCTGATGCGCTCGGTGTGGGCGGCGAGATGCGCGAGGATCACGGCGGGCGAGGTGGACGCGACGCCCGGCATGGAGTGGTGTTCCGCGACCCAGTGCCGGTGGAAGCCCCGGCGCTCGGCGAGCCGGGCCAGCGCCACGCTCGTACGGAGCGCTTCGGTGGCGGTGGAGCCGCTGCCCACGGTGACCAGGTCCAGCACGGACAGCGCCACGGGCGCGGTGCCCCGCACGGCCCCGCGGATGGGGTCGGCACCGTCCCGGATCGCGCCGGCGTCGTCCCGGATCGGGTCGGCACCGTCCGGGGTCCGGCCGTCGGCGGCACCCGCGGTCCGGCCGTCGGCGGCGTCCGGAGTCCGGCCGGCGGTCCCCCGGCTCGTATCGCCGGTCGCCCGCCCCGTCCCCGTCGCGTCCGTCGCGTCCGTCCTGTCCGTCGCGCCTCGATCCGTAGCGCCTCGGCTCGCCTCGTCCACCGGTCAGACCCTCCTGCTGTGCGTACGTGAAGTCACTGCTCCGCGATCAACAGGAGGGTATCTCCGTTTATTCCCGCGCCGGTGCCGCGCCGGTCGCGAGCCGGTCCCGCGCCGGCGGCTACCCCCGGCTCGCGAAGAGCGTGCCCAGCTTCGGCGCCCACGCCGTGCGCTCCGCCAGCCGCAGCCCTTCCCAGACGCTGACCTGGTTCGCCGTGAGCACCGGCTTGCCGAGCGCCTCCTCCAGCTCCGGCAGGTACGCCGCCGTGTGCAGGGCCGTGTCCGGGAGCAGGACGACCTCCGCGTCCGGGTGGTCGCCCGCGCGGGCCAGCTCCAGCACCTGGTCCCGCTCCCACGTGCCGACCTCGGCGGCCGTGATGATCCCGCTCGCCCGGTCGGCCACCACCTCGATGCCCGCCGACTTGAGGAAGACCCCGAAGTACTCCGTGACGTCCTGCGGGTAGGTCGCCGCGACGGCGACGCGTTCCGCGCCCAGCGCCCGTACCGCGTGGGCGAACGCGAACGACGTGCTCGACGCCGGCAGCCCGGCCGCCAGGGCCAGGGCGCGCGTCTGTTCGTGCGCGCCCTCCCACCCGTAGACGAAGCTGCCGCTGGTGCAGGCCCAGACCACGGACTCGGCCCCGGCCAGCCTCAGCTCCTCCACCCCGGCCGCCAGCCGGTCCCCCGCGCCCATCTCCAGCAGCGCGTCGACGCGGTGGGCGTCCTCCCCGATGTCGGTGTGGACGACCGGCAGTCTGATGTCGCCGCCGAGCAGCATCTCGAAGCGCGGGTAGTCGTCCTCGGCGGAGTGGCCGGGATAGAGGAATCCGACGGTGGTCATGTCCATCCTTCCGTATCGTCCGACAGGGGCGGCGGAACGGGCCCGCCTGGGCCTGCCGGTGCGCCGGGTGGCGCCGGGGCGACCGATTCCGCCGTAGGCACGGACTCCGCCGCCGGCAGGCCCTCAACGGGCGGGGCGGGCGAAGCCGGCGCCGGGACCGGGACCGGCGCCACCGACTGGGCGGGCACGGCCGGAGAGATCGGCGTGACCGGAGAGATCGGCCGGGCCGGCGGAATCGAGGTCATCGGCGAGATCGGCGTGATCGGTGCGATCGTCGTCATCGGCGGGGCCGCCTGCACCGGCGGGTCGAGCAGCAGCGCCTGGTACGGGCCGACCGCGTGGGCGCCGAGCCTGCGCAGCGCGGCCCACATGGTGACCTGGTTGGCGGAGAGCACCGGTATGCCCAGTTCGGCCTCCAACTGCGGAATCACGTCGTACGTCGGCAGATTCGTGCAACTGATGAACAGCGCGTCGGCCGCTCCGACGACCGCCTGTCGCGCCATGTCCATCACCGACCGGTACGGAACCTTCCAGATGTCCCGTGTCAGTCCGAGAAAGGCGCGACCCGTCACGGCTACCCCCACCTCCGCCAGATACTCCTCCAGCGACCGCGTGACGGACTCCGTATAGGGCGTGACCAGCGCGATCCTGCTCGCGCCCAGTTCCTCCAGCGCCTCGACGAGGGCGCCGGTGGTGGTGAGCGACGGCACCTCCGCGGCCCTGGTCATCGCTTCGCACATGGCCCGTTCTCCGGCCGGGCCGCCGACGAAACTGCCCGACGTGCAGGCGTACGCGACGACCTCGGGCTCGGAGACGCCGAGCGCCCGGACCGCCTCCCCCAGAGTCTCGTGCTCACTGACCAGCCTGGCCAGGTCGAGGGAGACCTCGACCGGCACATAAGGCGTCCTGGTCAGACGCAACGAGATGTTGTCGGGCACCCACCGCCACAGTTCTCGGTCGAGTGCGAAATCGAACGGAGCGACCACACCCACACCACGCTGTGGTTGTGGTCCGCCCAGAAAGGAGACATCCATTGCCGGCCCCCTTGCTCACGCCCGCGCTGACAGGGTTCAGCTCTTGTTGACGACGGTAGGAGCGAGATGCGAGCGTGGTCAATCGGTACATCTCAGACGTTGCACGGAATTTTCCAACGGGAAACTCCGCTCGGCCCGCGCCCGGCATCCGCCGGGTGTACCGGCACCGGCAGAAGGGCTGCTCCCCATGCCCCCACCCACCCTCCTCGTCCTGACGGCGGACCCGCCGCCGCGCCTCGGCCGGCTCACCGGACGGGCCAGGATCACGTCGGTCGGAGCGGACGGTCTCGCCGCGCGACTCCCGCACGCCGACGCCCTGCTGGTCTGGGACTTCACCTCGGACGCGGTACGGGAAGCCTGGCCGGGTCCGGGCCCCCGGCCCCGCTGGGTGCACACCGCGAGCGCCGGGGTGGACCGGCTGCTCTTCCCCGAACTGATCGCCTCGGAGACCGTCGTCACCAACGCGCGGGGCATCTTCGAGGAGCCGATCGCCGAGTACGTGGCGGGGCTCGTCCTGGCCATGGCCAAGGATCTTCCCGGCACGCTGGAGCTCCAGAGCCGGCGCCGCTGGCACCACCGCGAGGGGCTGCGGGTCGCGGAGAGCCGGGCCGTGGTGGTCGGCGCGGGCCCGATCGGCCGGGCCGTGGCCCGTACCTTGCGGGCGCTCGGCGTGACGGTGGCCGTCACGGGCCGGACGGCGCGCCCCGGCGTGTACGGCGCCGACCAGCTCGACCGGCTGCTGACCCGGGCGGACTGGGTGATCGGCGCGGCGCCGCTGACGGACGCGACGCGCGGCATGTTCGACGCCCGGCTGTTCGGTCTGATGCAGCCGTCCGCGCGGTTCATCAATGTGGGCCGGGGGCAGCTCGTCGTGGAGGACGACCTGGTCGCCGCGGTCTCCAAGCGGTGGATCGCGGGCGCGGCGCTCGACGTCTTCGAGCGGGAGCCGCTGGATCCCGGGAGCCCGCTGTGGGACGTCCCCGGGCTGATCGTCTCCCCGCACATGAGCGGCGACACGGTCGGCTGGCGGGACCGGCTGGGCGCGCAGTTCGTCGATCTCTACGAACTGTGGGTGGCCGGAAAGCCTCTTCCCAACGTGGTGGACAAGAAACGTGGGTACGTCCCCATGCATGACTGATCGCATCGGAGGCCACATGACGAACAGCGGCGCCAGGGATCACACGGCTACGGATCGCACCTTCCTCACCGACCTCACCGCGGACGCGTTGCTGACGGGGTACGCGCGGCGCGACTTCTCCCCCGTCGAGGTGACCCGCGCCGTACTGGACCGGATCGAGGCGGTGCAGCCATTGGTCAACGCGTTCGTACGGGTGGACTCCGAGGCGGCGCTCGCGCAGGCGGCGGCCTCGGCCGAGCGCTGGCGCAGGCAGGAGCCGCAGGGGCTGCTCGACGGGGTGCCGGTCTCGGTGAAGGACCTGTTCCTCCAGCGTGGCGGGCCCACCCTGCGCGGCTCCCGGGCCGTACGGCCGGGGGGCGCGTGGGACGAGGACGCCCCGGCGGTCGCGCGACTGCGGGAGCACGGCGCGGTCCTGGTCGGGAAGACGACGACCCCCGAGTTCGGCTGGAAGGGCGTCACGGACTCGCCGCTGAACGGGGTGACCCGTAACCCGTACGACCTCTCCCGCACCTCCGGCGGGTCGAGCGGCGGCAGCGCGGTGGCGGTGGCGCTGGGCGCGGCGCCGCTCTCCGTCGGTACGGACGGCGGCGGCTCGGTCCGTATCCCGGCGTCCTTCTGCGGGATCTTCGGCCTCAAACCGACGTACGGGCGCGTACCGCTCTATCCGTCCAGCCCCTTCGGCACGCTGGCGCACGCCGGGCCGATGGCCAGGGACGCGGCGGACGCCGCGCTGCTGCTGGACGTGATCAGCGGCGCGGACTCGCGGGACTGGTCGCAGCTCGCCCCGGCGCCGGCCGCGCGCGAGGCGCTGAGCGCGGGCGTGGACGGGGTGAAGGGGCTGCGCGTCGCGTACTCCCCGTCCTTCGGCGGGCAGGTCGCGGTGCGCCCGGCGGTGGCCTCGGCGGTACGGGCGGCGGTGAGCCGGCTCGCGGAGCTGGGCGCGTACATCGAGGAGGCCGATCCGGACATCAGCGATCCGGTGGAGGCGTTCCACACCCTGTGGTTCACGGGGGCGGCCCGGCTGGTGGCACCGTTCGGGAAGAAGCAGCGCGAAGGGCTCGACCCGGGGCTGCGGGAGATCATCGCGGCCGGTGAGCGGCGGAGCGCGCTGGACTATCTGGCGGCGGTGGACGCGCGGATGGAGCTGGGGCGGCGGCTGGGCCGGTTCCACACGTCGTACGACCTGCTGGTCACGCCGACGCTGCCGATCACCGCGTTCGAGGCGGGCGTGGAGACCCCGAGGGGCTCGGGGCAGCGGCGCTGGACGGCGTGGACGCCGTTCACGTACCCGTTCAACCTGACGCAGCAGCCCGCCGCCACGGTGCCGTGCGGGGTGGACGCGGACGGGCTGCCGATCGGGGTGCAGATCGTCGCGGCGCGCCACGCGGACGAGCTGGTGCTGCGCGCGGCGCACGCGCTGTACGAGTCGGGCGCGGCCCGGATCCCGGCGCCCGCCGGGGCCTGAGCACGGGGGCCTGACCACGGGGGCCTGACCACGACGGCGGGGCGCTCCGGTAGCCCGCGCGCCGGGGCCCTCGCTCCGGAGCCCGCGCCTCGGGCCTCGCGCCCCGGCACGCGCCTCCTCGCGCCCTACTCGCGCCGGAAGCTGAGCGTCTCGCCGATGGCCCCCGCCCGCCAGAGGTCCTGGCAGGCGTCGGCCATCCGGTCGAGGCCGTCGACCACCGTGCCCCAGACGATGCCGGGGATCCACCCCATGTCGCCGTTGATCAGCAGGTTGTTGCGCTCGTAGAAGAGGGCGAGATCCACGACCGTGCGGCGGCCCGCGGTGGCCTTCTCCTCGTATCCGTACGACGACGTGCCCAGCTCCGTGTCGGAGAAGGTGAAGTAGCACAGATCTCCGGGGATCGGAGTCACGGTCGGATTTTCGAGGGGTGGCTCCTCGGCGGCGAAGGCCGGAAACAGTGCGTAGATCTCGTTGCGCGCGTACTTCGCGTGGTACACGTCCGAGCCGAGCGGCAGCGCCTCCCACACCGCCGCGCAGGTGACCGGGGCGCGGTCGTCCAGCAGTTTCGCGGTGCAGTGCACGCCGCGCTTGTCCAATGACACGGTGACAAATCGATCGGTCATGTCTTCATCGTCCTCGTCCGGTCCGTCGAGTCAAGGGCACACCAGGTGGGCAAGATCGGCTCAAATTGATATGCATAACCCGGATGGAGTCGGGTAGCCGCGCGCCCATGGCTTCACCACCTGAGAACACCACGGAAAGAGCACCAAATCGGTCCATACGCAGACGCTCCTTGCTTCTGGGTACGGCCGTGCTGGGCGCCGCGGGGGCGCTCGGCGCCGCCGGATGCAGCCGGGTTCCGACAGGAGACACGCTCGCCCGGCTGAAGTCGCAGCGCACGGTGCGGCTCGGTATCGCGGGCGAGGCACCGTACGGGTACGTCAACGACGAGGGTGAATTCACCGGCGAGGCGGTGGAGCTCGCGAAGGTCATCTTCAAGCGGCTCGGCATCGGCTCCGTACAGCCCGTCGCGACCGACTTCTCCTCACTGATACCCGGTCTCAACTCGCAGCAGTTCGATGTCGTTTCGGCCGGAATGTACATCAATGCGGACCGGTGCAAGCAGGTCATCTTCGCCGATCCCGAGTATCAGATGCTGGATTCCTTCATCGTGCGCAAGGGAAATCCGAAGCAACTGCTCTCCTATCAGGACGTGGTGCGCGGCAAGGCGAAACTCGCCACGGGAACCGGCTACGCGGAGATCGATTACGCGATATCCGCCGGTATACCCGAGAAGGAGATCGTCATTCTCCAGGACCCGGTCGCGGGTCTGAACGCCGTCGAATCAGGCCGGGTCGACGTCTTCGCCGGTACGGCGCTGACCGGGCGCGAAGTGGTGAAGAACAGCCGCAAGGCCGAGGCGACCAAGCCGTTCGCGCCGGTCGTGGACGGCGAGAAGAAGGTCGACGGCGGCGGTTTCGCCTTCCGCCCCACCGATTCCGGTCTGCGGGACGCCTTCAACGTCGAGATCCACAAGATGAAGAAGAGCGGCGAACTGTTCCGCATTCTCAAGCCGTTCGGCTTCGCCGAGTCGGAGATGACCACCATGACGGCAGAGGAGCTGTGCGCATGACAGCCGGCCTCTGGACCCACTGGGTGCTTCCCGGTATCTGGATCACCGTTCAGCTCACCCTGTACAGCGCGGCGCTGGCCACCTTCGTGGCATTCGCCGTGGGAATGGCCCGTACGCACCGTTCGCGTACCGTCCGCTTCCTCGCGGGCTTCTACACGGAGATCTTCCGCGGCACCTCGGCGCTGGTGCTGATGTTCTGGCTGTTCTTCGTGATGCCGAGCCTGTTCGGCTGGGCCCTCGTCCCGATGTGGGCGGCGGTGCTGGCCCTGGGCCTGTCGTACGGGGCGTACGGCGCCGAGGTCGTGCGCGGCGCGCTGAACTCCGTGGTGCCCGCGCAGCGCGAGGCGGGTATCGCCCTCAACTTCACGCCGTGGCAGCGCATGCGGCTGATCCTGCTGCCGCAGGCGATACCGGAGATGATCCCGCCGTTCGGCAATCTCCTCGTCGAACTGCTGAAGGGCACGGCGCTGGTGTCGCTGCTCGGAGTGGCCGATGTGTCGTTCGCCGCCTATCTGGTGCGGCTGGCCACGCAGGAGAGCGCGCAGATCTACTCGGTCACCCTGGTCATCTATTTCGTGCTCGCGTTCGTCCTCACACGCGGCATGAAGACGCTTGAGCGGAAGACGAAGGCCGGAATCGGCATCACCATGACACCGGGTACGCCGGGAACACCGGGAGGCACCCGATGAACAGTTGGGACTGGTCCGCCGTCGCGGACTTCATGCCACGTTTCTGGGACGGGCTGCTCCTCACCCTTCAGGTGCTCGTCGTGGGCTCGCTCCTCTCCTTCACCCTCGGTCTGGTCTGGGCGATCGGATTCCGGGCGCCGACGCGTCTCATCCGGTGGCCGGTGCATGTCTTCACCGAATTCATCCGGAACACCCCGCTGCTCGTGCAGCTCTTCTTCTTCTTCTTCGTCCTGCCCGAGTGGGGCGTGCAGTTCTCCGGGCTGACGACCGGCACGCTCGCGATCGGGCTGCATTACTCGACGTACACCGCGCAGGTCTACCGGGCCGGGATCGACGCCGTGCCCGCCGGGCAGTGGGAGGCGGCCACCGCGCTCAGTCTGCCCGTCGGCCGGACGTGGATCTCGGTGATCCTGCCGCAGGCGATCCGGCGCATCGTGCCGGCGCTGGGCAATTACGTCATCTCGATGCTGAAGGACACCCCGCTGCTCGCCGGGATCAGTGTGCTGGAAATGCTCCAGCAGTCCCGGCTGGAGAGCGCTGCCACCTTCCAGTACACCGAGCCGCTGACCGTGGTCGGTGTCGCCTTCATTCTCATCGCCTATCCGGCTTCTCTTCTCCTGCGCACCCTGGAGCGTCGTCTTGTCCGCTGACAGCAACCCCCCGAGCACCGAGGAAACCGCCGCGGACACCGAACTGATCCGCTTCGAGAACGTCACGAAGAGATTCGGGACGAACACCGTCCTGGACGACCTCTGTTTCTCCGTACAGCCGGGAAAACACGTCACCCTGGTCGGCCCTTCCGGATCGGGCAAGACGACGATCCTGCGACTGCTGATGACCCTGGTCAAGCCTGACGAGGGCACCATCACCGTCAACGGCGACAAGCTGTTCCCCGCGAACCAGAAGCACGTGCGCGAGGTGCGGAAGAACATCGGCATGGTCTTCCAGCAGTTCAATCTCTTCCCCAACATGAACGTCCTGCGCAACATCACCGAGGCGCCCGTACGGGTGCTCGGGCTCGGCAAGGACGAGGCCGAGGAGCGCGGCCGTGAACTGCTCGATCTCGTCGGGCTCGGTGACCGCTGCGAGGCGAAGCCGACCCAGCTCTCGGGCGGGCAGCAGCAGCGCGTGGCCATCGCCCGCGCGCTGGCGATGCGGCCGCGGATCCTGCTGCTGGACGAGGTCACCTCGGCGCTCGACCCGGAACTGGTCGCCGGGGTCCTGGACGTGCTGCGGGACATCGCCCGCACCACGGACATCACGATGCTCTGTGTGACGCACGAGATGAACTTCGCCCGGGACATCTCCGACGACGTGATGATGTTCGACGCCGGGAAGGTCATCGAGTCGGGTCCGCCGGAGAAGATCTTCACGGACCCGGAGCACGAGCGTACGCGCGAGTTCCTCGGCGCGGTGCTCTGATTGCGCCCGGCGCACATCCGGACCGCGTCCGGCACGCCCTGACCTGCGCGGCAACCTCACATTCTGTTGAAAACTATCCCTCTGGCATATGCCAGAGTGGCGCGGCCCAGTACAGAGACCTGGGCCGCGCCGAATTCGGTGGTCAACCGCGGCCCTTTTCCCCACCCTTGACGGTTATCGTGGTGGTGAGCTTGCGGTAACAACCTGCCAAGGGGGGACCGTGGTGCTGAAGCCGGAGCCGACCGCGCCGTTCCATTCGGTGCGGTACGTCCTGCGTGTGCTGGAGTCGGTGTCCCGGCACGGCGGCGGCGTGACAGCGGCGCGCATAGCCAGCGAGAGCGGGCTGCCGGCCGGACATCTCGCGCCGCTGCTCGCCATGTTGCGCCGCGAGGGCTACGTGGAGCAGGCGGCGGACGGTGCCTACGTGATCGGCGACTCGCTGACCCTGCTCGGCTCCGGCGCCGACCGGGCACAGGTCCTCGAAACACGGCTCCAGGACACCCTCACCGAGCTGCGCGACGCGATCGGCGCGGCCATTTACGTCAGCCGCTACGTCGACGGCGAGATCAAGATCACCCAGGTCTCCGAAGGCCCCCTCACCCCCGCGGTCAACGAGTACGTGGACTTCCGCACGACGGCTCACGCGAGCGCGATCGGCAAGTGCCTGATGAGCCAGCTCGACCACGGGAGCCGCAAGGAACACCTCGCCCGCCACAAGATCGCGCGGTTCACCTCCCGCACGATCACCAGTGAGCGGCTGCTCCTCTCCCGGCTGGACGGCCATCCGGCCACCGTCCCCGTACTGGACCTCCAGGAGTACGCGGTCGGCACGGTCTGCGCGGCCGTCCCGCTGACGGCCGGCTCCGCGGTCGGGTGCCTCGCCCTCTCCCTCCCGCTCGAACACGCCCACCGGCTGCGCGCGGCGGCGGAGTCGCTGAACCGCGGGGCGACCCCGGTGGCGCTGGCCCTGACGATCTAGGGTCTTCGGTTCGGATCCGGCCGGGCTCGCGTGGCGCCGTACCGCCGGTGGACGCGCTGGTTCCGAGCACCCCCGGGCACCGGGTATTATTTTCGAGTCAGCAGGCGCCGCTAGCTCAGTTGGTTAGAGCAGCTGACTCTTAATCAGCGGGTCCGGGGTTCGAGTCCCTGGCGGCGCACCGACACAGGAAGGCCCCTCGCGCGAGCGGGGGGCCTTCCTCGCGTCCGGATGTGGGGATCAGGCCGCGCGGGACCAGGCTGTCCCGGGATCGGTCCGGGCCGGGATCAGGCCGTCCCAGGATCGGTCCGGGCCGGGATCAGGCCGTCCCGGGATCAGGCCGCGCTCTTCGCGCCTCCGCCCTTCTGTCCGTCCACGCCGAAGATGTCGACCGCGTGGTAGTACGTCCACGCCGTGCCGTCGCAGGACGCCTTCTGCGCGCCCGAGTACGCCGCGCACACCCGCTTCAGGTCCGCGTAGAACGCGGAGTCGAGCCGGGCCTTGTTGGGCTCGAACTGCCCGGCGGCCTTGTAGTTGCGGTAGCCGAAGTCATGGCGGGCGCAGGAGGTCTGGAAGGGGAAGCCGAACGGGTTGTCGGGCGAGGACGAGCAGTAGTCGGTGGACCAGTCGAAGGCGTACGACGACCAGGCGCCCTGGTTGCCGCGGGCGGCGACCCAGGAGTTGTAGCTCGCCGCGCTCTCCTGGGTCCAGCCGCTGAGCACCTGCGGCTTGTCGGCCGGTGCGGCAGTGGCCTGGGTGGCTGTCAGGAGTGCGGTGGGGAGGGCGAGTACGGCTGCTGCGAGCGGAAGTGCCAGACGTCTGCGCATGACGGAAAACCTCCGGGCATATGGGGGGAAGCGCTCCCTGACCGGGGTGACAAGGAGCGCCCACAGCGTGAACTCCGCGGCTGTCGCACGGGTCTACGCGCGATGACCGATGCGGGAATGGTCCCCCAATTCCAGCCATCGGCAAACCCCTTGGGCGCCCTCACATGCCTTGGGAGCGGCGCGAGTTGACGGCCCGTCCGCGCGTGCCCCGCTCAATTCCGGGCCGGCGGCGCCGTACTCCCAAGGCTGTGACGAGGTGACGTTCCGTCAGATCAGAACTGGACGTCGGAGCAGGCGTAGAACGCGTTCGCCGTGTCCGCGACCGTCCAGACCGCCAGGATCATGTGGCGCCCCGACTTCGAGGGGAGCGTGCCCGCGTGCGAAAGCGTGGCGGGCGGCTGCTGGTTGTTGTACGGCACGGTCAGGAACGGCTGGGTGTCCAGCGCCGCGCGGGTGAGCGGCTGTGAAGGGTTCCAGCCGTTCTTGGTGATGTAGTAGCGGAAGTCGGTCGTCGCGTGCCGGGCCGTGAACTGCCAGCGGAAGGTGTGGCTGCTGCCGCTCGTCAGCTTGGTGGTGGGCCACCCCGTACCGCCGCGCGGGTCGTCGAGCTGCGCGAACTGGCTGTTGCCGCCCGAACAGATCTTGCCGTCGGCGGGACCGGCCGCCGGGAAGCCCTTGAGCCCCTCGACGCTCTGCGGTTCCCACTGGATGTTGCCGCAGTTGGCGACGGTCGCGTTGGCGCAGAGCTTCTGGCGGCTGATCGGGGAGTCGGTGTAGCCATGGCTGCTGGCGCTGCCGGTGGCGAGCAGGGAGACGGCGGTGACGGCGAGGCCGACAACGGCCGCGCCCATCTTCTTTCGCATGCTTCGCTCCAGAGAACGTGGGGGAGTTCGGTGAGCCGTACCGCACGCGCGCGCAGTCAAGAACGACTGTTGGTCTGGACCAAGTCCCAGAGTATGGAGGAATTTTGACCGTGTCCATATCAACTCACCAGGCGGTCCAGACCACTTGGGCGGCCCCCGGGGCGCTCACAGCCGCTCCCCGACCCCCTGCCGGCCCGTGTAGAACGCGACGGTGAGGTCCTTCACCAGCGCCTTGCGCTCGTAGTCGTCCAGTTCGACCAGGCCGCGCGTCGTCAGCCGGTGCACCGTGTCGTCCACCGCGTCCACCACCGACGTCAGTACGGAGTCCCGGTGCCTGGCGTCGATCGCGGCGATCCGGCTGCGCTGCATCGCCGCGGCGATCTCCGGCGCGTACTCGATCCGCGTCGGCTGCGCCGAGAAGACCTCGACACCGACGGGCCGGCCTTCCGCCGACAGCATCCGGGTCAGCGCGTTCCCGACCGCCTCCGCGTTGCGCAGGGTCGGCGCCTCTTCGTGGAACGCGTCGGCGGGAAGCTGCGAGAGCACCCGCGCCATCGCCGCCTCGACCTGCTCCCGCAGATACTCCTCGTGGTCCTGGACGCCGAGGGCCGCCCGTACGGTGTCCCGCACCCGCCAGACGACGAGGACGACGACGCGCAGCGCCGTACCGTTCGCGTCGACGGCGGGCATCGGCTCGCTGCGCCAGTGCCGCAGCCGTACGTCCACCCGGCGGCGCAGCAGCAGCGGGCTCACCCAGAGCAGTCCCGTACGGCGCACGCTCCCCCGGTAGTCGCCGAAGAGCGTCAGCACCCACGCCTGGCCGGCCCGGCCGCGGCCGAGCCCGCCGAAGGCGAAGAGCGCGACCGTCACACCGAGCCCGAACAGCGCCCACTCCTCCGCCCTGATGCCGTCGTACGGGAACGGGGGCAGCCGCAGCGCCTCCGTCACCGCGGACGGCAGGACCCCGGCCCACCAGGCCAGGGCCGCGCACCCGAGCAGCGCGGCGAGGCCGATGAGCACGGCGGACCAGCCGGGCAGGGCGGGGCCCGGCCGCTCGGTGAGGTGCGGATCGCCGGACGGCGCTCCCCGTACGGGAACGACGGGCGCGGGCGCCGGAGCGGGCCGGATCCGGCGCTGCTCGCCGGTCCCGAGCCGGCGCCCGACGACGGTGGGCCTGACCGGTCCCCCGGGGGCCGGTGGCGCCTCGGCCTCGTCGCGGAAGAGGAGGTGGACGGGGATCTCGTGGGTGGCCTCGCCGACGATGAGCGGGCTCCAGCGGGGACGGTCGCCGGGGTGCGCGGGGCGCGCGGACCGTACGGAGACCCCGTGGCCCCGGCCGAAGGCGCCGGGCTCCAGGTCGAGCACGGGACGCCCGGCGGGCGGAGCGGCGTCCGCCGGAAGGGACCAGGGCAGGTCGGCGGCGCGGGGCGGGGCAGGCGGGGCCATGGGGGGCGTCGGGGGCGCAGGGGCTGTCGGGGCTGCTGGGGTCGCTGGGGTCGCGTGGGTCTCCGGCGCCGTCGGGGCTGCTGAGGTCATTGGGGTTGCGTGGACCTCCGGAGCCGTCGGTGCTGTCGGGGTCGCTGGGGTTTCCGGTACCTCCAGGGCCGCTGGGGCTGCCGGGACTCCCGGGGGCACGGCGTCCACCGTGCCGGGGGCGGCCTCCACCGCCTCGGAGCCGACGGCGCCCTTGAGCCTCTCCGGCTTCTCGGACTTCTCGAACCTCTCAGGCCCCTCAAGCCTCTCGGGGGCGGGTCCGGGTTCGGGTCCGTCCGCAGCCTCCCCGGAGATCTCCGCCGGCGCGGGAGCCAGCGCATCCGGGCCGCGCTCCTCCCGTACCGGCGCGGGCAGCGGCTCGGATTCGGACGAGGGGGCGGGCGCGGGGTCGGGCGAGGGGGCAGGTGAGGGTTCGGGCGCGGACACGGGCTGAGTCCGGGGCTCGGGACGTACCGTGAACAGCCCTCGCAGGCCGTCCTCGTCGTCGTTCGGTTGCGGGGTGGTCGTCGTCGTCATCGTCACCGTCATCCTCGTGTCCGTCATGCGAAGAGTCGCCGCCAGGTCGCCGGGCCCGGGTAGCCGTCCGCCTCGGCGCCGCGCCAGCCCTGGGCCCGCTGGAACGCCTCGACATTGCGCCGGTCGGCCTCCGTCCACCGCGCCCCGGGGCCCGTGGTGTAGTGCCGGCCGAAGCCCCGCTTCACGAGCTGTTTGCCGAGCCGCAGCACGTACGGGTTGGTCGCGCCGGGCCGGAAGTACGCGCTCCCGGGGAACGCCGTCGCGTGCGGCGCGGTCGGCCGCGCGGGACCGGCCGGCCCGCCCCCGCCCCCGGCCGGGCTCTGACCGCTGGTACCGCCCTTGGCCGGCGCGGGCGGGATGTTCTTCCCGAGGCCCTTCAGCAGATATCGCCAGGTCCCCGCCCCCGGCAGCCCGTCCGCCTCCGCTCCGCGCCAGCCCTGCGCGAGCTGGAACGCCTGGGTGGCCCGCCGGTCCGCCTCGCCCCACTGGGGGCCGGGCCCCTGGCCGTAGAAGCGCTTGCCGCCGCGCTTCACCAGCATCCGGCCGAGCTGGGTGACGTGCTCGTTGTTGGCCCTGGGGCCGAAGGCGCCCGTCCCGGGGTACCCGCCGGACGCGCCGCCCGTGGTCCCCGTACCCGCTGCGTGGCCCTTGCCGTCGGGGCTCTCGATCACGCCCTTGTAGCGGTACGGGATGTAGCGGCCGGAGTTGCTCCAGTACGCCGTGGGCGTGGACCGCAGCCGGGCGTTCGGCTTGGTCTGCTCGTACGCCATGTAGTGGGTGTGCGTGTAGTCGGTCCAGCCGCCGAAGAGCGTGACGTGCGACCCCTTGTTCGGGTCGGCCGGGTTGTGGAAGAGCAGCATGTCGCCCGGTTGCAGTTCTTCGCGCTCGATCCGTACGCCGAACTCCGCGAGGCTGCCCGTCCATTCGTTGCCGGTGAGGTTCCAGGCCATCGAGACGTAGCCGGAGCAGTCCTGGCGGTACCCGTCCGACCAGTACTTCTCCATGCTGTACGGCACCTTGGCGGCCACCCACAGTTTGGCGCGGTTGATGATCTCGGCGCGGGTGGACGTACGCGGCTCCACCGGCGGCCGGCTGGAACCGGGGCCGGGCAGGGGCCGCCCGTGGAGCGGTCCGCTGCCTCCTTGCGGCGTCTCGGGTTCGGGGTCGAAGGCCGCCTGGGCGGCCGTGCCCACGGCGCGCGCCGGCTCCACACCCGCCGCGCCGAGCGCGACCCCGGCGGCGGTCATCAGGACCAGCGCCCGCCGGGCGCCGTGCGCGGCCGGGTGGCCGCCGGACCGTACGGGCAGGCCTTTGGCCAGATCACGCCGCCGCTCGGCGCAACCGGCGCAGGGACAGTCGAGAGCGGGTTCGTACTCCTCGAAGACCGGGACGGTCATGCGATCCCCTCCACACTCATCCTCATCAAGAAACTCTTCGAACTTTTCGGGACTCTTCGGACTCTTCGCACTCACCGAGCCCATCGTTCAAGATCTTTCAGCCCCGTCGCAGGGGCGTCACCATGTCAACTGTCCGGACAAATCGCATTTTGACGGATCGAAGGTAAGAAAAGACAATCCGACAGGCCGCAACAGCCATCAAATGGTCGGAGCCACTCCCCCTCGTCCGGTAGAGTTCTCCAGGTCAGCAGGCGCCGCTAGCTCAGTTGGTTAGAGCAGCTGACTCTTAATCAGCGGGTCCGGGGTTCGAGTCCCTGGCGGCGCACGCACAGTGAAGCCCCCTCACTCCACGTGAGGGGGCTTCACTCATTCCCGCATCGAGCGGCGACTCGCAGAACCCGCCAAACTTGGCGACTGTTCGCCATCGCATCCGTCACACCGAACATATAAATCGCCTGAATGAGCAGCAATCAGCTCTTCTCTGCCTTGCGATCCGGACGATGGTCGGACAACCTATCCTCAACTCATCGCCATCAAAGGAACACGCGATCCGCACAGTTGTGCGTGGCGCGTCGAGTTGTTCCAGCGATGGCGGTGCGGCGGGGCGGGGGCCCGTAGGGATACGGCTTGCGCGGTGCCGCCGGCGACATCACGCAACCGGATCGGCCGCTTTTCCGGTCAAAAGGAGACAGAGGCCGCGATTCACACGTCCGGAGCGACGGCCAGGGGCCCGCTGCGGACGGAACATCCGGACGGAACAACTCGATCCATCACGCAGTACGCGTGCGTGCGGGGGGATGACTCATGACGTCGACGCCAGACGGGCCGGACGGCGACCGGCAGGAGACGGCCGCGTCCCGGACCACCCAGCTCCGCATACCCTCGCACCTCAGAAGGGCCGGACAGCAGCGGCCCCGGCCCGCGAAGAACGTCCTGCCGAAGTACGACTACGAGCACTACAGCCGGCTCGCCGGGCCGCTGACCAGGCCCGACGCGGACAAGCCGTACACCGTGCAGTACCGCTCGCTGCTCTCCCAGGAGACGCACCGCATCCGGGCCGCCCTGCTGCTCGGCGCGGCGCCGCTCCTCTCGCTCGGCCTCTTCGCCTGGCTGATGCAGCCGCAGCACTGGACCGAGCGCGACCCCAACCTCAAGAACGACACGCTCCTCGTTCTCGACATCGTGATGCTCGTCTCGATCGGACTGATCGAGCTGTTCCGCACCATGAATGTCATCTCGAACGCGCACGCGACGCTGGTGGCCCGTGACCCGGTCCCCGTCGTGCCCGAGAGCGGGACGCGCGTGGCCTTCCTCACCTCCTTCGTGCCGGGCAAGGAGCCCCTGGAGATGGTGACGAAGACGCTGGAGGCCGCCGTCCGCATCCGGCACCGCGGCGTGATGCACGTCTGGCTGCTCGACGAGGGCGACGACCCGGCGGTCAAGGAGGTCTGCGCCCGGCTCGGCGTGCACCACTTCTCCCGCAAGGGCGTCGCGAAGTGGAACCAGCCCAAGGGCGCGCACCGCGCCAAGACGAAGCACGGCAACTACAACGCCTGGCTGGACGCGCACGGCGACGACTACGAGTACTTCGCCTCCGTCGACACCGACCACGTACCGATGCCCAACTATCTGGAGCGGATGCTCGGTTACTTCCGCGACCCGGACGTCGGCTTCGTCATCGGCCCGCAGGTGTACGGGAACTACGACTCGTTCGTCACGAAGGCCGCCGAGTCGCAGCAGTTCCTCTTCCACGCGCTGATCCAGCGCGCGGGCAACCGCTACGGCGCCCCCATGTTCGTCGGTACGAGCAACGCCGTCCGGATCAGCGCGCTCAAGCAGATCGGCGGCCTGTACGACTCCATCACGGAGGACATGGCGACCGGCTTCGAGATGCACCGCCACCGCAACCCCGGGTCCGGCAACAAGTGGCGCTCGGTCTACACCCCCGACGTACTGGCCGTGGGCGAGGGCCCGTCCGCGTGGACGGACTTCTTCACCCAGCAGCTCCGCTGGTCGCGCGGTACGTACGAGACGATCCTCAAGCAGTACTGGAAGGGCTTCTCGTCGCTGCCCCCCGGCAAGCTCTTCAACTACACGATGATGATCATCTTCTACCCGATGTCGGCCCTCAACTGGATTCTGGCCGCGCTGAGTTGCGCGCTCTTCCTGGGCATGGGCGCCTCGGGTGTCCAGATCGACCCGGCGATCTGGATGATGCTGTACGGGAACGCGTCGGCCCTCCAGATCGGCCTCTACATCTGGAACCGGCGCCACAACGTCTCGCCGCACGAGCCGGAGGGCTCCGGCGGGCTCGCCGGAATGGCGATGTCGGCCATGTCGGCGCCGCTGTACGCCCGTTCGCTGATGGACGCCGTACTGCGCCGTAAGAGCAGCTTCGTGGTGACGCCGAAGGGCGACTCGTCCAGCCCGGACACGCTCTTCGGCACGTTCCGGGTGCACTTCTTCTTCATCCTGGTCTTCGGCGGTTCGGTGATCGCGTCGTTCGTCTTCGGGCACGACCATCCGGCGATGCTGACGTGGGCGACGCTGGCGATGCTGATCACGGCGGCGCCGGTCTTCATCTGGTGGTGGTCCCTGCGCCAGGAGAAGCGCGCGAAGCGCAGGCGCGGCGCGCATCGTGGCAGGCGTGGTCCCGGCGGCCCGGGTGCGCCCGCGGGCCCGGACCAGGCCCTCCCACCGCTGGACCGTACGGCGCCACTTGACCGTACGGCGCCACTCCCGCAGATGCCGCACCACGGGGCGCCGGCCCAGGCCCCGGCGCCCGCAGAACCCACCGCACAGACCGCACGGATTTCCCTTGGGGGACGTAAGAAATGAGCGCGATTCCCGTCCGGCAGAACCACCGCAGGAACCGGGCCAGGCGTATCGCGATCGGCGCCGCGGTCGTCGTCGCCGTGGCCGGGTTCAACGGACCCGCGCTCTACCGCTTCGGCTCGGAGCAGTACCACGAGTACAAGATCAACCGCCCGGACTACAAGGCGGCGAACGGCCATTGGGACTTCCTGGACGTCCCTGCCAAGTTCAGGATCAACTCGATCCACGCCTCGCTGCTGCACACCGGCAAGGTGCTGCTGATCGCCGGCTCGGGGAACAACCAGAAGAACTTCGACGCGGGCACGTTCGAGTCGGTCCTCTGGGACCCGGCGACCGACGCGTACAAGAAGATCCCCACCCCCAAGGACCTGTTCTGCTCCGGGCACAGCCAGTTGCCCGACGGGAAGCTGCTCATAGCCGGCGGCACGAAGCGGTACGAGAAGCTCAAGGGCGACGTCACCAAGGCGGGCGGCCTGATGGTCATCCACAACGAGGATCCGGACAAGCCGATTACGCTGCCGGCGGGCACGGTGTTCACCGGCAAGGAGAACGGCAAGACCTTCGTCTCCAAGGACCCGGTCCTGGTGGAGAAGGCCACGAAGGTCTTCGACGACGAGACCGGCGCGTATCTGCGCAACGACGCCGGTCTGGGCCGGGTCTACGTCGAGGCCCGCGAGTCCGGCGTGAAGTACGAGACCGGCGCCGAGGACAACTACCGGGTGCACGGCATGAAGGGCTCCGACGCCCGCAACGTGTACGGCATCGGGCAGAAGATGGCGCTCGACAAGAAGGACTTCCAGGGAATCAGGGAAGCGTACGAGTTCGACCCGGTCGCCGAGAAGTACATCAGCGTCGACCCGATGAACGAGGCCCGCTGGTACCCGACGCTGACCACGCTCCAGGACGGCAAGGTCCTCGCGCTCTCGGGGCTCGACGAGATCGGCCAGCTCGTCCCCGGCAAGAACGAGATCTACGACCCGAAGACGCGGACCTGGAAGTACACCGGGGACATCCAGAAGTTCCCCACGTACCCCGCCGTCTTCCTGATGGACAACGGGAAGCTCTTCTACAGCGGCTCCAACTCCGGTTACGGGCCCGCCGATGTCGGCCGTGACCCGGGGATCTGGGACCTGAAGACCAACAAGTTCGACAAGATCCCCGGCCTGAGCGACCCGGACCAGATGGAGACCTCCGCGACGGTGATGCTGCCGCCCGCCCAGGACCAGAGGTTCATGGTGATCGGCGGCGGCGGGGTCGGCGAGTCGGAGAAGTCCAGCGACAAGTCCCGGCTGGTCGACCTGAAGGAGGCCGACCCGCGCTTCAAGGACGGCCCGACGCTGGAGCGGGGCACCCGCTACCCGAGCGCGTCCCTGCTGCCCGACGACAGCGTGCTGGTCACGGGCGGCGCGGAGGACTACCGGGGACGCGGCGCCTCGAACGTGCTCCAGGCGCGGAGGTACGACCCGGCGTCGGACTCGTACACGCGGATGGCCGACCCACGCGTGGGCCGCAACTACCACTCCGGGTCCCTGCTGCTGCCGGACGGCCGCGTCATGATCTTCGGCTCGGACTCGCTCTACGCGGACAAGGCCAACACCAAGCCGGGCGTCTTCGAGCAGCGCATCGAGATCTACACACCGCCGTACCTCTACCGGGACGCGGAGACGCGGCCGGAGGTCACGGAGGGGCCGAAGACGGTGGAGCGCGGCGGTTCCGCGGTCTTCAAGGTGAAGGACCCGGGCGCGGTCACGACGGCGAAGCTGATGCGGCCGAGCGCGGTCACGCACGTCACCGACGTCGAACAGCGCACGGTGGCGCTGGACGTCGAGAAGACGGCGGACGGCGTCAAGGTCACGGTGCCGAAGAACAGCGCGCTGGTGCCCGCGGGTTGGTACATGCTCTTCGTCACGGACGGGGAGGGCACACCGTCGAAGGCGGTGTGGGTGGACGTGCGGTAGCGGGACCGGCCGCGCACCGGCGTGGGCGAGGGGACGGCGTGGGCGAGGGGGACGGCGTGGGCGCGCGCCGTCGGACGTCAGCGGCTCGGGAGTCGTACGACGAGGTCGGCGTGGGCGCGCGTGGCCTCGATGACCGCGGCGTTCTTCTGGTCGGTGCCGTGCGCCCAGGCGTGGGCTTCCTCCGGGTTCTTGCCGAACTCCACGTGCCGGGCCACCAGTCGGCGCAGCCGCAGGGCCTCGTCCGGGTCGACGTACCAGGTCTCGTCCAGCAGTGGCCGTACCCCGGCCCAGGGGCCTTCCGGGAGCAGCAGGTAGTTGCCCTCGGTGATGACGAGCCGGGCCTCGGGGGCGATGGCGATCTCCCCGGCGACGGACTCCTCGATCTCCCGGTGGAACCGGGGCGCGTAGACCGTCCCGGCGCGGGTGCCGGTACCGGCCTGACCGGTCCCCGCCGGGCCGGCCGCGTCCCGTAGGCGGCGCAGGAGGGCGACGTACCCCTCGGCGTCGAAGGTGTCGGGGGCGCCCTTGCGGTCCCGGCGGCCGAGGGCGAGGAGTACGGAGTTGGCGAGGTGGTAGCCGTCCATCGGCACCAGGCAGGCGGCCGGGCCCAGCTCGCGGACGAGCAGTTCGGCCAGGGTGCTCTTGCCGGCGGCCGGGGCGCCGACGATGCCGAGGACCGTACGGCCGGGGCGCTCCAGGAGTCCGCGGGCCCGGTCGAGGAGAGCGGCGGGACCGGTCTCCACGGGAGGCTCCGTAGGGGACTCCACTGGGGGCTCCGCCTGAGGCTTCACTGGAGGCTCCATGGGGAGTCCGGGTGTCGAGGGATCGGTGGTCGGAGGGTGGTGCACCGGGGATCTCCAGTAGGGGTGAGGGCGGGACGGCCGCGTACCGAAGGCCCTGCCCCGGGAGGGCGAATTCCCGGGGCAGGGCCTTCGGTACCTGTCTACTTCGCGTTGCGCGCCAGGTCCAGGGCGTACTTCGCGTACCACTCCCCCGCCTTGGGGCCGCCCTTGCAGTCGCCGTCGGACTCGCCCGGGCGCTTGATCCACAGGTACGCCTTGACCAGCGGGTCACCGGTCCGGACGGTCGGCCGCTCGCCGAGGGCGCGGCCCGGGGGGTTGCACCACTTCTCGTCCGAATCGCCTTCTGTGTAAGGCCCGTTGCCGTTGCGGCTGGTGTCGACGACGAAGGGCTTGTTCCCGACCTTCGCGGAGAGCCGCTTGCCGAAGTCCACGCTCGCGTCGGTCGCGTAGAAGTTGGAGACGTTGACCGAGAAGCCGTCGGCGGCGCCGATGCCCGCCCACTGGAGCGGTTCGAAGAGCGCGTCGGGGCTCTGCCAGCCCGCGTTGCCGGCGTCCAGGTAGACCGAGGTGGCGGGCTGCCGCTTGAGCCGTTCGATCGCGCCCTTGAGCAGGTGGTACCGCTCCTCGTGGAACTCCTCCGGCGTGCAGCCGTCCACCAGGTGCAGTACGGCGTCGGGCTCCAGGACCACCGTCGCCCTGCGGTCCCCGATGCCACGGGCGACCTGGTCGACCCAGGCCCGGTAGGAGTCGCCGTCCGGGGCGCCGCCCTTGGAGAACTGGCCGCAGTCGCGGTGCGGGATGTTGTAGAGGACGAGCAGGGCGTCCCGGTCGGCCTTGGCCGCCGCTTCGGTGAACCCCTTGGTCTGCGCCTCCGCGTTGTCGGGGAGGATCCACTCGGCGGCCGGATGCTCCGCGATCTTCCTGATCAGGGCGGCGCTCGTGGTGTCGCCCTTGGCGGTGTACGCGTCCGACTGGCGGGCGGCGCCGCCGTCGGGGTTGACCCAGTACGGGTCCTCCGCCTTGGGGCGCTGGCTCACCGGCGGCCCCTTCCTGTCGCCGTCGCCGCCGTCGCCACCGTCGCCGGAGGTGCAGCCCGCGAGCAGCAGCGCCGTCACCCCCGCGACGGCGACCGCCGCGACCGCGCCGCCCCGCCGCGGCTCCGGCCCCGTCCGGACGCCCTCCGTGCCTCGGTGTCCGCGACGGGTATAACTGCCGTACATCCGCTCCCCCTTGGTGCGCTGCCCCGATGATCGCCGCTTCGCGGGCCCCCTCCCCGGTTCCTCGTCCGGGGCCGCCAATCCTGGCATACCGGTTCCGGCGTCCGGCGCGTTACGCCGGTGGCGCACACCGCCGTGCGGTCAGCTCACTCCGGTCAGATAGGCCGAGACCACCACGTTCGCCGTATAGGCCTGTGTCGCACGGTCGAAGGTGCCGCCGCAGGTGATGAGGCGCAGTTCGGCGCGGGACTTCTCGTGGGAGCCGTAGACCTTCTTCGCGTCGAACCGGTCCCGTTCGACGACCTGTACGTCGTCGATGGTGAACTCGGCGGTCTTCCCGTCGGCCCGGGTGACGCGGACCTTCCCGCCCGGCTTGGCGGAGCTGAGCCCGTAGAAGACGGCCGGTTCGGTCTTGGTGTCGACGTGGCCGACGAGGATCGCGGCACCCTCCGCGCCCGGCCGGGCCCCGGCGCCGTACCAGCCGACCGTGTCCGGTGTCGTGTACGGCGGTGGGTCGACCGCCCCGGCGGCATCGAGGCCGCGGGCGACGATCGGCCCCTCGATACCGAGGGACGGGATCTCGATCCGGCGCGGGGTCCCCGCGGCGGCCGTGGAGTTCAGCGGCGTACGGGACGGCGGCAGCGGTACGCCCAGCGGGCGGCCGACCGCGGCCACGTCGCCGGTGGCGGGGGCCGGGACGGCGCCGGGTACCTGGCCGTCCCGCCCCCAGATCCACAGGCTGAGCAGGAGTACGGCCCAGGCCACGCCGGTCAGCATCCGGCCCGACCCGTAGCCGTACCCGTAGGCGCCGCGGTGCCAGCGGCGCCCCCAGGAGCAGTGGCCCATGGAACAGTGTCCGGGCGAACAGTGCCCGGGGGAGCAGTGCCCTATGAGGCGTCGGTCTGACGAACGGTGTGCTGAAAACATGTCAGTCCGAGTCCCGCCCTGCCGCCGTACGCTGCCTGCGTACGCTCCTGAAGGCCACGGCGACCGCCGCGACCCCGGCCAGGACCAGGCCGATCACGGCGTGCGAGGTGCCGGGGCCGACCGTTCCGGCGGACTCGGGCTTCTCCGCCTGGCCCGCGGGCCTTGCCTCCGCGGCGAGTTGTGCCGTACCGCCGCCGCCGGCCCTGACGGGGCCCCACGGGTCCCGGTGGTGGCCGGGCCTGTCGCGGTCCCAGCGGCCCTCGTCCCGGCGGTCGTTGTCCCGGCGGCCCTCGTCCCGGCGGCCGTCGTCCCCGCGGCCCTGGTCACCGCGGTCGTTGTCCCCGCGGCCCTGGTCACCGCGGTCGTGGTCGGGCCTGCCGTCGCGGGGCGGATCGGGCCTGCTCTTGGGGACGACGTCGAAGCTTCCCGAGTCGGCGTGGCTGTGCCCGTCGCATCTGATGTCGATCTCGTACCGTCCCCCGGTGGCGGAGGCCTTCACCCGCGCGTGGCCGGTGAGCGGCACGGGCTTCTCCGGGTTCCTGGCCGCCTCGGCCTGGTCCCGGTTGTAGTCCTCGCCGAAGGCGCTGCGGGTCAGCTTCGCGTCGTTGGTGAAGATCCGGGAGACGGCCACGGCCTCGTGGCTCTTGCAGCCCTCGGCGCGGATCTCCACCTCCTCGCCGGGGGCGGCGGTGGACGGGATGACGGTGACGCGGACGGCGTCGTGGGCCTGGGCGGTGGTGGCGGTGCCGAGGACGGGTGCGGCCACCAGGACGGTGACCACACCCGTGGCACGGAGAGCGAGCAGAGCTGTACGCATCGTGAACCTCCTGGTACTGGCCAGGTTCACCCGTGCGCGGGAATTCCGCATCCTCAACGGCGCGGCATCACCCCGTACACCGCTCTGACGTGCTCAGACGCGGTCGACGAGATCGGCGATCGAGTCAACGACCGTCGAGGGGCGGAACGGGTACCGGTCGACGTCGGGCGGAGTGGTGACCCCGGTCAGCACGAGGAAGGTCTCCATCCCCGCCTCCAGACCGGCCAGCACGTCGGTGTCCATCCGGTCGCCGATCATCGCGCTGGTCTCGGAGTGCGCGCCGATGGCGTTGAGCCCGGTCCGCATCATCAGCGGGTTCGGCTTGCCCGCGAAGTACGGGTCCTTGCCGGTGGCCTTGGTGATCAGCGCGGCGACGGCGCCGGTGGCGGGCAGCGGGCCCTCGGTGGACGGGCCGGTCTCGTCGGGGTTGGTGCAGATGAACCGCGCCCCGCCGTTGATCAGCCGGATCGCCCTGGTCAGGGCCTCGAAGCTGTACGTACGGGTCTCGCCGAGGACGACGTAGTCCGGCTCGTGGTCGGTGAGGATGTACCCGATGTCGTGCAGCGCGGTGGTCAGTCCCGCCTCACCGATGACGTACGCCGTACCGCCGGGCCGCTGGTCCTCCAGGAACTTGGCGGTGGCGAGCGCCGAGGTCCAGATGTTCTCCACGGGCACGTCCAGCCCCATCCGGGCGAGCCGGGCCTGGAGGTCGCGCGGGGTGTAGATCGAGTTGTTGGTGAGGACGAGGAACGGCTTGCCCGAGTCCCGCAGCCGCTTGATGAACTCGGCGGCGCCGGGGATCGGAACGCCCTCGTGGATGAGGACGCCATCCATGTCGGTGAGCCAGGACTCGATCGGCTTGCGCTCTGCCACTGGACTGTTCTCCGCTCTGCGGGGCCGAATATCTGTGGGCCGGATGGCCGGATACGTGCCGTCCACGCGTCCCAGCCTAACCAGGGCGCTCCTGGGACGGTAGGGACGGTGAGGCGCGCGGCCCGCGCAGGTCGGAGGCGGTCGGGGCCGGGACGGTCAGGGCCGCTGGTCGCGCAGGCGGCGGACGCCGAGGGCGAGGACGGTGCCGGCGGTGAGCAGGGCGAGGACGGCGACGATACGGCCGACGAGGTCGCCGCGGGCCCCGGTCATTCCGGTCATCTGGCCGGCTCCGGTGGTCCCTGCTCCGGTGGTCCCTGCTCCGGTGGTCCCTGCTCCGGTGGTCCCTGCTCCGGTGGTTCCTGTTCCGGTGGTTCCGGTCTCGGTGGTTCCGGTCTCGGTGGTTCCTGGGCGTGGCACCGGCGCGGCGTCACCGCTCGAAGCGCCGGTTGTCGTACCGGCCGAAGCCCCGGCCGCCGAAGTACCCACCGCCGAAGTGCCGCTCGGCGTAGGGGAGTCGGCCGTACGGTGCGCCACCGCGGCGGAGGCGGAGGGCGGCGCGGAGGCGGAGACCGGGGCGGCGGGGGCGGTGCCCCGCGCCCGGCCGCCGGGCGCGGCGACGGCGAAGCGGTAGGTGTTGGACGCGCCGACCCAGTTTCCGCCGTCCCCCCGGCGCTGCACCGTCGCGGCGGTGGCGGAGATCTCGTTCGGGCGGGCGGTCGCCGTGAAGGCCAGCCGGGCGCGGACGGTGACGGTCCTGTGCGGCGGCACGGTGAAGCCGGGCGACCCGTCGTCCGGTACGGCGACGATCTCGTCCTGGTCGGTCCGCTCCAGCGGCAGGGCGCGCATGCGCCCCTGGTCGTCGGCCATCTCCAGCTTCACGTGCGCGACGTCGAGCGCCCGGTCACGGTCGTAGAGGACCACGACGGGGTGGAGGTGGCGGCACTCCGCGCCGGTGGTGTTGGTCAGGTCGAGCGACCACTCCCCGGCCGCGCCGCCGGCCCGGTACGCGGCGGGGCCGCCGCGCAGTTCGGTCCTGATCGGGAAGTCGGGGTCGGCCACCCTGCCGCAGGTCCGCCCCGGATCGGTGGCGGCCAGGTCGGCGGCGGTCGAGGCCAGGGGGAGCGTGACGAGCACCGCGACGAGTGCGACGATCGCGGCGGCCACGGCGGCTCCGGCGGCGAGGAGAGGGAGCGGTCGCACGGGGCGCATGGCAGACACGGCCTTCGCTGGTCGCTGGGCGGTCGGGCGTCCTGACGCTGCCATGCGGCCAGGTCCCGCCGGGCGCGCCACACCCCCGGGTAAGTCGGAAAGTCACACAACAACACCTCATCGGCCCAGCAAGACCGCCCCCGTCACCCCGTGCCCCGGCTGCCCCGTCACCTCCGCGTCACGCCGGCCGCACCGTCACCTCAGCACCCCCGGCCGACCCCGGCACCTCCGTCACCCCGGCCGCCCCCGGCACCCCCGTGCCGGTCCCCCGCCGTCGGCCGAAGACCGGCGCGAGCACCAGCTGCGCCGCGCCCTCCGCGACCGCGTGCGCGCCTCCCCCGGCCGGTTCCACCGGGATCCCCACGCCCCCGGCGCGCTCGGCGATCACGGCGCGTACGCCCCGTACGAAGCACTCCTCGTGCGCGGCGATCGTCCGGCCGCCCAGCAGGACGCGGTCGATGTCGAGGAGCGCGACGAGGTTCGCCGCGCCCGCGCCGAGGACCCGCGCCGCCTCCGCCAGGTCGCCGCGTGCGACGGCTGCCAGGCAGAGCACCTCGACGCAGCCGCGGTTGCCGCAGTCGCACCGGGGCCCGTCGAGCTGGATGACCTGGTGCCCGAACTCGCCCGCGCCGGTACGCGCGCCCCGGTGCAGTACGCCGTCGAGGACGATCCCCGAGCCCAGCCCCGTACCGAGATGGAGATACGCGAACGACCCCCCGCCGCCCCCGATGCCCCCGCCTCCACCGACTGCGTCGGCGCTCCCGGGCCCGCGCAGGGCGAGTCCGAGTGCTGCGGCGTTGGTGTCCTTGTCGAGGACGACGGGCAGCCGGAGCCGGGCCGCGAGGGCGTCGCGCAGCGGAAAGCCCTCCCAGCGCGGGACGCCGGTGACCCGGCCCGGTACGCCGGTGGTGTGGTCGAGCGGCCCCGGCATCGCGACTCCGACACCCAGCGGCTCACCGTCGCCCCCGGGGCCGCCCACGCCGGCCTCGCACGCGTCCGCCCGTACCGTGTCGGCCCGTACCGCACCCGCCCGTACCGCGTCGGCGCGTACCGCTTCGACCTGTGCCACCGCCGTCCCGACGACCCGTTCCGCGCCCGCTCCCAGGTCGAACGGGACCTTCCGTACGGCGACGGGCGCGCCGGCCAGGTCCACCAGCACCGCCGTCAGCTCGTCCCGGTCGAGGTGCACCCCCACGGCGTACGCGGCCGAGGGCACCAGCCGCAGTACGGTCCTGGGCTTGCCGCCCGTTGAGGCGCGGCGCCCGGCCTCCGCCGCGAGGCCTTCCGCGCGGAGCCTGGCGGTGATCTTGCTGACCGCCTGCGGGGTGAGCCCGGTGCGCTCGGCCAGTTCCAGCCGGCTGATGCCGCCCGCGCCCGCCGTACGGAGCAGGTCGAGCACGAGCGCGGCGTTGTAGCCGCGCAGCACCGGCAGATTCGCCCCGGAACCGCCCGTGCCCGCCCTCGCCCTCATACCCGCTCCCTCACCGTCCGCGTCGCCGGCCCGATTCCCCGTCCCGTCGCCCTGCCCGTACCCGCGCCGGTCCCCTTCGTTCCTCTGCTCACCCCGCTATTGTCCACCGGCCTTGCACTTTGGAAACGCCGTTGCTTAAGTGGATGCATGACTGGTACCGGCACCCCTCCCCGCGTCGGGCTCGTGGGCTACGGCCTCGCGGGCTCCGTCTTCCACGCCCCGCTGATCGCCGCCACCGAAGGACTCGTCCTCGACACGGTGGTGACCGCCGCCCAGGTGCGCCGGGCGCAGGCGCGCGCCGAGTTCCCTGACGTGCGGTTCGCGGCGACGCCGGAAGAGCTGTGGCAGCGGGCGGACGAGCTGGACCTGATCGTCATCGCCTCCCCCAACCGCACGCACGTCCCGATCGCGACGGCGGCGCTCAAGGCCGGTCTGCCGGTCGTCGTGGACAAGCCCCTCGCGGGCACCGCCGCCGAGGCGCGCGGACTGGCGGCGCTGGCCGAGGAGCGCGGGCTGCTGCTCTCCGTCTTCCAGAACCGCCGCTGGGACAACGACTTCCTCACCCTCACGCGCCTCCTCGGCACCGGCCGGCTCGGTGACGTACAGCGCTTCGAGTCCCGCTTCGAGCGGTGGCGTCCCCAGCTCAAGGGCGGCTGGCGCGAGTCGGGCGCCCCGGAGGAGATCGGCGGGCTGCTGTACGACCTGGGCAGCCATGTGGTCGACCAGGCGCTGGTGCTCTTCGGTCCGGTGGTACGGGTCTACGCGGAGGCGGACGTACGGCGTCCCGGCGCCGAGACGGACGACGACACGTTCATCGCGCTCACGCACGCGAACGGTGTCCGCTCGCATCTGTACGCCAGTGCCACCACGGCCCAACTCGGCCCGCGCTTCCGGGTGCTGGGCTCGAAGGCGGGCTATGTGAAGTACGGTCTCGACCCGCAGGAGGCCGATCTGCGCGCCGGCCGGCGGCCGGGCGGTGGCCGGGCGGCCGGCTGGGGTCTGGAGCCGGAGTCGCTGTGGGGCCGGCTCGGCGCGGGCGATTCGCCGCTGACCGGCGGCGGCCACCCGGTGGAGACCGAACCGGGCGACTACCCGGCGTACTACGAGGCGATCGCCACCGCGCTGCGCGAGGGCACCGCACCGCCGGTGACGGCGCACGAGGCGGCGGCGACGCTCGACGTCCTGGAAGCGGCGGTGCGCTCGGCGCGCGAGTCCACCGCGATCACCCTGGAGGCCCCCCGCTCATGAACACCCCCGCGAACACCACTCCTTCGGCCCCCGCCCCTTCCGCCGCCGCTCCCACGGTGGCCGAACTGGAGGCCCAGGAAGCCCGCCTGACGCTGACGCGCTTCACCCACGAGACGGCCTGGACGCTCGGCACCCTGCTGGTCGAGCTGGCACGCGCCAGGAACGCGCCGGTGGCGATCGACATCCGCCGGGGCACGCAGCAGCTCTTCCACTGCGCGCTGCCCGGCTCGACGGCGGACAACGACGCGTGGATCGACCGCAAGCGCCGGGTCGTGGAGCGGTACGGAGCCGCCTCGCTCCTGGTCGGCGCCCGCTGCCGCGCCAAGGGCACGACGTTCGAGGAGTCCTCGCGGCTGGATCCGGACCGGTACGCGGCGCACGGCGGCTCGTTCCCCCTCACGGTGGAGGGCGCGGGCATCATCGGCACGGTGACGGTCTCGGGCCTGCCGCAGGTCGAGGACCACGCGCTGGTGGTGGAGGCGCTGGAGAAGCTGCGCGGCTGAGGAGCGTCCGGGGGCCGGGGCGGGCGCGCGTACGGGTACGGCGCGCCCCGTGCCCGTACCGGCGCGTCCGTGCCGGTACCGGCGCGTCCGTACGCGTACCGGCACCTCCGCCCGTGCGCGCACCCGCGCTCCCACCGGCACCCGCACCCGCGTGCGGCCCAGGACCCGGTACGCGTAGACCCTGCGCGTACGGTCCCGGTCCCGGACCCTGTGGTCCCGGTCCCGATCCGGTCCCGTCAGGCGTCCTTCAGCTCCTGCCGCTGCCGCCCGAGCCCGTCGATCTCCAGCTCCACCACATCGCCCGCCCGCAGATACGGCTTCGGCTCCGGCCGGCCCATGGCCACGCCCGCCGGGGTCCCGGTGTTGATCACGTCGCCGGGGTACAGGGTCATGAACTGGCTGACGTACCGCACGACCTCCCCGACCCCGAAGATCTGCTCGGCGGTCGTCCCGTCCTGCTTCAGCTCCCCGTTCACCCAGAGCCTGAGCCCCAGCGCCTGCGGGTCCGCCACCTCGTCGGAGGTCACCAGCCAGGGCCCGAGCGGGTTGAACGTCTCGCAGTTCTTGCCCTTGTCCCACGTACCGCCGCGCTCGATCTGGAACGCGCGCTCCGACACGTCGTGCGCGACGGCGTACCCGCCGACGTGCGCGAGCCCGTCCTCCGCCGAGTCGAGATAGCGGGCGGTGCGCCCGATGACGACGGCGAGTTCGACCTCCCAGTCGGTCTTCAGGCTGCCCCGGGGGACGAGGACCGTGTCGTCAGGTCCGACCACTGTGTCCGGCGCCTTGAAGAAGATGATCGGTTCCGCGGGGATCGCGGCACCGGTCTCGGCGGCGTGGTCGTGGTAGTTCAGCCCGATGCACACGATCTTGCCGATCCGCCCGAGCGGCGGTCCGACCCGCGTCCCGGCGCCGTCGAGCACGGGCAGCTCGCCGGCGGCGGCTGCCTGCCGGATCCGTTCCAGCGCGGCTCCGTCGGCGAGGAGCGCCCCGTCGATGTCCTGGACAAGCCCGGACAGGTCCCGGAGGGTCGTCCCGTCCTGGTCGAGCAGCGCCGGGCGCTCGGCCCCCGGCGTACCGACACGCAGCAGCTTCATGGTCCTGGTCTCCCTCTGGTCGGCCGGATCTGCGATACATCCGACCATTACGCGGGGGCCGGGGCAAGACCCCGATCAGTCCGTGGACGCCCGGCCGCCCGCGCTCACATCACGGTGCCGGGGGCGAGCGCGCCCGCGGCGGGCGCGTCCCGGTAGAGGAAGTACCGCTCGGCCGCTGTCCAGGTCGTACTGGTGACGACGTACAGCGCGGCGGCCAGCGGCACGACGGCGACGGTGAAGAGCGTCGCGAAGGACATCAGCGGCATCATCTTCGTCATGGCGCTCATCGCCCCGGCGCCGGGGGCCTGCTGCCCGTCCGGGCCCGCCGGCAGGGCGGGCGCGTTCGCCATCTGGATCTTCGTACGCCGGTAGTTGAAGGTGGCGACGGCGGCGACGATCGCGAAGAGCCCCAGGTACACCACTCCGGCGCCGCCGAGGAGACCGCCGTCCGCGAGCGCGTGCGTCCAGCGGTCGCCGAGGGCCGCGGCGAAGAGGGAGTGGCCGAGGAGTTCGTTGGCCTCGCCGCCGATCTCGCGGCTGGAGAAGAGGTGGTACATCAGGAAGAACGCGGGCATCTGCGCCAGGCTCGGCAGGCAGCCGGAGAGCGGCGAGACCTTCTCCTTGGTGTGCAGCTCCATGAGCGCCTTCTGCATGCGCTCGGGGTTCTTGCCGTGCTTCTTGCGCAGTTCGGCGATCTGCGGCGCCAGCTTCGTACGCGCCTTCTGGCCCCGGGCGGCGGCCCGCGACAGGGGGTGGACCGCGAGCCGTACGCACGCGGTGAACAGGATGATCGCCGCGGCGGCGGCGCCCGCGTGGAACAGCGGCTGGAGCAGATCGGCAAGCTGCCCGACCAGGTGGGCGAATACGGACATGAACGCGGACAAGGTGAGCCCTCCGAGGGGTCTCGTCGTGCCGGACGAATGGCGCTGCGGCTCAGCTCGGCCCGGCATCGGGGCGCGGAGGCTCCGGTGGTGCCGAGGCGGCGGGGCAGCGGGACGTGGCGGCCGGCGCGGGGTGCCCGGGGAGGGAACGGTGAGGGGGGCGTACCCCTACGCGAAGGCCGTCGGCAGCGAACGGCCGGGGGCTCGGGGCCTGATGCGGCCCGAGGCGTCGGGATCGCGCTGGGGCAGGAAGGCGGTGCGCTGCTCGCGGTCGCGGATGGCCGTCCGTACCCGGTGCGGCGGGTGGGCGGGCACGGAGCGCGCGGTGATCACGGCGCAGACGACGAGGGCGGAGCCCGCGGCGGCGGTGGCGGTCGCGGCGAGCGCGACGGCGGCGGAGAGGCTGCTCGCGTCGAGGAGAACGAACTCGGCGAGGAGGAAGATGAGGAGCGCGACGGGACGCAGCGGGCGCGGCGCACTGCGGATCATGGGCCTGCCTCCTCCGCTGTCCGCTCCGTCCATCACTTCCTCTTCGTTATACACGATGGGCCGCGGGCCCCGGATCGTACAGAAGAACGACAGAGCCGGTACGGGCGCCGGAGGGCGGCGCGTACCGGCGCCGGGCGCGGTCAGCCGGCGGGGGCGGCCGGCGGGGTCAGGCCGTGCCTGCGGAGGAACGCCTCGACGAGCCCGTCGGTGAATCCGCGTCCGACCGGCTCGTCGGTCACCAGCACGCGGTAGTAGAGGGGGCCCACGAGCTGGTCCGTCTCGGCCGCCAGGTCGAGGCCGGCCGGGAGCTGTCCCCGGTGTACGGCGCGTTCCAGCGGCAGGCGGTCGCGGCGGCGCTGCGCGTCGAGGCAGCGGGACCGGAAGTCCTGGGCGAACGCCGGGTCGTGCTGCGCCTGGGCGATCAGTGCCCTGAAGACGGCACCGGGGTCGGACTCGCCGAGGAACCACGCCAGCCGGGGCAGGTAGTCCCGCAGGTCGAGGGCGATGTCGCCGGAGTCGGAGGGCGTCAGGTCCTCGGCCGCGTCCTGGAGGAAGGCGTCCGTGAGGATCTCGGTCTTGGTGCTCCACCAGCGGTAGATGGTCTGCTTGGCCACCCCGGCCCGTACGGCGATGCCCTCCATCGTGACGCCGGCGAAGCCCTTCTCTACGAGCAGGCCGTCGGCCGCCTCCAGAACCGCCAGCCGGGCCTGCTCACTGCGCCCGTGCCGGTTCCCGTGGTGGCGCCGCCCCGATCCGCCCGTACCACTGGCGTCGCCCGTACCTCCTGTACGACGCGTACCGCTGGTGCCGCCAGTACCGCTCGTACCGCCTGCACTGCTCGTACCGCCTGTACCGCCGTGGTCGCTCGCCTCGGCGGCGTGTGCCGCGGGTGTCATCTCGCATCGCCTCCCCGCGCTCAGACTATTCCCTCTAGACGTGACGCAACGTCGCGTCTACTCTAGCCACCATGACACACACCGACACACTCACCGATCCCCGCGTCAAGACGGCCCTCGGCCGGATGTTCGGACGGTCCGAGCAGGACGAGACCACCGCCGCCCGCCTGCCCGGCGGATTCGCGACGCTGTCCCCCCAGGAACAGGCCGACGCCGCGGCGGGCATCTACATGCCGGTCTCCGCCGCGGGCGGCGAACTGCTCTACAGCCTGGTCCGGGCCGTCCGCCCGGCCACGGTCGTCGAGTTCGGCACGTCCTACGGAATCTCCACGCTGTACCTGGCCGCGGCCGTACGGGACAACGGAACCGGACGCGTCATCACCACGGAACTCAGCGAGGACAAGATCGCCGCGGCCCGCCGCACCTTCGCCGAGACCGGCCTGGACGACCTGATCACCGTCCTGGAGGGAGACGCCCGCACCACCCTCGGCGCCCTCGACGGCCCCCCGGACTTCGTCCTGCTGGACGGCTGGAAGGACCTGTGCCTGCCCGTACTGCGGCTCCTCGAACCGCACCTGCGGCCCGGCACGCTCGTCGTGGCCGACGACATCGACCTGCCCGACCTCGCGCCGTACCTCGCTTACGTACGCGGCCCCGAGAACGGCTACCGGAGTGTGTCCTTCCCCGTCGAGGACGGCATGGAGATCAGTTGCCGCCTCTGACGGACCGGACCGGCTGACCCGGACCGGCCAGAACGAGGAGGACGGGACGGGTGCGGGAGCGGCCGGCACGGCGCCCCCCGCACCCCCGCCCTTCCCCCCTCCCCCTTCCCCTCCACCCCCGCGCGGTACGGCAGTACGGTGTGGACCATGCGCCCCGACATGCTGCCTGCCGACCACACCACGGAAGCCGAGCGCCTGCTGCGCACCGCGGCCCGGTACCCCGAGGACCACGAGCCCCTGCTCCTGCGCGCGGCGGCCCATCTGGAACTGGCCGGCGACCGCGACCGTGCCACCGGCCTCTACGACTCCGTCCTCGCGGCGTCCCCCGACCACCCGCACCTCGTGAAGGCGCTCCAGGCCGCCAACCTCTGGGAGTACGGCCACGAGGCGGAGGCCCGCGCGATCATCGAGGGACTGCGCGCCGCGGCCCCGCTGGACCCGGCGCCGTGGGAGATCGTGGCGGAGACCCTGGAGTCCCACGACGAGCTGGAAGCGGCCCACGCCTCGTTCACCACGGCCCTGGAACTCCTCCTCGCCCCGGACGAGGAGGTCCCGTACCCCACCCAGTCCCTCCTCATCGGCCGCCACCGCGTCCGCCGCCTGCTCGGCCTGGACCACGACTCCTGGGACGCCCTGGCCGACCGCGTCAACCCGGCCGCCATCTCCCTGGACGAACTCCACGACCCGAAGCGCCTCTGGGCCCTGGGCTCCGACAACCCGGCCGAACTCCAGGCCGAGATCGACCGCCTCCGCGCCGAACTGGGCTCCTACCGCACCGCCCTGTCCCGCCCGTTCCCGGTGGCACTCCTGCACTGGCCGGCCGGGGAACTGACCGAACTCCTGGCCGCGTACCCCTCCCTCGCCGCCGAGTACCCCTCGCACGCGGCACACCTGTCCCAGGTCGAATCCGCCCTCCGCGACCTCGCCGCGGCGGGCACCCCCAACCTGGGCATCGTCACGGCCACGGTCCCCTCGTACGAAGCCTTCGCCGCCTCGGAACAGTCCTCCCCCACCGAGCCCGCCCTGCTCCCCCTGTACGCCACCACCCTGGCCGCCCGAGGCCGAGCCACCCCGTGGCCGCCTTCCCGCAACGCCGCTTGCTGGTGCGGCTCGACAAAGGCTTACCGGGACTGCCACGGGGGCGCGTAACCACGCCTGAACGACGCGGAACATCTTGAGTCTCCGGGACGTGACGACCGACGCCCCCACCGAACGTCGCTCAACGTGACTCTCTCATCATGGGCCGAAACAACGCCGAAAATGGGACACTGAGCTTATGCACGCCGCACTCCCGTCCAGCCCTGGCGTCTCGGTCCGGATGAGCAAGCAGACCAACCAGGACACCGGTGCCGAACGGGCGGTGCGGCAACTTCTCCATGCCTCCGGATACCGCTACCGGACCCACTATCCGGTGCCGGGCATGCGCAGACGGAAGATCGACATCGCGTTCACCCGTGCCAGGTTGGCTGTCCTCATCGACGGCTGCTTCTGGCACGGCTGCCCGGAGCACGCCACCAGCCCCAAGGCGAACGCGGAGTGGTGGCGACGGAAGCTCGATCGCAACATCGAGCGGGACCAGGAGACAAACGAGCAGTTGTGGTCGGAGGGGTGGACGGTTCTGCGTTTTTGGGAACACGAGCCACCGGAGGCCGTGATGCGTCAGGTGGCCGCGGCTATCGAAAAGGAGAAGGCCGACAGGCGGAAATGATCCACGGAGGGCGGGGCCGGTGAGTGGACTGCGATTCGTCGACGTGTGCGCGGGCGCGGGGGGATTGGCTTTGGGGCTGGAGCACGCGGGCTTCGAACCCGTACTGCTCCTGGACAAGAACCCTGTGGCCTGCGCCACCCTGCGCGGGAACCGCCCGGCATGGCAGGTTCTGGAGACGGACCTGCTGGACTTCTCCCCTTCGAGGTATCAGGAGATCTACGACGTGGATCTCCTATCGGCCGGGCCGCCCCGGGTGAGGTCGAGTGCGACCGTCGCGCTCCCCGAGACCGAGGCCGAACTGCGCTTGCTGGAAGCGACCGTCTACCTGGCGCATGCCGTCCAGCCTCGCGCTCTGGTCATCGAGAACGTACCGGGGCTGCTGAGCGCGCCCGGCTTCGCGCCGATACGCGACCTCATCGGCAACGAGCTGAGTCATCTCGGCTACCGGTTCCGGTGGCTCCTCCTGAACGCGGCCGACTTCGGAGTGCCCCAGAACCGGAAACAAGGAGTGCTCGTGGCGCTCAGGAAACAGTATTTCGACGCGTTCCGCCCACCGGAGCCGACGGTGCACAAGCATCTGTCCGTAGGTCGAGCCCTCCGCCGCTCCATGGCCACGGGCGGTTGGCGGGACGCCGACCGATGGGCGGCCCAGGCACTCAGTGTGGCGCCGACCTTGGTGGGCGGGTCGGACAGGCGGGGTGGCGCGGACCTCGGACCGACCGGGACGAGGAAGGCCTGGGCCCGGATGGGGGTGGACGGGAGCAGCGTGGCCGACAACATTCCCGACGCGGACTTCACCTGGGCGCCTGAAGCCGGGCGGCGCGGGATGGTGCGGATCACGACGGACCAGGCCGCACTCCTGCAGGGGTTCCCGTCCGAGTGGAGGTTCGCCGGGAGGAAGACGGCTCGTTACCGACAGATCGGGCATGCCTCCCCACCCCCCGTGGCCAAGGCACTCGGGCTGGCGATCCGAGCCGCATTGGTGTCACCTGTAACTCCCGTCTCCCGTTACACTCAAACCCCATGAACAGCCCGGAACCAAAGGTTCACCACCTCGACGAAATCCGGATTCTGGACCTTTTCGCAGGTCCTGGTGGCCTCGATGTGGCCGCGCATTTTCTGGGCTTCAAGAGCATCGGGATCGAGTGGGACCGGAACGCGTGCGAGACCCGCTATGCCGCAGGCCTGCCGACGCTTCACGCCGATGTGAGCGTGATGCGCACGAGTCGCTTCGACGAGATTCCGAAATCAGTCGACGTGCTGGCCGGTGGACCGCCCTGTCAGTCCTTCTCCGTCGCGGGCAAGGGCAAGGGACGGCGCGCGCTGGACAAGGTGCAGGAGTTCATCCACCGCCTTGTGGACGGGGACGACGAGGCGAAAATCGACGAGGACTTGCGCGCCCTCGACGACTCGCGCACCGCCTTGGTCCTGGAGCCCCTTCGCTGGCTCCTCAAGGCGATCGAAACGGACGGACGCGATCCGTACAAGGTGATCGTTCTGGAGCAGGTGCCCGCGGCCCTGCCCCTCTGGGAGGTCTACGCGAAACTTCTGCGCAGCGGCGAAGGGCGGCTTAATGGCGTCAAGTACGAGGCGGAATGCTGGCAGTTGAAGACAGAGCAGTTCGGGGTCCCGCAGACACGCACACGAGCCGTACTCGTCGCCCGGCGCCCGGGGCATGGCGCCGTCGAACCGCTTGAAGCCACCCATCTCCCCTTCGGCCTGCATCGTGGGAAGCGCGATGCCGCTCAGCCGGACCTGTTCTCGGCCGATTCCGACATCTCGGGGGGCACTCGGCGCTGGGTATCCATGGCGGAGGCTCTCGACGAGGCGAGCAAACTGAAGGGTTCGCCTCTGGACGTGTCCCGGCTCCGGACGGAAGGCCGAATGAAGTTTTTCGTCGTCTCGAACTACGGCTCCGGGGGCGACCCGAAGAATCGGGGCCGGCGTCTGTCCTCCGAGCCTGCCTTCACGGTCACAGGGAAAATCTCCCGGAACAAGGTGTACAGGTCAGCGGAGGAGTACGAGGCGGCCAGGTCCGATCGGTTCACCATTCCCGAGTCGGGGGTTCTGCAGACCTTCCCGCACAACTTCCCGTGGTCGGGCAAGGACCAGGCGCAGCAAGTGGGGAACGCAGTGCCGCCCCGGCTGGGCATGCACGTACTCAGCCGGGCGCTGCGCGGGAACGCTCCCTCCGACGGGGAGTTGGCGGCCTCCGTCACCTGGCCCGATGTGCCCCCGGCCACTACGGCCGAGCTGCGCGCCATCGGTTGCGGCGATCAGGGACGATGCCCACCTGACTCACACAAGGTCACTCGTTCTCATCAGGAGCCCGCCCCCTGACCGGTGCGTCCGCGAAAAGGTCCTCGAAGAGGGCGACCAGCCGCTGCACCGCCTCTTCCGGGACGCACTCCTCCTCCGGGCCTTCAGGAAGGCTGTTACGGGGAGACGGACCGGCGGACTCGGCCCCCGCGATCCAGTCCCGCAGGGAGTTGCCGTCGTGCTCCAGGTCCGGGGCGATGACGTCGTACATCAGAGTGGCCGCAGCGGCATTGACCGCAGGCGTCAGTGCGTTGACCTCGCGACCGGTGCGCACGACCCCTTTCTCGATGAGCCTGACAAGGGCGAGAGCGGTGGGGCGGTGATCGATGATGTCCAGCCTGAGAGCCGAGTTGAGCATGTCCTGACTACCGCAGGCCACGACGGCGGGGCGGTAGTCCGAGCCATCGCGGAAGAGCTCGGCCGCCCACCAGAGGCGCCCGAACGCCTGCTTGTAGTGCGGGCCGAGGAACTTGTCCCGGGCTACTCGTCCGGGCGTGCCGTCGGCCTTCGGCTCGGACAGATGCCGCCAGACGACATAGTCCGGAGCCACCCCGAGGGCCAGATACGTCCAGATTCCCTTCTCGGCCGCCTCCCGGCGCGTCAACCGCAGAGTCTCGTGCAACCGCGGGGCCAGCCATGCATCGGCCGCCGTGGGACGCTCGCCCCGGAACTTCGCCAGGGCGTGGTCGATCAGATCTCTTACCCGGTGCAGGCCCAGTCGTGCTTCGTCGTCGGGCAGCGGCTCGGCAACCTTGTTCAACGCGATGGAAGGAACGTCGTCGCGTCCCTCCAGCAGCCCCGCGGAAATGTACTCCGCGGCCTGTACATCGGAGAGCAGAGCAAGTCGCTCCGGGAGGTACTCGGGGCGGGAAGTCACGCGCGGTTCTCCTGGTCGAGTCGTTCGATGTCACGGACAGTATCGGCCAGGGCCCTGGGGACCTCGGCACGGCGGGAGGCCGCGTACTGGATGCGCGGTTGCAGGTCCGCCCAACTCCCCTCACCCGTGCGTCGGATGTGGACGTCGCGAAGAGCGTCCTCCACCGATCGCCCGGGAACGATGTCCGGCAGCATTTCGCGGAGCACCTCGCCGCGCCAGTCCGGCGGGAGGAGCGGCGTCCCATCGTCCTCGATCTCCAGGTCGCCGATGGCGGTGTGAAAGACCGCGGTCCACACATCGGTGCCCATCTGGGCCAGCAGTATCTCTCGTACCACGCCCTCCACCTTCGAGCCTTGGCCGTCCAGTAGCGCCACGAGGCCCTCGAAATCCGAATTCAGGCGGACGACGGGCATCCGGCCCGCGGTGTCCAGGATCCAGGGGGCGTCCCGGAAGCTGCGCAACCACTCGGCGCTGCGGGCGAAACTGACCGCGGTCAGGTCGATCTGGCGATGCCGGAGCGGGGCGTCGGCCGTCATGTCGATCAGCCACTCCTTGTCCGTGGAGGCGATGACCCGCCCTTCGACCCCGCCCACGGCCGCCACCACATGCACGATGAGGGACGCACGGTCCAGGTGGTCGTCCCGGTCGAGTTCGATCTCCCCCGACCACTCCCTCCCGCCCACCACGTCGGGCGTCAACCGCGCGACCGTACGCGTGTTGGTGGCCCCCTCCGTCAGAACGGCGACGACCGTGACATCGGACCAGTGGCCCTTTGTCTCGATCTCACGCGCCGGTACGGTCGCGGTCAGGGTGAGCCGTGCGGTCTGCCAGTCGTCGCGCTCGGCCCTGCCGAGTGCCACCACCTGCTCGACGACCGAATATCCCCTGGTGTCCATCTGCTCCCGATGGTCGCCGGGGCCGCTCAGTCGGACGGCCGTGACGCGTGCCGTCACTGGACCGGTCGGCCGCTCGTAGGGATAGGCCCTCACGCGACATCTCCCTTGCTCTCCTGCAGTTCGACGACGAGCCCCGTCAGCGCTGCTCGCACCGGGTGCGTGGACACATCCGTGACGCCTCGAAAACTGGCACGGCGGACCCCCGGCGGGAAATACAGCATGCCGTCGGAGACCTCGCAGTTGCTCACGGCCACGAGTTCGGCCCACTTGACCACGGGACGGGTGCCGGAGCGCACGTCCAGCTTGGCAACGGGGCTCATACGCCAGAGATCTCCCCCCGGCGACACCTTCACCTCAGCGGTGACCTGCCAGGCGCCGGAGACGTCGACGACGGCCTTCAACTCGTCCAGCTTCGGCGGCGCCACCGTCCCCCTGACCTTGGCGGCGGGCCTGCCCGAGAGACTGAACCGCCTATTCGACCTGCTCGTGCCGCTCCGCTTCTTCTCCTGGGGAATCGCCACGAGTCCGCGCACGGCCTTGTTGGTCTCGGTGGTCAACGTCGCGATCCGCCGATGGGCCGAGGGCGAATAGCGCATCCGCAACTCCTCGTTCTGCGCCCACTTGTTGTGCTCCGGTGGCTCGGACGAGCGGAGGAACTCCTCGGCCTCGGCGGCGAACGGCGCGTCGTCCCCCGCCGCGAGTCCCACGAGCAGAACGGCCTGGAACGGGTTGGTCCCCACGGGGATATCGGGCACCGAACTGGTCTTGACCGTCATGCGATTGCCACGCATCGCGGTCACCTGGTTGATCCTGCCGTCCTGGTCGGTGGCCTCGGTGACAAGCAGTACCGCCCGGTGCTCGCCACCCGAACCGGCGAGCCTGTCCCTTTCGGGGACCTTCAATGGCACCTTGGCCACGGCCACTTGGCCCGCTTCCGTGAGACGGTCCACCGTGGTGCCGCTCAGGAAGGCGTGCAGAGCACGCGAGCGCGCGGGCTGATGTACGTGAGGATCGACCCGCTCCTCCGCGAGAACCTCCACACCGTTGCGCAGTGTCCGTACCGACGCCTCCAGCAGTGGCCTCCGGTCCCCGCCCGCTGTCATGGCGGCCCAGAAGTTCCGCCCGAGCGCGTGAACCAGCCTCCGGTGCATGCGCTCCAGGCTGTCGTCGTCGTCCATGTCCCCTTCCTGATCCCGTCCGTCCCCTGCGAGGCCGGCGACATCGTGGGCTCCGACGATCAGGAAGGACGTGCCGGGCTCATCGCTCTCGCGGGTGAGATACAGGTTCTCGACCGTGTCCTCGTCGGCCCACCAGGAGCGGACGACCTCCGCATTGTCGGACTCCGTGTCCGGCAGCCCCAGCCAAGCGGGACCGGCGAACCTCTTTCCTTCCACCTCGCGCCAGGGAAGGTCGAGGCGCCCGATCAACCGCCGGCGCGTGTGTCCCTCGTGCGGTTCGGAGAGCGTGGAATTCATGAGGACGAGCCCCAGACGGCTGGTCGACCAGAGCGTCGCCTTACCGAGCCCGTATGAACCGCCCGCCGCGGCATTCGACTTGTGACTGTCGAGTTGCCGCCGCACGACAGCCGCGAATCGACCGTCCTCATAATCGTCGCCGGTCAGCCCATTGGCGTTGTAATCGTCGACACGCAGAAGAACCAGTCGATCTCGCTCGGTCATCTCTCGCAGACCGGCACTGATGACGCGTCCGACCTTCTGGTCCTGGGCGGCGGCGGCCTCATAGTGGGGGCGCAACCCGTCCCAATGGATCGCGGCACGGAATCGGGCCAGTGCGTCACCGGACAGTTCATGCAGTGTGTAACAGACTTCGACCGGACGGTCACTCCTCCGGTCTCGCTCGTCCAGGCTGTTCTGAGTGGCCTCACGGGCGAGAACCTCCAAATCGGCCTCGAAGGCGAAGGCCGCCGCATTACCGAACTCCCGCCCGCCGTCGTCGTGTCCGGGACGGTGATACCAGACGGCCGGTGTCTCCACCGGCTCCCCTCGATCTTCCGGAACGACCTCGGATTCCGGCCCGGCTTCGCCCTCCAACCCGAAGACCTCCCACACCTGGGTCACATGGTCCGGGCTGGGAACGGAGCGGCCTTGGAGCCAGGTCTCGACAAGCCCTCGGGGCACTTCCAGACGCTGCGCCAGTTCACTTTCGTCCACCCCCTTTTCCCGCATGCGCTCGGCCAACCATCGATCGAACTCAGTGCCGTTCACGGCCACCGTTCCCTCTCTCCCCTCGCAAATGTTCTCCGCGCCTGGTGCGCCGGTGCGGCCGTACGGCGGCGACTCGCCCGCAGCCTCCCGCGCCATCCGTCGAGCGGCGTTCCGCCGACGGCGTTCCGTGTCCTCGTCGTCGGGCTCAAGCCCCATCTGGATCCTCAGATCCTGGAGCGCGCGCTTCTCGATCTGCCGGATGCGCTCCCGTGTGACCCCGATCCGCCTACCGATCTCGTCCAGCGTCCAAGGTGTCCCGTCGATGAATCCGAAGCGCAGCAGAAGAATTTCACGCGTTCTCTTCGTGAACACGCAGGCGTCGAAGGTCTGCATCATCTCCTGACGCTCGAACGCTGCCCGAAGCATTTGCTCCGGACCCGGCACCGGACGGAAGGTGTCGACGACCAGGTCCCCAAGGGTCACGTTCTCGCCGACGGGTCGTTCGAGCGACAAGACTGCACGGCGACTCAGCTCCAAATAGGTCTTCACCTTTTCGGCATTCAGTTTGCAAGCCAGAGCGAGATCATCCACATTGGGGACCCTGCCCTGATCGAGAAATGCCCTCTCCGCTTTCCGTACTTTTTCCACATGGTTCCAGATATGGACCGGAAGACGGATCGCCGCTTCTTCGTTGGCCACGGCCCGAGTGATTCTCTGCCGAACCCACCACGTGGCGTAGGTGGAGAACTTGCATCCCAGGGAAATATCGAACTTCTCCACAGCGCGGATGAGACCTATCCGGCCATGCTGCAGAAGATCCTCGTACATGGGGTTCTCCGGCCAACGCCCCAAACCGTGAAGGATCTTATAAACGAGAAGCTCATTGTGCATGACCATCGCCGTGAAAGCTCTGTAAGCCTCACCGTCTCGTGGAAGCGTCGCCAGATAACCCTCGGGCAAGGACTCCGACGGTCCTGTGCCCTCCCGGAACAGGAGGCAGAGCCCCACCTCCGCCTCAGCGCTCAGCAGGCGACGGTACGGCTTCGCTCTCCTTCGATCGACTTCGAGCACTTCCCGAGCGGCACGACGAGCCACCGCCAGGTCGTGGACGCGCACGGTCCCTCGGAACGATTCCGGGTCCGGCCCGTCTTCTTCCTCCTCCGGGGCATCCAGGTCGTCGAAGTCCTCGTCAAGATCAGCCGGATGGTCAACAGTCACGCTCTGCGACAAGTCCGGCTCGTCCTCGCCGGGTTCGTCCTCCACCTCTGCCGATATCACGGCTTCGTACAGGACAGAGGTCTCCTGCACGTCGAGGCGCGCGGCCTTCGTCACCTGTTCCAGAGACGTGCGACGGTCGACCCCCTCTGCCGTGAATCGACGTGTGAGACGGACGAGCAGGTCCCACCCGGCATCATCCATCGGTCTACCGGCCCCGTCCTCCCGCTCTCCGGTCATCACACCCTCGCCCCCCGGCACCACACGCCGTCCCCCTGTCCCCTAGTCCATCACTCATCGAGCCGTCGCCGCTGGCACTTCCCCACCAGGTTTCGTACCGCGAGATCCATCACCGGTATCTTAAAGAGCCGAGGGTGTGACCATGGGGAGAGTGGATGCGGATCATTCCGAGCGAGATCTCGAACAACGCCAGAAGCCAAGCCGAGCGAAGTGTGTTCGCGGCCCTCAAGGCGATTACGGACCACGAGAGTGTCGCACTGCACTCGGTCCATCTTCCCCGGCACCGCAGGAAACGCGTCGGCGAGATCGACTTCGTCCTCATCATGCCGGACATCCTGCTCTTCATCGAGGTCAAGGGCGGCCAGGTCCAACAGCGCGACGGGAAGTGGTACTACGGCCCGCCCGGCCGCGAAGACGGCCCCAAAGAGAGCCCTTTCGCCCAGGCCAACGGCGGGATGCACGAGTTCGACCGCGAGATCGGTGCGTTGGTCGGTGACCTGAGGGACCACGGTGTCCCCAGTGGCTACTTGGTGATCACCCCGGATGTCGATATCCCGCGCACGACGGAGTTCGAGCCCGAGCAGTATCTGAGCTCCACTGCCTACGACGGCGGACGCGGTCTGGCACAGGGCATCGAGCGAGCGACCCGGTTCTGGTCGACCACGAACCGTTGGGCCAGGACCCCCGTCTCCGCTCCCCTGCGCAAGAAGATGCTCGAAGCCGTCCGCCCGGATTTCGACCTCGTACCCAATCTGCACTCCCGCCTGACGCACCTTGAAGTGACCTTCGAACGCCTCACCAACGAACAACTCGCCAGACTGGACGATCTGGAGACCCATCCTCGTCTGACCTGGACCGGCGGTGCCGGGACTGGAAAAACGTTCCTTGCCGCCGAGGCCGCTCGCCGAAAAGCCGCAGTCGGCAGTGTCCTGTTCACCTGCGCGAGCAGCACACTCGCCACCCACCTGCGCCGAGTCCTCTCCGACCGCGCCATCACAGTCCTGCCCTTCGAGCGGCTGGACGAGGTCGCGCACCGAACCTTCGATCACCTGATCGTCGACGAGGCGCAGGATCTGATGACCCTCGACCATCTCGGCGTCCTGGAGAATCTGGTCTCGGGCGGCCTCGACACAGGCCGATGGATCTTCATGCTCGACCAGAACAACCAGGTCCTGATGCCCGACGCCTACGACCCCGAGGCATGGGATTACCTGATTAAGCTCGGCACGCCCTTCGGCCCCCTGAGCCGCAACTGTCGGAACACGGTGCAGATCGTCAAACAGGTTCGTCGCTACACGGGGGCGGATCCGGGTGTCGCCTCCGCAGGTGAGGGGGAACCGGTCCGCTTCGCCGACGTGCAAGACCCCCGGGAGGAGGCCGCCGCCCTCGACGCCTGTGTGGACAAGTTGGTGCAGGAGGGTGTTTCACTGCGGGACATCACGGTGCTCTCCGCCTCCGGGAAGTGGGAGACGAGTTCGGCCCGTCTCTCCCAGCGGGCCGGCAAGATCGAGCGATTCGTCGACGTGGTCGGGACGGAGCGGACGAAGCATCGGCTCACCTGGGCTTCTGTCGCCGATTTCAAGGGCCATGAGAACCGCGTCGTCTGCCTGATCGACCTGGAACCCGACCATCTCAAGGGCCGCCTCGACACCCTCTACGTCGCCTGGACCAGGGCCCGCGCGCAGCTCTGGGTCGCTTGCGGCCCCGACACCCGCCGCATGCTGAAGGATCTCGGCATTGCCGCCCTGACGCGGGAGGAGGGGCTCCGGTGAACGAATCGGAATCACGACTCTCCGAACACCGGGCCGACTTCGTGGCCTACCTGCGTCGGCAGTTGGTCGGTCCCCCCGTCGACGAGGACGAGACCCTCACCGACCCTCCGGACCGTCGCTACCTGATGGGGACCTTGTATCCGCGTGGCGCCTCGCTGCTGGAGCACTCACAGCAGGACGGCGAACAGGCCTTCGACGAATCGGCGCCAGGGAACGGCGAGGAGGACAGCTTCGCCGACGACCCCGTGGCCGAGGCGAACGCATGGCTCCCGTCGTCGCTCGGCTTCTCCTTCTTCACCAACGCGTCCCACCTTGACGTGACCTGCGGGGCCTCCCGCTATGTGACAATCCGCGAGGGCGGGCGTCGCCGTTGGCAGAGACAGCCACGGCTCTCCACCACGAGAACGGTCACGGCGGACGACACGACCCCGATCCCCGTTCTGGAGGGCCACGGCCGCCTCCATGTGCGATGGCGCACCTTCGGCGGCGGACGTCTCGTCACGTGTGTCCTCGCCAACGCCCATGACGAGGAGGAGAGCACGTACAAGGACCGTGACCTGATGCTCTTCCAGGCCGAGCTTCGGGCGACCACACTCGGCGGACGGGTGCTGGAGTATCCCAGCACCCGTCTCAACAGCCGTGACGAGGAGGAACAGGAACTTCGAGTCCAGTACCGGCACATCGTGACCAGAGCCGTGGGGCACGGATGCGCCGTCGAGTGGGACTCCGATGCCGACGCGGTTACCACCGTACGGGCGCAGGTCATGCCCCAGCAGGTGGTCGAGCACATCAAACCCGACGGCCCCAAGAACCTGCCGGTACTCAACCTCGCGCGTCTGTCCCGGACCGATCTCACGGTGGCGGACCTCCGGGTCGAACTCGACGCCTTCGTCCTGGGGTATCGCGAGTGGTTCGAGACCCAGCGGTCACAGGCCGAGGATGTGCAGCAATGGGCCGCCGAACCCACCGCACGCATCCTCGCCCGCATCGAGACCGCACTCGACCGTATGGCGTCGGGGGTAGCGGCCCTCACCGCGCCGACACCCGCGGGGGAGAAGGCGCGGGAAGCGTTTCGCCTGTCCAACCGGGCCATGGCGCTCCAGATGCTCCACAGCCGCCCGGAACTCGCGGGTAGCCGTCGTCGCAGGAACAGCGAAGTGGTCGAGCTGTCCGAACCGGGCGGCGACTACGCATGGCACCCGTTCCAGCTCGCCTACTTCCTCCTCGTGGTCGAGGGGTTGATGAACCCTGAGCACGAGGATCGCAGGACAGTCGACCTCATCTGGTTCCCCACCGGAGGCGGCAAGACGGAGGCGTACCTCCTCACCGCCTGCTTCGAGATTCTCTGGCGGCGCCTGCGGTTCGGTGCCCTCGGCGGTGGCACCGCCGTGCTGAGCCGGTACACCCTGAGCCTGCTCACCACGCAGCAGTTCCAACGCACGGCGACGGCCGTCTGCGCACTTGAGTACATCAGGAGGGGAGACGACGGGCCGCTGCCCCACCACCTGGGGGAGGAGCACATCACCATCGGGCTCTGGGTGGGCAAGGAGACAACTCCGAACAAGATCTCCGCCGCACAGGACGAACTCGGGGAACTAAAACAGATGAACGAACCCGATGACCGCTTCCTCCTGGAACGTTGTCCCTGGTGCGGTACCGAAATCGTCCCGGAACGATCAGGGCGGGACCAGGACTTCGGCATCCGTGCCGATGGCGTCACCACTTCGTTCTTCTGTCCGCGTGACACCTGTGACTTCCACGAACTGCTCCCGGTGTCCGTCGTGGACGAACAGATCTACCGGAAACCTCCGACGTTCGTGCTCGGCACGGTGGACAAGTTCGCCCGCCTGGCGTGGGAACGGGAGGCCGGGAACCTCTTCGGCAAGGACGGCAAGCGCGCCCCATCCCTGGTGATTCAGGACGAATTGCACCTGCTGGCAGGCCCACTGGGGACAACGGTCGGTCTTTACGAATCGGCCATCCTCGAACTGTGCGCCTGGGGCGGCACCGTGCCGAAAGTCATTGCGTCGACAGCGACGATCCGACGCTCGCAGGACCAGGTACGCAGTCTTTACGGTCGTCCGGCGCAACTCTTTCCCCCAGCGGGGATCAAAGCCGGCAACTCCTACTTCGCCTCGCCCGACAAGGACAAGCCCGGCCGGCTGTACGTGGGCGTGATGGCGCAGGGGCACACCGCTTCGACCTCGACCGTTCATGTGGGCGCCGCCGCGTTGCAGGCCCCGAAGGAGATCTGCGAGGACGACACGCTCCGCGACGCGTACTGGACCGTGGTCGCCTATCACAACAGCTTGCGGGAACTCGGCCGCACCGTCACGATCGCGAGGGACGACATCCCCGCGCGCCTTGAGCATCTGACGAAGGACGACACGCAACGGCGCGAGCTGAACAACGACAAGTCGGTGGTCGAGCTCACCAGCAATATCCCACGCGCCGCTCAGCCTCGGATCCTCGAACGTCTGAGCAAGAGCTTCAAGAGTCACGACAGCATCTCCTTCCTTGCCACGACCAACATGCTCTCCGTGGGCGTCGACGTTCCGAGACTCGGCCTCATGCTCATGAACGGGCAGCCCAAGACGACTTCGGAGTACATCCAGGCCACCAGCCGCGTCGGCCGTCGTCATGTACCGGGGCTGATCGTCACGCTCTTCCGTTCGACCAAACCCCGGGACCGGTCACACTACGAGTCGTTCGGTGTGTACCACCGCTCGCTCTATCGGCATGTCGAACCGACCAGCGTCACACCATGGTCCATGCCCTCGCGTAAACGAGCACTGCACGCCGTACTCACCATCCTGGTGCGACACGGGATCGGTCTGGACGCGGAGGACAAGGCAGGGGACATCGTCCATCACGCATCCGAGGTCGCCCGGATCCGTGACCTCGTGGTGGACCACGTGCGGCGGGCCGATCCGGAAGAGGCCGATGCCGCCGCCGCACACTTGGACTCGCGGATCGAGGAGTGGTGGCAGGAGGCCGAGATCGCGCGTGGTGACGGCAGCCGGCTCCATTACCAGTCCCAGGGACGCATGTACTCCGCGCTTCTCACCGACTTCGGCAAGCAGGGCGGCATGTGGGAGACGGCCCAGTCAATGCGCAACGTCGATCGCGAGTGCCTTGTCGCCGTGAGGGGAGCATGACCGCGGTGAGAAATATTCGGCGGAAGGTCCGCAGGACTCAGACCATCGTCCCCTTCGGTGTCGGCGGGATCCTCGACCTCCGAGGCGAGTCGTTCGTCGCCGGCGACATCAGAGGCTGGTCGACGAAGGCGGAACTGGTGGAGTCGCCTCGGCTCGCAAAGAAATTGAGGGTCGCGCAGTTTCGCTCGGCCCCCGTCATCCCCTCCGGGAAGGCCGCCCACGCGACCCGCGTCGGACCTTCGTATGTACGATTCCCCAAGTGGCTCTTCTGCCCGAAGTGTCGAGAGATGCAGCTCTGGGTCACGAGTCGCGAGATGAGGGACAAACAACCGACGTGCGGGCGATGCGCGGGAAGGTCGACGCTGGCCCCGATGCGTTTCATCCAGGTGTGCAGGGCCGGTCACATGGCCGACATCGACTGGCACGGGTGGGCTCATTCCAGGGGTGAAGGGCATGCACAGCGCCAATGCGAGGTGAAACGGCTCCGGTTCGTGGCCACACCTCAATCCTCCGGGCTCGATGCCCTGCGCGTCGTCTGCTCCGTCTGTCGCGCCGGGCGCAATCTGGCGGGAATCAGCCAGAAGAACATCCTGCAGAAGATGGGCCTCCCGTGCCCGGGAACCCACCCCTGGCAATCCGAGAGCGATGAGGAGGATTCCTGCGGGGAGACACCTCAGGCAGTACAGCGCGGTGCCTCGAACGTCTACTTCCCGATCACGCACTCGGCGCTCGACATCCCCGAACCCGCAGGTCTCACCGAGGACGACGAAGCGACCCGGAACATCGTCAACCACCGCTTCTGGCCGCACTATATCGACGAAGGCGACAGCCCGATTTCTGGGCATTTCAGAGAGGCCATCGCCACGGAGTGCGATGTTCCGGAACAATTCGTGGAAGCGCTGCGACGCCGGCAGACCGAAGAGGCCACGGCGACGGCGTACCCGGATCATTCGGAAGACGACCTGAGCATCGCCGAATGGACAGCCTTCTCCGTACCAGGATCCGTTGCCAACTCGGATACGTTCTCAGTACGTCGGTCCCACCTCGGAATCGATCACGACCACCCTGAGTCGATGCGGAAATTGGCCGCGGACATCTCCGCGGTGGTCGTCGCGGACCGGGTGCGCGAGGTGCGCGCACTCGAAGGGTTCACCCGGTACGAGCCCAGCTCCGGCGACGGTGAAGGGACCGAGGGCGGACGCATCGTGTCGGTCGACACGCGTTCTCGCCCCCAATGGCTGCCTGCCGTGGAGACCTACGGCGAAGGAATCTTCATCGCCGTCGACGAGGCACGCCTGAGCATTTGGGAGCGACTTCCACCGGTGCGGGACTGGACAGAACGCATCGAACGCAACCTGAGCGCCTCATACAAGGCCGACCGCCTCAGAGAGAAATCGGGGCCGACCCTCCTTCCTCGGTTCGTGATGCTGCACACCCTGGCCCATCACTTCATCCGCCAGCTCTCGTACGACAGCGGATACAACGCGGCCTCACTACGAGAACGCGTCTATGCCCGGAGCCACGCCCCGGGAAGCGGGCTGCCGCCCCAAGCCGGGGTGTTCGTCTACACGGCTGCGGGGGATGCGGAAGGGACGCTGGGTGGGCTCGTCCGCCAGGGGCAACCCCCCAACCTCGCCGAGACTCTGATCAGGTTGCTCGAATCTGCTCAATGGTGCTCGCAGGACCCTCTGTGCGCCGACTCGACGGGCAGGTCGCTGGCGAACCTCAACCGCGCCGCCTGCCATGCGTGCACGCTCCTTCCAGAGACCTGCTGCGAGGTCGACAACTCCCTTCTGGACCGGACCCTGTTGATCGGCGACAGCGAGGTCCCAGGATTCTTTCGGGGGGTCATCCAGGCCGCTCTTGAGGAATCCGCCGGCGTCGTCGAGTTGCCATGAGAATTCCCTCCTTGCTGGATCTGAAGGCAGAGCAACAAGCCGCGATCGATCTCCCCTTCCACGGAAACCATGTCGTCACCGGCGCGGCAGGTTCCGGAAAGACCGTAATGGCGGTCTACCGCGCCTGGGCATTGGCTGTGACCGGTCGCGACGTGTCCCTCTTCACGCACTCCAATCCGCTCCATCAGTACCTCGCCCAAGTCGCACCGGACCTCACGGAAGCGATCAAGATCACCACCTACCATCGATGGGTCAGGTGCTTCTGGAGCCGGCACTTCGAAACCGAGCCGCCGAGCACCGACGAGAAGGGATTCAGTTACGACTGGATCGAGATGCAGCGGCACTGCATCATGCGGGGCTTCAAGTCGAGCGCGCACCTGGTGATCGACGAGGGCCAGAAACTCCCCGTCGCTTTCTACCAGTGGTGCCGGATCGTCGGCGTCGGTGTCACCGTCCATGCCGACGAGAATCAGCGGATCGACGACGATCAGAGCACCCTGTCCGAGATATGCCGAGCCCTCGCCGTGGGCGCCGCTCCACTCGTGCTGAGCGAGAACTACCGGAACACACGAGAGATCGCGACTTTGGCGTCGGAGTTCCACACGGATACCAGGGAGAATTCTTCCTCACCGAAACGCGCAGGCCGTACACCGACGGTGGTGAGAGTTCCTTCGCTGAAGCCTCTCCTCAGCGGAGTCGCACACTATTTTCGCGCGCATCCCAAGCGAAGCATCGGAATCATCTGCAGGTCGAATCAATTGCTGCGGGACATCCAGAGCGCACTCACAGAACTCAAGCTCGCCAAGTACACCCAGGCATATGCGTCCGGCGATCGATACCGGGACACCATCGACTTTTCGACACGGCCGATCCGGCTCGTGAGCACCGCCAGCGCGAAGGGCCTCGAGTTCGACAGCGTCTTCGTCCCCGACCTGGACGCATACACGGAGGACCCGACCGGTGCGGAGGCACGCCTTCGCTTCTTCATGCTGTGCACTCGTGCTCGCGAGGACCTCTACTTCGCTTATCGCGGTTCCCAGGAGCCAGCCATCGTTTCAAGCCTCCCGAAGTCGTTGCTGACTCGACACACCAGTTGAGTTTTCCGTGGAACAGGCTGCCGAATCGACAGGCTTTCGGGACGTGCTTGCGTTTCCTCCACGTCAGGCAGCCTCTGCCTCGTAGTGCGTCTGGGCGCGGTCGAGGATCGCGTCCGGGTCGCCGCCGTGGGCTGCCAGCCAGTGGAGGAGATCCGCGATCAGGTGGGTCGCGGATTCTTCTCCCGTGGGTGGGCGGGAGACGTTGAGGCCGCTGAGGGTGCCGGGGAGGTCCTGGTAGGTGTCGAGCACCGTCGATGCTCGACGGGTGCGGAGGCACCGACCTTCCTGGACCAGGGAGAATTCGCACCACACCGCTTTGCCGGTTGCGGTGACCGCCGCGCCCCAGTCCATGGCCATCGCGGCCAGGAGATGCAGGCCCCTGCCGCATTCCTGGCCACAGTTCTGCGGTTGCCGTGTCGGCACCTTCTGGCTGGTGTCGTGCACTTCGATGCGGAGGCGGTCCTCCGCCGGTTCCAGGACGAGCGTGGCCGGGGTGTCGGAGCCCACGTGCTTGATCACGTTCGTCGCGAGTTCCGTGACGGCGAGCTGCGCCTCGTCCGAGAGCGTCGAGGCGTTCCACTCCCTGAGCTGTTCCCTGACGGTTCGCCGCAGCATGTGCAGTTCGATCGGGGCCGCGACAAAGGGCAGGACGTAACGGGTTCGGAGGGGGGTCTCTCCGTAACTGCACATGGGTCGTGCTCCCTTCTGCGGCACGTCAGCGCGCACTCACCGAGTCCGTACGGTTGCACTGCGTAGCCGCTCGATGGCTAGTATCGCATCGAGAAGTCCCGCCGTGTAACTTCTCACGGAACTCTCCCGGGTGAATCTGTCGGTGCACCAACGCCGGATCACAGCCCACCTGTTGGCTTGCGCCGCTGGTGGCCTGAGCGAGATGGAAGGCTGTTCCCATGCCAGCGAGGACTACGACCCGGCGCCGTCAGCTCGGCGCGATGATGCGGAAACTCCGTGCACGGAAAGGCATGACCCTGGAGGAGGCAGGTCGACTCGTCGGCGTGTCCAAGGCCACCGTCAGCCGGTACGAGACTCAGGAGGGGCCGGTGAAGTGGCCCATCGCGGATGCGCTCTGCCGGGAGTACGGCGCCAGCGAGGCTGAGCGCAACGCTGTGGTCAAGCTCGCCAAGGATGCCAAGCAGCAGGGGTGGTGGGCGCCGTTCAGCGATTCCATTCCCGCGGAGATGAACCTGCTGCTGACACTTGAGGACGAGGCCACCAGGGAGGACCACTTCTCCTGTGTCTATGTACCTGGGCTTCTCCAGACGCGGAACTACAACACCGCGGTCCAGCAAGCCAACGAAATGCGCCTCGGAGCTGACGAGATCGAACGGCTCGTCGACATCCGCATGAAGCGCCAGGAGATCCTGAACCGCGCCCAGCCACCGCACCTCTGGGCGATCCTGGACGAGTCGGTGATCCGGCGCGTCGTCGGGTCACCGGAGGTCATGCGCGAGCAGCTCGGCCGACTCCTGGAGGCCAACGAGTCTCCGCACATCACTCTCCAGATCCTTCCGTTCGCGAAGGGAGCCCACACAGCGGCCCTGGGGAGTTTCGTGATCCTGGGCGGCGCCGAGGCATCGCTGGACGTGGTGTACGTCGATCTGCATGTCAGCTCCGTCTTCATGGAGAAAGACGCGGAACTGAACCGATACCGACTTGCGTTCGACTACCTTCGCGCACAAGCGTTGGACATGGCCGCCTCATCGGCCATGATCCGGCTGGTTCGTGAGGAGATGTGATGGTTGCGGTGGTCCGGTCCAGAGAAGATCTTGAGTGGTTCAAGTCTTCCTACAGCGGCGGCAACACCACGGAGTGCGTCGAAGCGGCGCGCCTGCCCGGCTCGACAGCCATACGGGATTCGAAGGACCCCAGTGGTCCTCGGCTCGCCTTCCCTCATGACACCTGGAACGGGTTCGTCAGGGCTCTGAGGCTTCGGCAGCTCTGCTGACAACGGTCACGTAATCCCTCGCGTGGCCACACCCGTGGCCGAGATATCTGTTGGCAACGCCCGTACCAACTGGGAGAGTTGATCTCGCGGCAGTTGAGTCTCGGGGGGCGCGTCAGACATGGGGCACGTGCGACGGCAGATCGCCCTCACTCTCTGTGCGGGCGCGCTCGTGGCACTCGCTGTGGTCCATCCCGTCAGCCAGGAAAACGCTGTCGACGCGACCCAGTTCACCGTCGCCTTCTTCGCCACACTCCTGACCGGCGAAGCCGTGATCTTCGCACTCACCTTCTCGGCTTCCAGCGCCTGGCCCTCGCTCCGCGCCATCGACAGCCATATCGCCTTCCGCGAATGGGTGCTCATCGGCTGGATCGCAGCGATGTTCACCGCGTGCGGCATCCTGGCCGAGAGCGCCGTCAGCACCACCTACGGCGCGCTTCTCTTCATCCTGGCCAATGTCTTCGGCGTCTTCTCCTTCGTCCGGCTCTTCGGACTCGCCAGCGTCGGTGGCCGCAATCAGTTGTTGCGCGAGACGCTCGCCGAAGCACTGGACGGTTTAGGTGCCCACGAGTTACTCGAAGACTCCGTAGTGGTCGCTTACCTGGGAGCCCTCGACCAGGCCATCAGCTCCAACGACCCGACGGCCATACGTAATCTGGTCGGGCAGCTCACCACTACCCAGCGCCCCACGTCCCCGTCGGACGCCCAGCAGGCATGGGCAGCACTGCATGCAGAGGTGCTGCACCGCCTGGCCCGAGCGGCCTTGGTCCGGGGAGCCGACCCTGTCGTAGTGGTCGGCTGTGCCGAGCAGCTCACCGAATCCATGCTGCGGCGGATACCCGGCCACCCCGACCCTGCCGTGGTGCTCGGCGAGTTCAGCAGATATCTGGCGTGGCTGGGAAGCGCCTCCAGACTCATGTCCGTACGTGGCATCGCTTCCGTACGGGCCGCTCGCGAGCTTGTCGCCATGTCTGTGGACTGCCGACTCCGCATTCTTCTCGCTGTCGACCCTGAACCCAAACAGTTCAGCAGGCCGGACGAAGCCGGCTCCGTCATACAAGATCCCGCAGGCGCACTGCTCTGGGCCCGGGACTTCGCGGAGTTTCACGGCGCTCATCAGGCGAACAGCCTCTACAGCGTGTTCCAGATCCTCACCGGGTCCAAGTTCATGGGCAATTACTGGGACGGAGACTCCGTCCTCGGCCGGCTCCGGCTGGACCTCTTCGGGGACAGCGGACGAGTCACCGGTGACGAAGCGGACGCCACTCGCGCACTCTTCGACGATGTCGCCGCATTCGACCGCTTCTGGGCTCTCGTCTCCGTGAGCGCCATCGCCACTCTGCGTGACGTCCGAGTACCGCACCCACCGGAGCTGGTGCGTCCCGAGTTCACTCCGGACTCACAACTGCTCGGCGCCTACCTGCGTTCCTTCGCCTGCCACCGATGGTTCGAAACCGCCGACGCGGCGCACGAAGCGCTGCTCGGGCTGATGAGCCGCGCGGACAGTTCCGACGCGCCCTGGGAGCTGATCCGTAGAAGGACGTCGCTTGCGACGCTGCGGACGCCAACGCCACGGGCCGAGCCGAGAGAACGGCCCGCGGCCATGGTCCTCGCTGTCGCCGGCAAACTCGCACCACTGGAACTGGGCGGATCCGACAGCGAACTCCGCTCATTTCTCGGATCCCTCCCGGCACCCGCGCTGCATGCGGCCCGTGGACTCGCCGACCGCGTTCTACCGAAAGCAGCGGAACAGAGCAATTCGATCGACGCCATCGCTACCGGGTTCGAGATCATGCAGCTTGTCGGTGCGCACACCAGGGAGTGACTGGCTTGGACACGGACAGTACATACTGGCGTCGTCGCACATCGCGTCTGCTGGGCGCGTCAGTTCAGGCTGCTGTCGTCGTCCAATGCGGCTTCGACTGGCTGCGCCCGCCTCTGCTGGAACTCCGTAACGATATCGATGAGGCGCTGCTGACAGCTCACGTTCGGCGCGGCGGTGGCCTCCACATCACCCGACTTCTCCTGCACAATCTTCCGGTCTCGGTGAGCGAGGAGCCTGATTTCGCCGCCGTGGCGGCGACGTTCGCAGAGTGGCAGTTCCGACTCTCCGCGGCTCACACACTGGCTTCTTCTTCCGTGCCACGCATCCATCGCCTGATCATTCGCAGCGATGGGCCCACGGAGCCGCCAACGGATAGGCTCGAACTGCTGGTGAACGGCCGGTGGACCGATGCGGCGCGGGCCCAGACCGTCCTGCGGCTCATCGGCACTCCCGGCAGTACGACGCCCCTGACCGGCTACGACATCGATCTGGCGGGCCCGTTCAGCGACAGCGACCCGTCGGTCCACATGTGAGACGAGGAGATTCGGTTGCCTTACGGCAAGTTGTCACCGGAAGACGGCGCATTCCTGGAACAGGCCATCGCCGTGTCACGGCGTGCGCTGGACGACGAGGGGAAAACCCCGTTCGGTGCACTGGTAGTGATCGACAACGAGATTGTGGGAACAGGAACCAGCTCTGTGGTGGAGCTCCATGACCCCACCGCTCACGCGGAAATGATGGCTCTACGGGCAGCGGGCAGCGCCCGAGGCGACCACATCATGGAAAACGGCGTCATGTATTCGAGCAGTGAGCCATGCCCGATGTGTCTTGTCGCCTGCTACTGGGCGAAGATCACGAGGCTCGTGTACGCAGCGACCAGCCACGATGTCGCTGCCAACGGTTTCGAAGATCTCCAGTTCTACCGACAGTTGTCGCTTCCCAACAAGGATCGGAGCCTCCTCACCGAGGTCCCTGTAGAGGGTGAACCGCAGAAGAGCGCGGCAGGAGCGCTCGCCGAATGGACGAGGACGCTGCCCTTTCCCGTCGTGCCGAAGCTCTGACGAGTGTCATCGGCCGGGTGTCGACGGGCCGCAGCTCGTCTTTCGACAGGCCAGTTGGACCGGGTTCGTGAGCGCGTTGCGGCATCAGCGGCTCGGGGGACGTCTCGGAGCTTGAGCTTCGAGGGCCGGGGTGGGCGGATGCGGGGTGTTGAGCTGGGGCTTTGAGGGTGGTGGTTCGGGTCGGGGCTCAAGCTTCGGGGGTCGAGCCCTGCTTGTAAGGATTGGTTGGTTCTTGTTCCCACCCACCCTCCCTTACCCGGCAGGGTGGTTGTCGCCTGCGGGGGTGCGGTGGTGGCGCGGGTGGGGTGGGGCGCTGCGCCGCGCCGGGCTTGCCAGGGCGAGAGGCCGGGCGGCTTCGAGGGGGTGTGTCAGACCCTCGTTCTAGGGTTCTGCCATGACTCCTCAGATGCGGTACCGGTTACGTTCCTTCCGTGAGGCGGCGCTTGCGAAGGGCATTCCCGCCGATGACGTGGAGCGGTGGGTGGCCACCGGCCGGCCGTGCGCGACGATGATGGTGCGCGGGGACGGGCCGGTCGTGGGGCGGTTCGGCGGGCCGCTCCTGCTTCCCGCCGGCACCGCGGACCCCTTGTCCCCCTTCGTCGCCTCCGTCGATCTCGCGGCGCTGCCCGCCGACGTGACGGACCTCTCCCTGCCTCCCGACGGCCAACTGCTGCTGTTCGCCTTCCCCGCGACCGGCTACGACTACGAATGCATGGGCAGCGTGGTGTACGTCCCCGCGGGTACGGCCGTGGAGGAGCGGGACAGGTTTTCCTGGAACGAGGACGACGAGGACGAATACCGCGAGATGTTCGAGGACTTCCCTCAGGGGCCGATGCGGATGACGACCGATGTGTCGCTGCCTCACCACTACGCGGTCGAGGTCTCCAAGGGGTGCGCACCGCTGCCCGGGCATCCCCGCGCCGAGGAACTGGTCGATGTGTGGGAGAGCATCGAGTCCGGCTCGTACCCCATCGGGAAGGATCTCCAGATCGGTGGATACTCCGATGAGGAGGCCGTCTACACCGACCCGCTCGCGCATGCTGTGGGCTGGGCCGTGAAGTCGGTGGAAGCGGGCCGGTGGGAGGGACCGGTTTCGGCTGACGTCGAGGACTGGGTGCTCCTCGCCGACTGGTACTGCGACGTCAGAGACCATGAAAGCGCCACCGTCCACTGGGTGATCCAGCGCGAGGACCTGGCCGCGCGGCGCTTCGACCGCGTGTTCACCGATGTCTTCTCGAACCCCTGACGCCTGTGCGCGGCGCTACTGCCAGGTCGCCGTGCCGAGGTCGACGCCGTGGGCGCGGGCGGCGGCGTCGATGATGCGGCGGAACCATGTGGCCAGGCCGGCGCGGATGCTGTGGACCGCCGGGCGGACGGCCTCGTTGGGCGGCTGTCCGGAACGTGGGCGGCAGGCCCGCTGATGCCGCCGGGGCCGGCGGGTGCGACCGGTCCGGTCCACCCGCCTCGTGCCCCGCCCCGTCCTCTTTCGCGGCTGCGGCGTCGTGCTGTCGGGGGTTCAGTTCCGCGACTGCGCGGCCGGGTTGTTCTGACGGGCCAGGCGGGAGAGGAGCCTTTCGTACACCGTTGTCGCCGCCGCGACAACGGTCGCCAGCACCGCCAGTGCGAGGACGCCCAGCAGCGCGGGCCACTCGCGCCATGCGTCGCGGCACCGGAAGCTGTCGGACGGCAGCTCGATCAGCGGGCCCCGGCATATGGGCCTGCCGCTGCGCTCGGGACCGTAATCGGCGATCATCAGCCAAACGAACACTCCCCAGATCACCAGGGCCAGGAGCATCCACGCGATCGACCACGCCTCCCTACGGCGTGCCTGCCGACGGTCCTCTTCGGCACGTTCCGGTGCGGCAGTCCCGGAATCGGGTGTGTGCGGCGCCGACGCTTGGGCAGTCATGTTTCCCCTCTTGACCAGCAGTGATCGGAGGGCAGTTCATCACACCGCGCGGGATGGCGGCTCGGTGCCCGACCCGGCTCAGTGCCGGATCAGACCGCCCACCGGGACGGGAGCCGTGTGGCCGGTTGCCGGAAGGGTCTGTGCCAGGGCGAGGCCGATGTCTACCAGCGACGACCGCCGCAGGGACGTGACATCGGGAACCGGAGTCCAGACCGACTCGGCGGTCTCGCCGTTCGGCTCGGGCCGGAGCCTGCCGCCGGTGAGACGGACCCGGTAGAAGACACCGACATTCTGGTGCTCGACTCCCGCCCGCGCGGAGGCCGCAGGGATCACCCGTGAGTCCACTCCCAGCAGGCGATCCACCACCGCGTCGCAGCCGGTCTCCTCGGCGACCTCCCGGATCACCGCGTCGAACGGATCCTCCGCGTGCTCGACCCTGCCGCCCGGAAGGGTCCAGTTGCTCTCGCCCTTCGGCGGTACGTGACGGGCGGGCAGGACCCTCCCGTCCTCGATGCACACGGCGTACGCCGCCAGTCGGAAGCTCATTCCCCGGACCTTATTCCGGCGACCCGACGGGCGGCATGGATGCCGGGACTCCGCTCGGCATACGTACGCGGCCTGATCACGTACGCCCTATTCGCGCGCGGCGCGCGGCCCTGTACTGGGACACCAGTATCTTCAAGACGGCGGGCATCGATGCCTCCGCTCCCCCATCGACCAGGTTGCCGCCCTTGTTCCGGATCGCGGACAACTTCAGGTTCTGCATCTGCCACAGTGCGGTGACAAAGGGACGCATCTCGGGCTCGACGAGCTGCGGAAGCCTGCCTGCGGCGTGCAGTTGATCCTGCGCCAGGTCCGCCTGCTCGTGCACGAGCCCCGTGAGCGAGCGTCGCACGGCGTCATGCGCACCCGGGGAAATGTCGGCGACGGTGAGCTGGTGGCGCGCCAGATCCTGGTACGGAATGCCGATCACGCCGTCGGCCGCGTCCTCGGCCAGGTCGTCCAGGTAGTCGACGCGCTGCATGGCCTCGATCAGTGCGCGGCAGGCGGCCTCGAAGGATGCCTGACGCCCGCCGGTGCGCGTGGGGGCGACGAAGGCGGCCATGAGCATGAAGGCGGGCAGTGAGTAGCCGTCCACGTATGTCTGCAGGTCCTGCTCTGTCGCGTGGCCGGTGTAGTCGACCTCAAGGTGCGATCCATCGAGGAAAGTCTCGACGCGTCGGCGCAGGCCGGGGTGACGTCGGACGGCGTCGGCGAGCGTCCGGAGCGTAGCGTTTTCACTGGGCTCGGGGCCGTCGACGGCGGTGAAAGCGGCTGCGGTCCATTCCGCCAGGGCGAGTTTGCGGGCGCTGACGGCGCCGGTGTCAATCCGCTCGTCGGTTGAGTGCATGAAGGCGACTGCGGCGATGACCGGGGGGTGCAGTGCCGTGGGCAGCAGGAGGCGGACAGCCAAGTACTCCTTCTTCGCGAACTCCTTCACGAGAGCGCGTTGTCGGGTGTAGTCGTCGCACAGGTCGAGCCGGTGTATGCCGGCTGCGCGCAGGGTGTTCTTCCAGGTGGGCATGGAGGAGATTCCTTAGGTGGTGCGGGTTGCGAGCGTGCGCGCGGTGCGCAGCCGAATGCGAGGCGGAGTCAGGGCGCGGGGGCGGTACGCCGGTTGATGCCGGCGATCCGGCACGCTTCCCGGCTGCTCACGCCTTGATCCATGAGCCGGAAGTATTCCTCCCGCGCACGCTCCGGGTGGGTGGGGCGAGGTGCGCCGCGTTCTGTATCGCGGCGGCCGGGCGGGCTCGACGCGCCGCGCACGGGCGACGGGGGTTGACTTCCTGCGATCGGGTTGCCACTCAGGGTGAGCAGCGTCTAGCGTGCCCCCTGGACGTAAAACAGCCTCCGCCTGGTGTTCGTAGCACCGGACGGAGGCCTGACCGACGAGACCGAAACAGGCGATCCCCTTGGCTGATGCGCAGTTTAGTGACGCGGCGAAGCGCGTGCACACCGCTTCCCACCCGATGGCCAGTGCCGGGTACGGCAAGCGTTCGGTTGCCGGGCAACCGGGGCGCTCCTCCGATGACTTCGCCCTGCTGCCGGGGCGTGAGGCCGCCGTCGCCGGGTTCATCGACCGGCTGCCCGACGGGGCCGATATCTCGGTGAAGGCGCTGGCCAAGGTGATGGAGTACGGGCAGTGCGCCTTACGCACCGCCCTGAACTTCCTTGAGCGGGCCGGGCATCTCTTCCGGCGGCGGGAGTTGGTGGTCGGGCCTGCCGGGGGGCGGTGGGTCACTCGTACGTGGTTCTCCCGGGCCGCCCGGGACGGTGGTTCCTGGACGGCGCAGCTCTCCGGTGACGCCTCGGAGTCGGGGCCGGGTGGGATCGAGGCTCCGGGCACGGTGGTTACGGCTCCGGGCGCGGTGGTTACGGCTCCGGGCGCGGCGGCCCCGGGCGCAGCCCCAGGCGCGGGCGCGGCCGTCGCGGCGGCCCCGGTTACGGCGGCCCCAGGCGCGGGCGCGGCCGTCGTGAGCCGTCCCGCGCGGTTGCCGGAGCGGTCGCGGGGGTATTCCGTGCTCGCCTCCGTCGGGCGGCGGTGCCCCGCCCTGTCGTTGTCCGCCGCCGACTGTGCGGCGTTGGAGCCGCTGGTCGCCGAGTGGTTCGTACGGGGTGCCGGTGAGGAGGATGTGGTGCGCGCCCTCACCGACGGGCTGCCCACGCCCGTACACCATCCGGCCGGGCTCGTACGGTCCCGGCTGGTCGCCAAGCTGCCGCCCGAACTCGCCGACCCGCCGCCCGTGTCGGGGCCGCCGGTGACCGTCGTGGAGTGCGGCACCTGCCGGGCACCGGCGCGGGCGGAGGCCCTGCGTGACGGGGAGTGCCGGGTCTGCCGGGGTGAGGCCGCGCCCGTACGTCTTCCCGCCGCCCTGCCGCCCGAGCGGGTCCGGGCGCGCGCCGCCGAGGTGCGGAGCGCGGCGGCGGCGGGCGGGTAGGCGCGTCAGCTCGGGGGGCGGTGCGTCAGTTGGACCGGCTGTGGGGACGCGGGCCTGGCCAGGGCCGCCCGGAGTGCGGCCAGGAGCTGCGCGGGGTCGTCCCTCAGCTGGGCCGGGTCACCGAGAGCACGGTCAGTCCGTACCGGGTCATGAGGTTGCGCCGGGCCATCGTGCGCTCCCGGTCGGCCGGGCCCAGATGCCATTGCCGCGAGTCGATTTCGAGTACGACGGCCGCGTACGGCCAGTAGGCGTCGGGGCGGGCGAGGAAGGTGCCGTCCGGTAGGTACAGGTCCTGGTTCCACAGCGGATCCGCGATGAGCGCCTCGCGCAGGACGCGGCGGGCCTCGGCCTCCGCCACCGAACGGATCCCCGCGGTCAGACCCTCCAGCGCCGCCGCGACCCGGGGGTCCCGGTGGCGCTGGCCGGCGCGCAGTGCCGTCGTGAGCTCCTGGAGGGTGCAGCGGTCCCGCTGGACCACCTCGGCCGGCAGGGCCGTCACCGCCGCCTGGCCGGTCAGGAACGGGACCGTGTCGACGACCGCCCTGGGCAGCGTCGCGCACGGCAGGCGGCGGACCGGCAGGGAGCGGCAGGGCCGCCCCGGGCGGTGGACGCGGACGTAGGAGCGGCTGCGGGGGCTGCGGGGGCTGCGGCCCGGCGGTACGAGTACGTCGACCGCCCGCGGCCGCACCGGCGGGCCCTCGGCCCGGACCCCGTACTGCGCGAGCGCCGCCGGGCCCGTGAGCAGCGCGCCCTCACCCGCGTACAGGAGTGCGGCGCGCAGGAGTTGGCGTGGGCTCGGGGCGCCGGTCCGGAGCAGGACCACCCGGGGGAGCAGCCGCTGCCACGGCCCGCCGGGGGCGCAGCGGCGCGAGATGGTGGAGGTGGCCCAGCCCAGGCCGGCGAGCTGGGACGAGGTGGCGAGGCCGTCCTGGGCCTCGATGAGTGGAGCGGTGTGGGTACGCATGGTCCTGGGCTGCCCAGCGACATGTGGCGATTACACTCCGTGACCCAGGTCGGCGAGAACACGCCATCCGGGTCTTCCACTCTGTTCCGTTTCCTCCGGATGGTGGGACTCCCGGTACGTACGCCACCGCCCGGCCCCGGGGCGCCGCCCTCAGCCCCGGGCCGCCACGCGAGCCCCGGGGCGCCACTCGGGCCCCGGGCGCCGTACGGACCGGGCGCCGTACGGACCGGGCCGCCACGCGGGCCCCGGGTGCCCTCGGCCCCGGCGGGGTACGGGCGGCGCGGGGCCGGCGTGGGGGCGTTCAGCGTGGCGGGTCGTCCGTGGCGTCCGGCCATACCTGGATGTGGTCCTGTTCCAGCTCCAGCAGCACCCGCTGCTCCATGCCCAGCGCCGCCGTGTACTCCGTGGGCAACTGGAGCCGCCCGGCCCGGTCCAGCATCGCGTACTCCCGGGCCACCACCGACTCCTGGCCCTGCGCGTCGATCTCCGTACGGCGCAGGACCTCGGAGGAGGTGCGGCCGTCGCGGATCGCGACCGTACGGCGGACCTCGTTCTCCACCGCCTGGTCGTGCGTGACGATCACGATCGTCGTCCCCAGCTCCTCGTTGGCCCGGCGGAACGCCGCGAAGACCTCCTCGCCCGTCGCCGAGTCCAGCTCGCCGGTCGGTTCGTCGGCGAGGAGTACGGAGGGGGAGTTGGCGAGGGCGACGGCGATCGCGACGCGCTGCTGCTGGCCCCCGGAGAGCTGGTGCGGGCGGCGGTCGGCGCAGTCGGGGACGCCGAGCATCGCCAGCAGTTCCCCGGTCCGCTCGGCCCTCGCCCGCACCGTCCTCGTGGCGCGCGGGGCGCCGCGTCCGCGCAGTTGCATGGGCAGGGCGATGTTCTGGGCGGCCGTCAGGTACGGGAGGAGGTTGCGGGCCGTCTGCTGCCAGACGAAGCCGACCACCTCACGGCGGTAGTCCAGCCGGACCTTCGCGTTCATGGTGAGCAGATCGCGGCCCGCGACCCTGGCCGCGCCGGCCGTGGGGACGTCGAGGCCCGCGAGGACGTTCATCAGCGTCGACTTGCCGCTGCCGGACGCGCCGACCAGCGCCATCAGCTCGCCCTCCCGGACCGTGAGGTCGAGCCCCTGGAGGGCCTGCACCTCCACCCCGTCCGTGGTGAAGACCCGGACCAGCCGGTCGCAGGTGATCAGCGCGTCGTGCCCGTACGAGGGGCGGTCGCGGTCTGCCGTCGCCTGCTGTTCCAGGTCGGTGAGGGTGGGGGGCGTGGCCGGTCCCGTCATCGTGTGTCTCCCGCTCTCAGCTCCGTGATCGATCCGCGTCTGCCCGCCCACCAGGCCTGGCCGGCGGCCACCGCCCCCGCGAGGAGCAGCACCCCGCACGCCGGGAGCACCAGGGACCAGCCGTCCGTACTCAGCGACACGCCGCCCGCCGACGACCCGGCTCCCAGGGCGAGTTGGGCCAGGTCGATGCCGGGGGCCAGCAGCCGGATCGTGGCCCAGCCGACGAGGACGCCGCCCCCGGCGGCGAGCAGCGCCTGCGGCAGGGCCTCCAGGCCCAGCAGCAGACGGCCCTGGCGGCCGGTGAGGCCCATCGTGCGCAACCGGGCCAGCAGGGCGGTCCGTTCCCGCGTGGCGTGCAGGAGGGAGAGGAGGAGGGCGATGACCGCGTAGGCCGCGCCGGCCAGGACGGCGACGGTGTAGATCCGCTCGGCGCCCGCCTGGAGCGGCGACGGGGTGAACGCCGCCCGTTCCTCGCTCAGCAGGGTCACGTCGGTGGTCTTCGCCGCTGCTCCCGGTATCGCCGCGCTCAGCTCTTCTCCGTTCAGCCGCTCCCCCGTGACCAGCAGCGTCGTCGGTTCCGGCGCCGCCAGGGCCGCCCGGTCCACCAGCAGGAATTCGGAGCGGGGAGCGGCCGGGGTGTGGGGGCGGACCGTGGTGATCCGTACGGTGATCCCGCCCGCCGACGACACGATCCGGAGCGGCCCGGCGCCCAGCCGTTCGGCGGTCGCGGGGGACGCCACCGCGTTCAGCACCCCGCCCGGACCCCGCGCCGTCAACTCCCCCGCCGGGAAGGCCCCGAGGCCCTGGTGCCGGGCCAGCCGGGCGTACGCGCCGGGCTCGACGCCGATCAGGGTGACGGGCTTCCGCAGCTCGGACGCGGCCTCGGAACCGGACTCGGAACCGGACTCGGACTCGGAACCGGGCCCGGGGCCGGTCCCCGAACCGGTGCCGGTCCCGGGCGCCTGGGCCGGTTCCGCCGCCGTGTCGATCCGTACCGGCGTCACGTCCCGTACGCCGTCCACCCGCCGCAGCGACCGTTCGGCGCCCGCCGGCAGCGGTACGGCGTCGCCCTGCGCGGAGATCCGGGCGTCCGCGCCGACCGCCAGCAGCGCGGCCCGGTCGCGGGCGTCCGTGATGCCCGCCAGGACGGAACCGCCGAACGCCGCCGTCGTCAGCGCGATGAGCAGCGCCAGCAGCGGCGCCGCCGTCGCCGTGGCGGACGAGCGGCCCGCGCGCGCCAGGGCCAGGAAACCGACGATCCCGCGCAGCCGCGCCGCCGGCCGGGCCGCGTAGCGCAGGGGCAGCGGGTACAGCCGTACGAGGACGAGCGCGGCGATCAGCGCCACCAGGACGGGGGCCGCGCTCACCAGCAGGTCGCCCGCCCCGTCGGAGGAACCGGAGGAACCGCTGGACGAGCCGGAGGAGTCGAAGGAGCCGGAGGACGCCGACGTGCCCCGGCGGCGCAGCGCCGCCACCGAGGCGACGGCCAGGACGAGCAGGGTCAGTTCGGCGACGGTACGGCGGCGGCTCGGCCGCGCCGCCGCGAGGTCGTCGCGCTCCCCGTACGCGCGCGCCCCGCGCAGCGGCAGGACGGCCCGCAGCGGCATCGTCACGCAGGCGATCAGCGCGACGGCGGACGCCCCGCACACCGCGGGCAGCGGACGCACCCCGTTCCCGTCGATCACGACCGTCGCCAGCAGCAGGGCCGCCCCCGTTGCGGGCAGCGCGATCACGGCGGTCTCGGCGAGCAGCCGGCCGCCGATGCCGGGCAGGGAGCCGCCGCGCGAGCGCAGCAGGGCGAGTTCGGTGGCGCGGCCCGCGGCGATCAGACCGCCGGCCATCGCCAGGACGACGGCGGCGACGGCGCCCATCCCGAAGGCCGCGACGGTGACGATCCGCGCGATCGCCCCGCGCGTCGCGAGATGGCTGCCGGCGATCGCGCCGAGGCGGGTCTCCACGTCCGCGTTGCCGCCCGCGATCTCCCGCATCCGCAGCAGGCCGGGGCCGTCTTCGAGGGAAGCGGTCCGCCGTACCAGCTCCGGGGCGTCCGCCGCGGTCAACTCCCCGAGGGCGGGGGCGAAACGCCAGTACTTGTGCGCCTCCGTCCGCGTGCCGAGGAGCGCGGGCGCCGCCTCGGGCGCCAGCAGGAGCCCCGCCTCCCAGCGGATCTGCGGTGGCTTGGACGGGATGACGGTCAGGCCCGGGGTGCGCAGGAGCGGTTCGGCGGACCAGTAACCGCCCCGCGGGGCGCGGGGTTCGACCACGCCCGTGATCCGTACGGTGAGCGCCGTGCTCCCGGAGGAGTCGCTCAGGGCGAGTACGGTGCCGACGCGCAGCCGCAGTTCGCGGGCGGTCGCCGTGGTCACGGCCGCCTCCACCTCCGTCGTCCGCGCGTCGGCCCCCGCGCCGCCCGCGGCCGGCAGCCGTCCGCTCCGTACGGTGGCGTGCGCGGCCAGCTCCGACTGCGTGGCCAGGGTGAAGCGGGGCGGAATCCCGTCGGGGCGCGGAAGCCAACGGTCCGTACCGATCAGGCCCTCGCCGGTGCGTACCCCGTACGCCGACTGGGCGAGGTCCGCCCGCAGCGGGCCCGGCAGCCTCGCCGACGCCTCCCGGAACACGGCTTCGAGCGCCTCGGGACGCATCGCCGCCACCCGGGCGGACTCCGGCAGCTCCAGGCCCGCCTGGGGAGCGGTCAGCTGGACGACCGTGTCGGTCACGGGGGCCGAGGCGATCTCACGGCGCAGCCCCGCGCTCTCGTACGCGTCGACGGCCCTCGGGAACGCGGCGGCGAGGAAGGCCGTGAGCAGGACGAGCACCCCGAAGGCGGCTGCCGCCCCGGGGGCGGTACGCAGCCGCGTCCTCACCCAGGGTGCGACGGCGCGCGCGGTTCCTGTCGTGGTGGCCGGTCCGGGCGTGGGCGTCATGTCAGTGGTCCCCCTGGTGGCGGAGCGCGACCGCGGGGTCGGCGCCGCGCCGGACGGCGAGGGCCGCGGTGATCAGCAGGGGCACGGCCAGGGCGCCCGCGAGGAACAGGGCCGCCTGGGGCAGCGGGAGTTCCACGAGCACCTGGGGCACGGGCCGGCCGGCGTGGGGGGTCAGCACCGTGAGCGGTACGAGCGCCCGCGCCAGCAGCGCCCCGAGTGCCGTACCGACGGCCAGACCGATACCGATCAGCGCCCCCTGTTCCGTCACGACCAGCCGGGCGAGGCTCCGGCGGGGCGCGCCGAGAGCGCGCAGGACGGCGAGTTCGGCGGTCCGCTCGCGCAGGGACCCGGCGGCGGCGACCGCGAACCCCACGGCGGCGAGCGCCGCTGCCGCCAGCGCGACGGCGACCAGCGCGGCGCGCGGCCCTTCGCCGAGCGGGTCTCCGAGCAGTCCGGCCGCCGTCTCGTCGCGTACGAGGACCCGGCCGGGGGCCGTGCCGTCCGAACGGTCGCGCAGCGCGGACGCGACCTGCGCGGCGGCCCCGGGGGCGGTGCTCAGCCACCACTCGTTGGGGGCGAGGGAACGGTCGGTGCGGGCGGCGAGGACAGCGTTCACGGCCCGCAGGTCGATGAGGAGGGCGCCGGCGCTCCGCGTGTCCTGTGCCGTGCTCGCCGCCGCGTCCCCGCCGGCGTCCAGGTCCTCGGCCGCCCCCGGCGCCCCCGTCGTCGGCAGCTCCCGTACCGTCTTCACGATCGTCACCCGCACCTGCTCCCCCGCCAGCGTCAGATCGACGCTGTCCCCGCGCGCGGCCCCGGTGACCCGCAGGAAGCCGTCGGTGGCGACGGCCGCGATCCGCTCCGGGGCGGCGGCGCCCACGACATCGAGCCGGACGGCGAAGGAGCCGACGTCGCCGCGCTCCGCCCACCCGGTCGGGTACGAGACGGTCAGCGGCGCCGCCGCTCCCGGGGCGGGCGGGGCGATTTCCAGGGTTTTCGGCGCGCTCTCCGCCGACCCCTCCGTCACCGTGGCGCTGCCGCGCCAGCGCGTCCCGTCCGGTACGGGGACGGGGACCGGACGCGCGTCGGCCCCGGCTCCCGTGGCGCGCAACCGCTCGACGGTCAGCCGGTGTTGCCCGGAACCCCGCTCCGGGGCCGCCCCGCCGAGCCGCAGCCCGGTCACCCGGAGCGGCCCGGCGGGGACGCCGCCGGTGCCCGCCGCCGTCAGGTCGAGAGCGAGGGTGGCGCGGTGGAGCCGGCCGTCGGCGGGTACGGTCCCGGCGCTGAGCCGGTACGGGATGCCGTAGCGGTCCTCGACCACCACCAGGAGGGCGGGGGCGGGCCCCGACGGCGCGGCCTTCCCGGGCGTGATCCTTACGTCGAGGGTGAGCCGCCGGGCGTCGTCGGGCAGCGCGATCCCGGTACGGTCCCGGGGCTCCGGCGGCGACGCCGTGTTTGCCCGTACCGGCCCGTCCGCCGCCTCGTCCCCGGCCCCGGCCCCGGCTCCCGCCTCGTCCGCCGCGCTGTCCAGCAGGGTTCGCGCGGGCTCGTCGGCCAGGTCGGGGCGCAGCAGCAGCCGCTCCTCGGCGTGGGCCGTGTCCAGCGCGAGCACGGTCGCCGTCCGGCCGCCGGAAAGACCGGCGTCCGTACGGTGGGCGGGGGCGGCCTGCCGTACGCCCGGCAGCGCGGCGTAGAGACCGGCCTGCCCCGGGTCGGCGGGCCTGCCGTCCAGGACCCGTACCGAGGCGCCCGTGGCGAAGTCCGCCTGGTCGCGCTGGGACCGGTCCCACGACGCGCTCTGGCCGAGGGCGAGCAGGCCGGTCGCCACGGCGAGGACCAGCAGCAGTACGGGCCCGGCGCCGCGCAGCGACCGGCGGGCGAGGCGGTGGGCCGCCAGCGCGCCGGGCAGGCCACGGCCGCGCGCGGCGCGGCGCTCGGCGAGCAGCGCCAGGGGCGGCAGCAGTCGCAGCGTGAGCACCGTACCGGCGAGCAGCGCCAGCGCGGGCGCCGCGACCAGCAGCGGATCGACACCGAGGCTGCCTGCGCGGTCGCCGCCGGGCACCCCGGCGAGCGCGCCCGCGCCGGTCCTGCGGTCCAACTGCCAGTAGGCCAGGGCCGCGAGGAGCAGCAGGGCGATGTCGGCGCCCGCGCGTACGGGCGCGGGCAGGGCGGCGGCCCGGCCCCGCGCCCCGGCCGACTCGCCCGCCCCCGCCTTCCCGGCCAGGGCGGGCAGGACGACCAGCGCGGCGCAGCAGAGCGCGACCGCCGCCGAGACGGACCACACCGGCCAGGCCGGGAGGTCACCGAGGCGCGCCCCCGCGCCCGGCCCGTCGCCGCCCGGCGCGGACCCGTGTGCGGAGCCGCGCGCGAGGAGTCCGGTCAGCGGGGCCGCCAGGAACGGGGCGCAGAGGGCCGCCGGGAGGGCCAGCAGCAGCGCCTCCGTCGCGGCGAGCGCGGCGAGCCGGCCGCGCGAGGCGCCACGCGCCCGCAACAGGCCCGTCTCGCCCGCGCGTTCGGTGGCGAGCGAGCGGGCCACCAGCAGCAGCGTGTACCCGGCCAGGAGGAGCAGTTGCAGCGCGACGATCACCAGCGTGGACCGGGAGACCAGCAGCGCCCGCTCGGTCCTGTCCAGCAGGGACGGCAGCGAGGTGGTGACGGTCGCGCCGCCCCCGAGCGCCGGATCCGCGCGCAGCCGCTCGGGCACCTCGGTGGACGCGGTGCGCAGGGCGTCGATCCGGCCGGTGGTGACGCCCCGGTAGTCGGCCGCGGCCAGCCAGCCGGTGGCCAGGGAGGAGACGCGGCCGGTGGCGAGGACGGACGCGTCGGTGAGCAGCGGGCCGTAGGTGGTGAAGTCGACCTCGCGGACGCCGCGTCCGCCGAGTGCGTCCAGCCGCCAGTACGGCTCGGTGGGGTCGGTGGCCCGGTACACGCCGGTGATCCGGACGGTCAGCCGGTCGTCGGTCAGCCGGTCGGTGAGCGCGATCTCCGCGCCCGGCGCCAGCTCCAGCCGCCGGGCGGCCTCTTCGGGCACGGCCACGGGCACGGACGCCGGGACAGACGCGGACGCGGCGGTTCCGTTCGCCGTGGGCGGTCCCGGCAGTTCGCCCGCCACCCGTGTGATCCGGGAGCGGTCCAGAGCGGCGAGATGGGTCAGGTCCGGACGGGTCCCGTCGAGCGGCGCCGTGGACGCCCGGAGCGACGCGGGCAGCGCGTACGGTCCCGAGCGCTCCAGCTTCCGTACGGTCACGGGCAGCCCGTCGAACGCCTCCCGAGCGCCCCGGGCCACGGCCTCCTGGGCCGTACCCCGCCCCTCCACCGGAATGTCCGCGCGCACGACGAGGGCGGCGGAAGCGGCGTCCCGGCCGCGCAGCGTCTCGCGCAGCGCCGTATCCCCGACGGAGCCCGAGAACGCGGTGAGGGAGGCCAGGACACAGGTGGTCAGCACCACCGCGAGCAGCGCGGCGGCCAGCAGCAGCCGATGCCCCGCCACACGCAGAAGAACGAACCCCGTCACGCATCCCCCGACAACCCGCACGCCCGTCCGGCCCGATCGGCCGCGGCTCTCTTCCCAGGTCTCCCTCGTTGATCCACGTCCACCCAAACACAGAACGGGCTCATGTCCTACCCCGTGCCCGCACATACTCTGGCCGGGCCGACCATGCAGAGGCGACGACGTTCGGGGGATGCGCCCATGACGGAACACACCAGCACGCGCCGGACCACCGGGGGGCCGGCCACCGCCGAGCCGGACGGCGGCTCCGGCGGGCCGGACGGCGGGTCCCGCGGGCCGATGGTCAGCGCCGAGGACCTGCACCGTTCGTACGGCACGGGCCCCACCGCCGTCCACGCGCTGCGCGGCACCTCGCTCGACATCGCACGGGGCGAACTGGTCGCCCTCAAAGGACGGTCAGGGGCCGGGAAGACCACCCTGCTCAACCTGGTCGGCGGCCTGGACGTGCCGGACCGGGGCCGGATCGTCGTCGACGGCGCCGACCTCTCGCACCTCGGCGAGGACGGGCTCCTGGAACTCCGGCGCGACCGCGTCGGATTCGTCTTCCAGTCCTTCGGCCTGATCCCCCTCCTCACCGCCGCCGAGAACGTGGGGGTGCCGCTGCGGCTGCGCGGGGCCGATCCGCGCGAGCGCGAGGAGCGGGTGGCGCTGCTGCTGGCCCTCGTCGGCCTGACCGACCACGCGGCGCAGCGCCCCGGTGAACTCTCCGGCGGCCAGCAGCAGCGCGTCGCCCTCGCCCGCGCGCTCGCCAACCGGCCCGCCCTGCTGATCGCGGACGAACCGACCGCCCAACTGGACGCCCACACCGGGCTCATGGTGATGGAGCTGCTGCGTACGGTCGTACGGAGCGAGGGCGTGACGGCCCTCGTCGCCACGCACGACCCGCAGTTGCTCGACCTGGCGGACCGGGTGGTGGAGCTGAGCGACGGCCGGATCGCCGAAGGCTGACGGGAGCGCGGGGACGGTGCCGGGAGGGCGGTACGAACCCGGCCCCGGACCCGGTCGCGAACCCGGCCCAGGTCCCGTCGCGGCCCCGGCCCGGACCCGGAAGAAAAGTTTTTTCAGAACGGTTGAACACCCGGGGACCCGGCCCCGTACTTAACGGCAACTCCCCCATGGTGGCTGGGCGCGTGAACGGACGACAGGGTCCGGTACACGCGCCCAGCACTTTTTTACAGCCGGGCCGAGGCCGGGTCGCTCACGCGCCCAGCGCGTGCGACACCGTGTAGATCAGCAGGCCGGCCAGCGCGCCGACCACCGTCCCGTTGATCCGGATGAACTGAAGGTCCCGGCCGATGTTCGCCTCGATCTTCTTCGACGTGTCGGCGGCGTCCCAGCTCGCGACGGTGTCCGAGATCAGCGAGGTGATCTCGCCCCGGTACGTGGAGACGACGTACGCCGCCGCGTCCTCGATCCATCCGTCGAGCTTCCCCTGGAGCCGGTCGTCCGTCACCAGCCTGCCGCCCAGCGAGAGCAGCGAGGCGCGGGCCCGCAGACGCAGCTCGCTGCGGTCGTCCTCGGCCGCCGAGATGATCATCCCGCGTACGGAGGACCAGGCCGAGGCGATGATGTCCTGCACCTCGGGGCGTGCCAGCAGCTCCGACTTCAGCCGCTCGACGCGCGCCCTGGTCTCCGTGTCGGACTGGAGGTCGGCGGCGAAGTCCCGCAGGAAGCGGTCGATCGCGCCCCGCGCCGGATGCGTCGGCATGTCGCGCATCTCGGTGACGAAGCGCACCAGCTCCTTGTAGACGCGGTCCCCGATCCTGCGGTCCACGAACCGTGGCGTCCACCCCGGCGCCCCGCCCTGGACCGCGTCCATGACCGAGTCGCCGTGGACCGTCAGCCAGTCGTGCGCCCGCGCGCAGATCAGGTCGACGGCCCGGTGGTGCGCGCCGTCCGCGACAATCTTGTCCAGTGTCTTTCCTATGCCCGGCGCGATCTCCGCCGCGTCCGCGCGCCGGGTGATCGCCTCGCCGACCACGGCCTGGACGTCCGAGTCGCGCAGGACGGTGAGGGCGCCGCGCAGCGCCGTGGACAGCTCGGCGGTGACGCGGTCGGCGTGGTCCGGCTGGGCCAGCCAGGTGCCGAGCCGGCCGCCGACGCCGAGGGCGCGCAGCCGGGTGCGTACGACACCGGCGGAGAGGAAGTTCTCCCCGACGAAGGAGCCCAGCGACGCGCCGAGCTGGTCCTTCTTGTTCGGGATGATCGCGGTGTGCGGGATGGGCAGGCCGAGGGGGTGCCGGAAGAGCGCGGTCACCGCGAACCAGTCGGCCAGCGCGCCGACCATGCCGGCCTCGGCCGCGGCGGCGACGTATCCGGCCCAGGGGCCCGCGCCGGAGTTCTTCGCCCAGGTGGCGAGGACGAAGACGAGGGCGACGAAGAGGAGCAGGCCGGTGGCGGTGGTCTTCATACGGCGCACGCCGCGCCGCTTCTCCTCGTCGGCGGCCGTGTAGGAGAAACCGGGCAGCCCCGAGCGGCGACCCGCCGCCCCGGCGGCCCCTCCGGCCCCGGACGCGTCCGGGGGCCCGGATGCGCCGGAGGTCCCCGACGCGCTGGAGGTCCCCGGCGTCAACACCTTGCCCGGGTCCGATTCATCCGGATCCGTACGTTCCATCCGCTCCACCCGTCCGCGCACACTTCATGGCTGACCCACTCGTACACATTGTCCCTTCCTCTCGTACTCCCGGGGCGCGCGTCGAGTTCCCGGCGCGATGCCGGATGATTGTTCTGTACAGAGGGGCGAGGGGATACGGGGCCATGAACAGACATCGCGGATTTGCCCTGCTCGGGGGGCTTATAGGGGTGGTGGCGCTGGTGTGCGCCGCCATATTCGGCGGATTCGGACTGCTGACCGACGGCTCGGACAGCGGCGCCGTCCCCGGCGCCGACGGCGCGAGGGGCGCAGCCGCCACGAGCGGTACGGGCGGCACGAGCGGTACCAGCGGTACGGGAGCGGCGCGCGGCCAGAACCCGCCTCCCGGCCGGGCCGCGCCCGCCTCCGCCGACGCCTGGACCGGAACATGGGCCACCGCCCCGGCCGGCGTCGAGAAGGACGCGCCGAACGGCCACCCCGGGCGTTCCATCCGTAACGTCGTGCACACCAGCATCGGCGGCACCAGCGCCCGGGTCACCCTCTCCAACCTCTACAGCCCCCGGCCCCTCGTGATCGGCCACGCCTCCGTCGCGGTCGGCGCGGGCGGCCCGCGCGCGGCCGGCGGAACGCTGCGGCAGCTCTCCTTCGACGGGCGCGCGGCCGTGACCGTACCGGCCGGCGGGCAGATCATCAGCGACCCGGTGGCGCTGCGCGTGCCGTACGACGGTGATCTGCTGGTCACGCTCTACACGCCGGTCGCCGGCGGGCCCGTCACGTACCACCCGTACGCGCTCCAGACCTCGTACCTCGCCGACGGCGACCGTACGCAGGACGCCTCCGGCGCCCCGTACACCGAGCCGAGCAGGGTCTGGCGCTATCTGACCGCCGTCGACGTCCAGAACCGCGAGTCGCGGGGCGCGGTGGTCGCCTTCGGCGACTCGATCACCGACGGCGTGGGCTCACGCACCGACACGAACGGCCGCTGGCCCGACATCCTCGCCGACCGGTTGCGCGACCGGCACGTCGGTGTCCTCAACGAGGGCATCGGCGGCAACACGGTCCTCCAGGACTCCGTACAGGACCGCAAGGGCGCGAGCGGCATCTCCCGCTTCCAGCGCGACGTCCTCGACCGCGCGGGGGCACGGACCGTCGTCATCGACCTCGGCATCAACGACATCCTGCGCGGCCAGGAACGCGATCCGGCCAGGATCACCGCCGGGCTCAGGGAGCTGACCCGGCAGGCCCACACGCGCGGGCTGCGCGTCATCGGCTCGACACTGACGCCGTTCGGCGCGCACCGCGGCTACAACCCGGTCACCGAGTCCGTACGGGAGAGGGTCAACGCGGAGATCCGGGCGGGCGGGGTCTTCGACGACGTCGTGGACTTCGACCGGGTGGTGCGCGACCCGTACGCCCCCGACCGGATCAGGCCGCTGTACGACGCGGGCGACGGCCTCCACCCGAGCAACGCCGGATACCGGGCGATGGGCCGCGCGCTCAGCCTGGAACTGCTGGAGGCCAGGGCACCCGCCAATCTGTAGCGGAGACACGGACGGACCGAGGGGGGACGGACCGGGGGGACGGAACCTTCCCCGCGCCCCATGGCGGACGCCGCCGGACTACGGGCGTCCGCGCCTGACTCCGGCTCTCCCGGATCTCACTCCAGCTCTCCCCGGTCCGGCTTCTTCTCCAGCCGGTCCGTCTTCCGGTCCGTCTTCTTCTCCAGCCGCTGGCGCTTGCGCTCCTCCTTGAGCCTGCGCTTCTCCGACTCGCGGACCTTCCGCTCCACCCCGACCCCGCCCATCAGCGCGAACCCGGTGACGACCACGCGCGGCGAGCCGGGGCTCACCGCCACCTCGTCGTGCTCCGCCTCACCGAAGCCGCCCATCAGGCCGAAACCCCTGACCTCGACGTCCAGGCCCGGCGGGACGGTGACATGGACACCGCCCATGATCGTGAAGCAGCGGATCACCACATCGCGGTCCTCGAACCGCGCCTCACGCAGATCGATCTCACCGCCCGCCTGGAAGACGACCGCCGTGAACTTCCGGCCCACCGTCCACGTCCCCCTGCGGCCGAAGCCGCCCCAGAACGCGAACGCCCCCTTGGACGTGGCCGGTTCGCGGCCGACCCGGTCGGCCCAGACACCCGGGGCGGCGTCCCGGTCGGCGGCGCGCACCACGTCCGTCGTCGTCCCCGGCACGGGCAGATCCCGTACCAGCGGCACCAACTCGCCGTGCGTACGCGCCTCGTAGGCCACGCCCAGGCGCTCGTCGAACTCCTCCATCGTGAGCCGCCCCTCGGCCATCGCCTCCCGCAGCCGCTCCGCCACCTGCTCACGCTCGGCGTCGGAGGCACGCGTCTCAGGCCGTTCACTCGTCATAGGAGCAGAGTAGCCACCACCTGAGGCCCACGTCACACAGCTGATCGGTCCGCGTACATCTTGGCGATCACCGACTCGATGTCCGGCTCCCGCACCGAGAGGTCCACCAGCGGATACTCCGCCGCGATCCGCGCCACCAGCGGCGCCGCCGACTCCGCCGCCGGGAACGCCAGCCACTGCCTCGGCCCCTCCACCTTCACCACCCGCGCCCCCGCCGCCACCGCGTCGATCGGCGGCAGCTCACGCTCCAGGTCCACGACGAGCGTCCGCTCGCTCTCCCCCACCTCGTGCAGCCCGGCCAGCGCCCCGTCGTACAGCAGCCGCCCGTGGTCGATGACCATCACCCGCCGGCAGAGCTGCTCGATGTCGGTCAGGTCGTGGGTCGTCAGCAGCACCGTCGTCCCGCGCTCCTCGTTCAGATCGCGCAGGAACTGCCGCACCTTCGCCTTGGAGACGACATCGAGCCCGATCGTCGGCTCGTCCAGATACAGCACCTCCGGATCGTGCAGCAGCGCCGCCGCGATGTCGCCGCGCATCCGCTGGCCGAGCGAGAGCTGCCGTACGGGCACGTCCAGCAGCTCCCCCAGGTCCAGCAGTTCCACGCACCGCTCCAGGTTGGTACGGAACCGCGCGTCGGGGACCCGGTACATCCGGTGCATCAGCCGGTACGAGTCGATCAGCGGCAGGTCCCACCAGAGCGTGGTGCGCTGCCCGAAGACGACCCCGATGCGGTGCGCCAGCCGCGTACGCTCGCGCGACGGGTCGATGCCCGCGACCCGCAGCCGGCCGCCGCTCGGGGTGAGGATGCCCGTGAGCATCTTGATGGTGGTGGACTTCCCGGCACCGTTCGGTCCGATGTAGCCGACCATCTCGCCGCGCCGCACCCGGAAGGTGATCCCGTCGACCGCCCGCACCTGGTGCTTCTCGCGGCGCAGCAGACCCGTTCTGCGGCGGACGTCGAAGACCTTCTCCACACCTTCCAGTTCGATGAAACCCGGTGCGTCGTCGCCACCCGTCACCATCCGTACTCCCTCTTCTCCGTTGTCCCCGTCGTCGTCATGAACACGCCTCTCCCCAGCCGGACGCACCCGGATCAGCTCCCCGTGCTGCGGTACGCCCGCAGCCCCACGCGCCACGCCAGCCCCGCCAGCGCGCAGCAGCCGCACGCCACCACCGGCGGCAGGAACGCCACCGCGTCCGGCAGCCCCAGCGGGTCCTCCCGGCCCAGCACGTACAGCGCCGGAATCCAGTTGACGAAGGCCAGCGGCACCACGAACGTCACCCCGCGCACCAGGTCCTGCGCGAAGACCGTCGGCGGATACTGGAGCAACGTCGTCCCGCCGTACGTGAACGAGCTCTGCACCTCGGCGGCGTCCTGCGCCCAGAACTGGAACGCCGCGCCCGCCACGAACACGGAAGCGAAGATCGCCGCACCGCTGACCAGCATCAACGGCACCATCGCCACCCGTGCGACCGTCCAGTCGATGTCCAGCACGAGCAGCGCGTACCCCAGCACCAGCAGCCCCTGCACGACCCGGCCGAGCCGGCGCAGCGCGAACCGGTCGGCCGCCACCTGCGCCAGTACGGGGACGGGCCGCACCAGCAGCGTGTCGAGCGTCCCGTCCCGCACCCGGCGGCCCAGCCGGTCCATCGAGCCGAGGAGCAGATAGGCGAGGCCGAAGGCCGTGCCCGCCGTCCCGTACAGGAAGGCCACCTCGGGCAGCGAGTAGCCGCCCAGGGCGTCGACGTGCGTGAACATCACCAGGATCGCCACGAAGTCGAAGGCCGTCACGGCGAAGTTGGCGAGCGCCGTCATCACGAAGGACGCGCGGTACGTCATCGTGGCGCGCGTCCACATGGCCACGATCAGGCCGTACGCCCGCAGCCCGTCCCACAGCGCCGCCGCGCGCGAGGCCCGCGGAATCCACAGCTCCGCCCCTCCTGCCTCCGCGTCCGGTACGCCCCGCACATCCGGTGCGTCCGCCACGGATCCCTCCGCGAACGTCTCGTCAGCCACCCTGGACCACCACCCTCCTCGTCGCCACGGTCTGCAGCAGCCGCCCGGCCACCAGCAGCCCCGCCGCCCAGCACGCCTGGAACGCGTACGCCCCCACCAGGTCCCACCCGGTACGCCGGCCGAGGAAGACGTCCGCCGGGATCTGGAGCAGCGAGGACCAGGGCAGCGCCCGCGCGATCTCCCCCAGCGCCCCCGGGAAGAGGGTGAGCGGCAGCAGCAGCCCGGAGAAGAACGTCCCCGCCAGGAACGAGATCTGCGCCACGCCCGCCCCGTCCATCAGCCAGAACGCGGAGAGCGCCACGAGATAGCGCAGCGCGAAGCTGACGACCACCCCGAGCGCCACCGCCAGCAGGAAGGCCACCCAGACCAGCGGCGAGCCCGGCATCGCCAGGTCGAACACGAGCGAGCCGGCCGCCATCGGCGCGATGCCACGCCCCAGCAGATGGAAGAGCGCACGGCCCAGATCCCCGGCCAGCCACCAGAGCTGGAGGTCGGCGGGGCGGTAGAGGTCGACGGCGATGTCGCCGGTACGGATGCGCTCGATCAGCTCGTCCTCGAAGCCGCCGCCCATCATGGAGCAGGTCATCAGCAGCGCCTGGCCGAGCCATACGAAGGTGACGGCCTGGGAGAGGTCGTAACCGCCGAGCTGCGGCCGTTCGTCCCAGAGGGCGGTGTAGGTGTACGCGATGATGAAGCCGAACACGGTGTTGGTGAACGTCCCGGCCACCGTGGCCACCCGGTACGTCGCGTGACGCCGGAACCCTCCCGCGGCCACGGCTAAGTAGAGCCGCACGAAGGCCCCTTTCTCTCTCTTCGCTTGCCGGCCGGACGCCGGCCGGACGCCGGGGCGTGTGCCGACCGGGCGCCGGCCGGACGCCGGCCGGATGTCAGTGGGCCGCCGGCCGGACAACGGCCGGCGGCTGAGCGCGCCCGAGCCACCGGCCGCAGGCACCAAAGCGCACGACCCTAGGGCCTCTCGTTTGGATCTTGCCGGGCTCGCGCGCCCGCGGTGACATCAGCCGCTGACGCGGCGGGCCGCGCCTCGCGGCGTTGTCGTCACTCATCCCCAAGGTCTCGGCTTCGCTCGACCAGGGGAGACCCCATCCGCTCCCGCGTCGCCTCCCTCCTCCGCCTTGCGATCCACGGCACCAGACCCCGCTCCCTGCCGCGGCCAGATCCAAACGAAAGACCCTAGTGCGGTCCGACCGGGCGGCGCGACCGAATATCCGGCGCCGCCGCGCCCGGCGCCGCGCCGACCGTCCCGCCGGTAGGCGTTCTGGCCGTGTTTCATAGGGATACGCAGCGTTTCTCCTGCCTGCGTGACGAATGGCCTGATACGACACCGTTATGCCGGAGAGTCATCCTCCGGCCACGGCCGAGGAGTCTCCACGCATGAACGACGAGCCACAGCGGCCCGGCTGGGCCCCGCGAGACCCCTCGGCACCCACCCCGCCGGGCGACGACAGCGGCACCGACGTCCCCACCGGCGCCCCCACCGACACGCAGGCGGAGACGCGGTCGGAGACCCGGGCGGGAAAACGCGCCGAGCGGAAGGCCAAGCGGCGCCGCAGGACCGGCCCGCGCAAACTCCTCCCGACCTGGCGCATGACGCTCAGCGGGCTCCTGTTCTGCGCGCTCGCCCTCATCGGCGGCTTCGCCCTCGGCTACAAGCTCGTCGACATCCCGGCCGCCAACGCCGCGGCCACCGCCCAGTCGAACGTGTACCTGTACGCGGACGGCACGCACATCGCCCGCGACGGCGACATCAACCGCGAGAACGTCCAGCTCGCCCAGGTGCCCAGGGCCGTACAACGGACCGTGCTCGCCGCCGAGGACCGCGGCTTCTACAACGAACCCGCCGTCGACCCGCAGGGCATGATCCGCGCCGCCTGGAACACCGCCATGGGCAAGGGCACCCAGGGCGGCTCCACCATCACGCAGCAGTACGTCAAGAACTACTACCTCGGCCAGGAACAGACGGTCAGCCGCAAGGCCAAGGAGTTCTTCATCGCGATCAAGCTCAACCGCGAGCAGACGAAGGAACAGATCCTCCAGGGCTACCTGAACACCAGCTTCTTCGGCCGGAACGCGTACGGCATCCAGGCCGCCGCGCAGGCCTACTACAGCAAGGACGTCGACGAGATCACCACCGCGGAGGGCGCCTACCTGGCGTCACTCCTCAACGCGCCCAGCGAGTTCGACGTCGTCCTCCACCCGGCGAACAAGCCCGCCGCCGTCGCCCGCTGGAACTACGTCCTCGACGGCATGGTCAAGGAGAAGTGGCTCGACCCCCGCGCCCGCGACACACTGAAGTTCCCCACGCCCGGCCCCATCAGGTCCGCGGCCGTCGGCCTCTCAGGACAGCGCGGCTACGTCGTCCAGGCCGTCGGCGACTACCTCGCCGGCCACCGGATCATCGACGCGAACACCCTGGCCACCGGCGGCTACCGGATCACCACCACCCTGGAGCGCAAGAAGCAGAACGCCCTGGTCAAAGCCGTCGACCACCAGATCACCTCGCAGCTCGACAGCGCACGCGCCGCCGACCGCAACGTGCGTGTCGGCGGCGCCTCCATCAACCCGGGAACCGGCCACGTGGTCGCCATGTACGGCGGCGTCGACTACACCGAGCAGTACGTCAACAACGCGACCCGCCGCGACTACCAGGTCGGCTCCACGTTCAAGCCGTTCGTCTTCGCCTCCGCCGTCCAGAACGGCTCCCAGACCCAGGACGGCCGCCCCATCACCCCCAACACCGTCTACGACGGCGACACCGGACGCATGGTCGAGGGCCGCGACGGGCCCACCGGCTACTCCCCCGACAACGAGGACGACACCGACTACGGCCCCATCACCGTCAGGGTCGCCACCGACAAGTCCGTCAACGCGGTCTACGCGCAACTGGCCCAGGACGTCGGCCCCGCCACCGTCAAGGACACCGCCGTCGCCCTCGGCATCCCCGCCGACACCCCCGACCTCACCGCCTCCCCCTCCATCGCCCTCGGCCCGGCCACCGCGAGCGTCCTCGACCTGACCCAGGCGTACGCGACCCTCGCCCACCACGGCGAGCGCACCCCGTACACCCTGGTCGCCAAGATCACCAAGAACGGCACGGACATCGCCCTGCCCGCGCGGCCCACCACACGGGCCGTCAGCCGCGAGGCCGCCGACACCACCACCGCCATGCTGCGCGGCGTCGTCGACGGCGGGACCGGCACCGCCGCCCAGACGGCGGGCCGCCCGGCCGCGGGCAAGACCGGCACGGCGGAGGAGGACCGGGCGGCCTGGTTCGCCGGATACACGCCGAACCTGGCCACGGTCGTCGCCGTCATGGGCGCCGACCCCAAGACCGCCCGGCAGAAGCCGCTGTACGGGGCGCTCGGACAGGCCCGGATCAACGGCGGGGGCGCGCCCGCCCAGATCTGGGGCGAGTACACCGCGAGCGCGCTGCGGACCACGCCCGTACAGAACTTCGACCTCCAGGTGGAACCAGGCTCGTCCGAGACGGCGCCCCCGGACGAGCAGGAGTCGCGGGAACCCGGCAGGGCGGGCAGCGCCTCACCGCGGCCCAGCACCCAGGGGCATACTCAGGGGCCGTCACAGGGACAGACCCAGGGTCCGTCACAGGGCCGAACGGGTGGCGCCACCACCGGGGGCACCACCTCGGGCCGGAGCAGACCCCCGGGCCAGGGCGGGCCGCAGGGCGGGGCGGACGGAACCGGCGGCGGTACGGCAACCACGGGCGGCGCGACGACGACCGGCTCCACCACCGGCGAGGGGCCACCGGCCGGCGGCGCCCCGGACACCACGGGCGGGGACGGAGCGGGCGGTACGGGAGACACCGGGGCCGCCGACGGCCCGAACACGACGGGCGGCCCGGCGGGACAGGGGCCGCCGCCCGCCCAGGACCAGGGCCCCGGCAACCTCTAGCCGTATCCAGTGGCCACACGTATCCAGTGGTCACACGTGTTCACCGGCCACACGTGTTCACCAGCCACACGTGTTCACCACGTGTCCACGCCTCCACGTGGCCGGCTCCCCGGGATCAGTGCCCGGAGGTCGCCTTCAGCCCCACCACGGCCACCACCAGCAGCACGACGAAGAAGATCCGGGCGGCGGACGCCGGCTCCCCCAGCACCACCATGCCGAGCACCGCCGCACCCGCCGCGCCGATACCGACCCACACGCCGTACGCCGTCCCGATCGGCAGCGTCCTGGCCGCCTGCGACAGCAGCACCATGCTCACCACGATCCCGGCACCGGTGAACACGCTCGGCCACAGCCGCGTAAACCCTTCGGTGTACTTCATCCCGATCGACCAGGCGACCTCGACCAGACCCGCGACGACCAACAGAACCCACGCCATGACGGCACCTCCGGCACAGAAAGCACGGACAACAGGTGCGTCGTCTTTCGGTTGACCCGGTACGGCGCGTCTCGTCGGGTCCCCCCAACGTAGCAAACACGCCAGGCGGGCCCGTACAGGGCGGCTGAAGAGCGGTTACAGATAAAGCCCGGTCGAGTCCTGGGACCCCTCGAACCGGTCGGCGGCGACCGCGTGCAGATCGCGCTCCCGCATCAGGACGTACGCCACCCCGCGCACCTCGACCTCGGCACGGTCCTCGGGGTCGTACAGCACCCGGTCCCCCGGCGTCACCGTACGGACGTTCTGCCCCACGGCGACCACCTCGGCCCAGGCCAGCCGCCGGCCGACCTCCGCCGTCGCCGGGATGAGGATGCCGCCGGACGAGCGCCGCTCGCCCTCCGGGATGTCGGTCCTGACCAGCACGCGGTCGTGCAGCATCCGGATGGGCAGCTTGTCGTGTTGGCTGGGGGAGTTCTCGCTCACGACCCCGAACCTACCTGCCCGCGGCGCTCCCGTACGCCAGAGGGGTGACACGGGCGACGACACGTGCGACACGGACCCGCGGCGGGAACCACCGCGGTCCCCGCCCCGGGAACGGTCACCTCTTGCGGCGCTTCGCCGGCCCGGACGTCCTGGCCGGCCTGCCCGCCATCACGAGCAGCCCCACGACGCCCACCGCGAGCAGCGCCACCGGCACCACCCGCTCCAGCCGGGGCCCGCCGTCGTCAGCGACGAACGACGCGCGTACGCCCGCCACCGTCCTGTTCACGGCGACGAACGCCCGTCCTGCCGTCTGGTCCACCGTGGAAGCCACTCTGGCCTTCGCGTCGCCGACGATCGTCCTCGGGTGCACCCGCACCCCGATCTCGTCCAACGTCTCGGCGAGCTGCCCGCGCCTGCGGACGATGTCCGCCTCGATCTGCGCCGGGGTCCTGGAATCCGACACCGCGCTGCCTCCGTCGTCGTGTCCGGTAGTCCTTGAGCGACAGTCTGTCAGCTCCACCCCGGCCCCACCCGACGGCACCCCCGATTACGGCCCGGTGGTTACGCTCAGGCCCGTACCGCCCCGCCCGACCTCGGAGGAGAACCATGAGCGAGCGACTGACCCCCGGCGACACCGCCCCCGCCTTCACCCTGCCCGACGCGGACGGCAAGGACGTCTCGCTCTCCGACCACCAGGGCCGCAAGGTCATCGTCTACTTCTACCCCGCCGCGCTCACCCCCGGCTGCACCAAGCAGGCGTGCGACTTCACCGACAACCTCGACCTGCTCGCCGGGGCCGGATACGACGTCATCGGCGTCTCACCGGACCGGCCGGAGAAGCTGGCGAAGTTCCGCGAGCAGGAGAACCTGAAGGTCACGCTGGTCGGCGACCCGACCAAGGAGACCCTGGAGCGGTACGGCGCCTTCGGCGAGAAGAAGATGTACGGCAAGACCGTGACGGGCGTGATCCGCTCCACGCTCGTCGTCGACGAACACGGCAAGGTCGAGCACGCGTTCTACAACGTACGGGCGACGGGCCACGTGGCGAAGATCATCAAGGACCTCGGCATCTGACCGGCGAGCCCGGAACGGCCACCGCCGGAGAACGGGCCACCGGCGGAACACTGTGACCGAAGTCCCACTTCCGTGGGGCTTCGGTTTGCATCCGGCGCCAGCGTGCAGAAGGTTCCCCTGGACTGCATTCACTCCAGGGAATCCGAGGAAAGGACCCGCGCCATGGCCGGCCAGGAGCACGAAGAGGCGGCCGACCCCGCAGCGGTCAAACGCCACCCCGCACTCTTCCGCACCATCCAGCGGCGGAAGAACCCCAAACTACGCCGGTCCGACATCACCGTCACCGACGAACAAGCGGTCAAGCGCGCCGTGAAAGCCGCCTCCCTGGGTAACGCCATGGAATGGTTCGACTTCGGTATCTACAGCTACCTCGCCGTCACCATCGGCCATGTCTTCTTCCCCTCGGGGAATTCCACGGTCGAACTTCTCTCCTCCTTCGCGACTTTCGCCGTCGCCTTCCTCGTACGCCCACTCGGGGGAATGTTCTTCGGCCCCCTGGGTGACAGGCTCGGCCGCAAGAAAATCCTGGCGCTGACCATGATGCTGATGGCGGTCGGCACCTTCGCCATCGGCCTGATCCCCTCGTACGCCACGATCGGCTTCTGGGCCCCGGCACTGCTGATCCTCTTCCGGCTGGTCCAGGGCTTCTCCACGGGCGGCGAGTACGGCGGCGCGTCCACCTTCATCGCCGAGTACGCCCCCGACAAGCGCCGCGGCTACTTCGGCAGCTTCCTCGAATTCGGCACCCTCGCCGGGTACGTCGGCGCCGCGGGCCTGGTCACCGCGCTCACCGCGATCCTCGGCTCCGACACGATGGCGGACTGGGGCTGGCGCGTACCGTTCCTCATCGGCGGCCCGCTCGGACTCGTCGGCCTCTACCTGCGGCTGCGCCTCGACGAAACGCCCGCCTTCCAGAAGCTGCAGGCGCAGAGCGCGCACGCCTCCGAGGCTGCGGACACGGTGGAGACGACGGCAAAGGGTGACCTCGCGGACATCTTCCGCCGGTACTGGCCGTCGCTGATCCTCTGCATCGCGCTCGTCGGCGCGTACAACATCACGGACTACATGCTGCTGTCGTACATGCCGACCTACCTCTCGGACCAGCTCGGCTACAGCGAGACGCACGGCCTGCTGATCCTGCTCGGCGTGATGGTCGTCCTGATGATGATCATCAGCCAGGTCGGCAAACTCAGCGACCGCTACGGCCGCAAGCCGCTGCTGATGACCGGCATGCTCGGCTTCTTCTTCCTCTCCCTGCCGGCCTTCCTGCTCATCAAGCAGGGCAGCATCCCCGCGATCGTGGCCGGCATGCTGATGCTCGGCCTCTCCCTGGTCTGCCTCCTGGGCACCATGTCGGCAGCGCTCCCGGCACTCTTCCCGACCCACGTCAGGTACGGCTCACTGTCGGTCGGCTACAACCTCTCCGCCTCCCTCTTCGGCGGCACGACCCCCCTGGTGATCACCGGCCTGATCAGCCTGACGGGCGACGACCTGATGCCCGCGTACTACGCGATGGCGGCGGCACTGGTGGGCGTGATCGCGGTGGCCTGCATGAAGGAAACGGCCCAGAAGCCGCTGACCGGCTCGCCCCCGTCGGTCGAGACACCGGAGGAAGCGGTGGAACTGGTCCAGTCCCAGACCCCGGAACCCAAGTTCTGACCCCTCCACCACCTCGCTCGGATATCGGACGGCTGCGCCGGATGGCGTAACCGTCCGATATCCGGTTCGTTACTCAGTGCGACGCCGCGAACGCGCGGCCGGACCGAGGAGGAGCCGTGCCCGAGCCTTACGACCGGGACCATCTGGCCACAGCCGTCTCCGATGCGCAGACCTGGGCGGATCTGATGCGCCGCCTCGGGCTCAGATCAAGTGGCGGGCAGCGCCGCGTCCTTCAGCAGAAAGTTGCCGACCTCGGCATCGACACCAGTCACTTCAAGCAACGGAGTCCGTGGCGGAAGTACCCGGACGAGGTCATCGCCGCCGCTGCCGCGACATCCACGACACTGCGTGAGGTCGTTGCCAAGCTGGGCGTGCCACCCGCCACAGGCACGCTGTCGCACATCGCCCGCCGCATCGAGGCGGCGGGCATCGACATCAGCCACTTCCCGGGGATGAATCTCACCCCGACCGAACTGCCGTTCACCACCCCCGAACTGGCGGACGCCGCCGCCTCCGCCGACAGCATCCGTGGCGTAGCCCGCATTCTCGGAGTACCCGACGACAGCCGGTCGCGCGCGGCACTCGGCCGCATGCTCAAGGAGCGGGGCATCGACACCGTTCATTTCCGTAACGCGCGCCTCGCGATCCCAGAGACAGCGCTGCGCAACGCGATACCTGGCGCCTCCAGTTACGCGGGCGTCATGCGCGCCCTCGGACTCCAGGTGAACGACACAAATCACCGCCGTGTTCGGCGGAAGGCGGCCCAACTGGGCCTTGACACCAGTCACTTCAAGCGGCGCGCCTGGGGAAAGGCGCAACCGCGCGCACCGAAACCCGTGGCCGACGACACACTCGTCGTCCTGCCGCAAGGCTCCCCTCGCACCAACCGCCCCCGACTGCACCGGGCACTGCAGGAGATCGGTATCCCCTACCGCTGCGCGTCCTGCGGGAACACCGGCGAATGGCTGGGCCGGCCGATCACACTCCAGATCGACCACATCAGCGGCGACTGGCTGGACAACCGCGCCGAGAACCTGCGTTACCTGTGCCCGAACTGCCACGCGCTGACGGACACGTGGTGCCGTAGCCGCCGGAAGAAGCACGAGCTCAGGGGCTAGATCCTCTCCAGCTCTCCTGAAAGCCGCCCGGCCGGTACGATGGCTTACGGCTAGCGGCGGTGGCGCAGTGGTGACGCGGCAGACTTAGGATCTGTGGCCTGTGAAAGGGCTTGAGGGTTCGAATCCCTTCCGCCGCACAGCAGTCGGCCTGCGTATCGAAGGATTGATACGCAGGCCGATTCTGTCGTTCGGCTCAGCCCAGCAGCTCCCGTACGACCGGGACCAGGGACCGGAACGCCTTGCCGCGGTGGCTGATCGCGTTCTTCTCCGCCGCCGTCAGTTCCGCGCACGTCCTCGTGTCGCCCTCCGGCTGGAGGACCGGGTCGTAGCCGAAGCCGCCCGTGCCCGCCGGGGTGGGGCGGAGGGTGCCCAGGAGGCGGCCTTCCACCACGCGTTCCGTGCCGTCCGGGAGGGCCAGGGCCGCCGCGCAGGCGAAGTGGGCGGTGCGGTGGGGTGGGGCGATGTCGGCGAGCTGGGCGAGGAGGAGGTTCAGGTTGGCCTCGTCGTCGCCGTGGGTGCCCGCCCAGCGGGCGGAGAAGATGCCGGGGGCGCCGCCCAGGACGTCGACGCAGAGGCCGGAGTCGTCGGCCACGGCCGGGAGGCCGGTGGCGGTGGCGAGGGCGTGGGCCTTGAGGAGGGCGTTCTCGGCGAAGGTGACGCCGGTTTCCTTGACGTCGGGGATGTCGGGGTAGGCCTCCGCCCCGACCAGTTCGTGCGGCAGGCCGGCGTCCGCGAGGATGGCCTTGAGTTCGGTGATTTTCCCGGCGTTGCGGGTGGCGAGGATCAGGCGGGTCATGCCCACCAGTATCCGTACCGTACGGACGCGCCGGACGGGCGCCCGTACGGTACGGGGGCGTCAGGCCGTGCGGGCGAGGGCTTCGTTCTGGAGGGCCGCGAGGTCGACGCAGCCGGCCGTCGCGAGGTCCAGGAGGGCGTTCAGCTCCTTGCGGTCGAAGGGCTCGGCCTCGGCCGTGCCCTGGACCTCGACGAAGCGGCCGTCGCCGGTGCAGACGACGTTCATGTCGGTCTCGGCGCGGACGTCCTCCTCGTAACAGAGGTCGAGGAGGGGCGCGCCGTCGACGATGCCGACGCTGACGGCGGCGACGGTGCCGGTGAGGGGGCGGCGGCCGGCCTTGACGATCTTCTTGCCCTGGGCCCAGGTGATGGCGTCGGCAAGGGCGACGTACGCGCCGGTGATGGCGGCGGTGCGGGTGCCGCCGTCGGCCTGGAGGACGTCGCAGTCGAGGACGATGGTGTTCTCGCCGAGCGCCTTGTAGTCGATGACGGCGCGCAGGGAGCGGCCGATGAGGCGGCTGATCTCGTGCGTGCGTCCGCCGATCTTGCCGCGTACGGATTCGCGGTCGCCGCGGGTGTTGGTGGCGCGGGGCAGCATGGAGTATTCGGCGGTGACCCAGCCTTCGCCGCTGCCCTTGCGCCAGCGGGGGACGCCTTCGCTGACGGAGGCGGTGCAGAAGACCCTGGTGTCACCGAAGGAGATGAGGACGGAGCCCTCGGCGTGCTTGCTCCATCCGCGTTCGATGGTGACGGGGCGGAGCTGTTCGGGGGTGCGGCCGTCGATTCGAGACATGGCCGTGAGCCTATCGGGACGTGGGGAGGGGCCTGATCCGGCGGTGGTGACCGTGGTCGGATTCAGGCCCCTCCTTGTCCGCGGGCGATTCCGCTCGCGATTCTTCGTCGTCCGTCGTCCGTCGTCCGTCGTCCGTCGTCCGTCGTGCTTCCGCGTCGCGATTCCGGCGTCGCGCTTCCGCGTCGTGCTTTACATCATGTCTTCGATGTCGGCGGCGATGGGGTCGGCGTCCGTACCGATGACCACCTGGACCGCGGTGCCCATCTTGACCACGCCATGGGCTCCGGCCGCCTTGAGGGCGACCTCGTCGACGAGGTCGGGGTTGACGACTTCGGTGCGGAGGCGGGTGATGCAGCCCTCGATCTCCTCGATGTTGTCGAGCCCGCCGAGTCCGGCGACGATCTTCTCAGCCTTGGTGGCCATGTCTTTACTCCCTGACGTTCGAACACAGACCGTTTTGTCACCGTAACGCACGGTTGGCTCATCTTCACGGGCGAGCGGTCACGCCGTACCGAATGATGGCGGGGAGAAGCCTAACTCAACTGGTCTACACCAGTCATGGAGGGATGGGAGAGGAATGGGGGAACGCCGATGAGCGCCGACGGCGCCGCCGTGCCGCAGCGGTCGGCGGGGCGGCCGAGGAGCCCGTGGAACGGTCTGTTCCAGGGGCTTCAGAAGGTCGGCCGGAGCCTCCAGCTCCCGGTGGCCGTACTGCCCGCCGCCGGCCTGCTGGTCAGTCTGGGCAATCTCTTCTCGGCGTATCTGCACGGGCCGTTCTGGGACAGGACGGCGAAGGTGTTCACCCAGGGCGGTACGGCGATCCTCGACGCGGCGTTCGGGCTGCCACTGCTCTTCTGCATCGGTGTGGCGATCGGTTTCGCGAAGAAGGCGGACGGGTCGACGGCGCTCGCCGCGGTCGTGGGCTTTCTCGTCTATCACAACGTGCTGGCCGCGTTCCCGGTCGACGGCACGGTGACGAAGACGGTGCCGGAAGGGGTGCCGCAGAACCCGGGGGTGCTCGGGGGCATCCTGATCGGGCTGCTGACGGCGGTGGTCTGGCAGCGGTTCCACCGGACGCGGCTGGTGGACTGGCTGGGGTTCTTCAACGGGCGGCGGCTGGTGCCGATCCTGATGGCGTTCATCTGCGTGGTGCTCGGCGTGGCCTTCGGGCTGCTGTGGCAGCCGGTGGGTGACGCGCTGACGGCGTTCGCCAAGCAGCTCATCGGGCTGGGCGCCTGGGGTGCGGGGATCTTCGGGGTGGCGAACCGGCTGCTCATCCCGATCGGTATGCATCAGTTCCTGAATACGTTCTTCTGGTTCCAGGCGGGTTCGTTCACGAAGCCGGACGGCACGGTCGTCCAGGGCGATCTGACCCGGTTCTTCGCCGGGGATCCGTCGGCGGGGCAGTTCATGTCGGGGTTCTTCCCGATCATGATGTTCGGGCTGCCGGCGGCGGCCCTGGCCATCACGCACTGCGCGCGCCCCGAGCACCGTAAGCGGATCGCGGGGCTGATGCTCTCCGTCGCGCTGACGTCGTTCGTCACGGGGGTGACCGAGCCGCTGGAGTTCTCGTTCATGTTCGCGGCGCCGTTGCTGTACGGGGCGCACGCGCTGCTGACGGGCGCTTCGATGGCGATCACCTGGGCGCTGGGGGTGCACGCGGGGTTCAGTTTCTCGGCCGGGCTGATCGACTATGTCGTGAACTGGCACCTGGACACCAAGCCCTGGCTGATCATTCCGATCGGTCTGTGCTTCGCGGTGGTCTACTACGTGGTCTTCCGGGTCGCGATCACCGTGTTCGACATCCCGACGCCGGGGCGGGAGCCCGAGGAGCTGGAGTCGGCGATCGAGGAGCAGAACACCAAGTAGCCGGAGCGGCGGGCCCGGGTCAGCCTGAGCGGCGATCGGGTAATCCGAGTAACCCAGGTCACATTTTTCGCCGAATTACGGCGGTTCCTTATCCGTTCCTCACCGTGTACAACTGGTCTAAACCATTGAGTGGTGTAGACCACGCGGCCGTCTGCCGCGTTCCCCCTGGAGGAAGTTGATGTCCACGGCCAGCGCCGCCCCCGCGGCGGAGAACAAGCCCGCTGCGGCAAAGCCGAAAAAGGGCAGCGGCCTGATGTCCGTGATGCAGCGTATCGGGCGCAGCCTGATGCTGCCCGTCGCGGTCCTGCCCGCCGGGGCGCTGCTCGTACGGCTCGGCAACGGGGACATGCTCGGCCGTGACTCGTTCCCCGCGTTCGTCACGAAGATCGCGGGCTTCATGGCCGCGGGCGGCAACGCGATCCTGGACAACATGCCGCTGCTGTTCGCCGTCGGCATCGCGATCGGTTTCGCGAAGAAGGCGGACGGCTCGACCGCGCTCGCCGCCGTCACGGGCTATCTGGTCTTCAAGAACGTGCTGGCCACCTTCACCGACGCGAACCTGCCCAAGGTCGCGCAGGTGGTGGACGGCAAGATCGTGATGACGGACGCGCCCGTCGACGCGAAGGTCCTCGGCGGTGTGGTCATGGGCGTCGTGGTGGCCCTGCTGTACCAGAAGTTCTACCGGACGAAGCTGCCGGACTGGGCGGGCTTCTTCGGCGGCCGTCGCCTCGTACCGATCCTCTCCGCGTTCGCCGGGCTCGGGATCGGCATCGTCTTCGGCTACATATGGCCGGTTCTGGGTGCCGGGCTGCACAACCTCGGTGAGTGGCTGGTGGGTTCCGGCGCGGTCGGCGCGGGCATCTTCGGTGTCGCCAACCGTGCGCTGATCCCGGTCGGCATGCACCATCTCCTCAACTCGTTCCCGTGGTTCCAGGCCGGTACGTTCGACGGCAAGAGCGGCGACATCAACCGGTTCCTGGCGGGCGACCCGACGGCCGGTCAGTTCATGACGGGCTTCTTCCCCATCATGATGTTCGCGCTCCCGGCGGCCTGTCTGGCCATCACGCACTGCGCGCGCCCCGAGCGCCGCAAGGCTGTCGGCGGCATGATGCTCTCGCTCGCGCTGACCGCGTTCGTGACGGGTGTGACGGAGCCGATCGAGTTCACGTTCATGTTCATCGCGCCGGTGCTGTACGCGATCCACGCCGTGCTGACCGGTGTGTCGATGGCGCTGACCTGGGCCCTGGGCATGAAGGACGGGTTCGGCTTCTCGGCGGGCGCGGTCGACTACTTCCTCAACCTGGGGATCGCGACCAACCCGTGGGGGCTCGCGCTGGTCGGGCTCTGTTTCGCGGCGCTCTACTACGCGATCTTCCGCTTCGCGATCATCCGGTTCAACATCCCGACGCCGGGGCGGGAGTCGGACGAGGAGCTGGCCGAACTCCGCAAGGCCGAGGCCAAGTAGGCCGTAGGCCGCTCTCCCGGCGTTCTCCGCCACCCCAGGCCCCGTGGGCCCGGCCGATGTCAGGACCCGCCCGGGCCCCCCGCGCCGGCCAGCGCGTAGGGCGGCCCACACCCGGCGCGTATAAAAAAAAAAAACGCCCACCC